>CP060501.1:643333-965000 GCA_024760545.1 Nitrospira sp.
CGGTATTGCCACGTTGACGCAACAGTTTTGCCAAGCCGTGCGCGGCTATTCCGTCAGCATTTTGGATACGAGAAAAACCCTTCCCGGCTGGCGCGCGCTGCAGAAATGGGCCGTCTCGCTCGGCGGAGGGATCAATCACCGACAATCATTGAGCGACGGCATTCTCATAAAAGATAACCACCTCGCTCTTCTGCAGCGCAATCAACGGCCGGTTGAACGAGCATGCCGATTAGCTCAGGCTCATCGGTCAAACGCCCTGCCGATTATCGTCGAAACGGAGTCGCTCTCTGATGTTCGACAAGCACTTGCGGGAAAACCCGATATCATCCTGCTGGACAATATGGCTCCAAGCATGGTGAGACGTGCCGTCGCTTTGATCAAAAAACGGGCGCTTGTGGAAGTATCGGGCGGCATCACCCTCAAGAACGTCCGAGCCATGGCGGCATCCGGTGCCGATCGCATTTCGATCGGAGCGCTCACCCATTCAGCCCCGGCAACGGCAATCAGCCTGGTTTTGACCTTGTCGAAACGATCACCAATCCGACACTCCTAATCAATGTCTTCTTCCACCCCGCTCAGCGTTGACGATATCCGAAGCACCCTCGCGACCCAGTCACTTGGTCATTCCCTGTATGTCCACCAAGACCTCCCCTCGACTAACAAGGAGGCCTATGCTCTCGCTCAGGACGGTGCGGCGCACGGCACTGTTGTGGTCGCAGAGAGTCAATCCGGCGGGTATGGACGACATGGACGGGTCTGGTTTTCTCCGCCAGGACTGAACATCTATTGTTCGGTCATCGTACGTCAAATGGGACAGAACCTCTCCCTTTCGCAATGGCTATCCTGGGTGCCGCTTGTCAGCGCGCTCGCCGTCGCCGAAGCCATTCAACAAGCAGTCGGCGTGTCCCTCGCTCTGAAATGGCCCAACGACCTGCTCTTCCATGAACGCAAAATCGGGGGCATTCTCTGCGAAGGTATCGTCCCTTTGTCCAATGAGCCAGTGGTCATCATCGGAATCGGACTCAACGTGAACTCGCCGCCGGACTCCTTTCCGGAAGCCTTGCGACCGATTGCCGCATCATTGTTCGAAGCTTCCCAGCAGCCGATCGACCGCAATCGCCTCATCGCACAACTGCTGCTGGAACTTGAACAGTGGCTTGGCGAGCTTCGATCCCATGGGCCGGTCCGGCTGCGGCAGGCCTACACCACTCGCTGCACCACACTGGGACGCCAGGTGCGCGTCCTTTTCAGGGACGATCAAGAGATCAGCGGCACCGCAGAAGCAATTTCTGCCGATGGCGCGTTGCAAGTAAGAACCCTGTCACCTCAATCTCGGTCACAACCTATGCCCCTCATCGACGTGCGTGCAGCGGATGTGTTTCATCTGAGAGAGTAGCGAAAGCGGCACCATGCCGAGTAGAATAGGCCCTATGCTATTGGCGATCGACATCGGAAATACCAACATTGTCGGGGGGATTTTTGACGGATCGACTCTGCTGACCCATTGGCGATTGGCGACCGACCCTAAGACCACAGCCGATGAGTACGGCGTCCTCTGCCTCAGCGTCATGGCGCGAAGCGGCCGTGTCCCCGAGCAAATCACCGGCGCCATCATTTCCAGCGTCGTACCTGCCCTCACGGAAACATTCGAATCGATGGTCGAAACATCCTTTCGCTGCACCCCGATCATTGTCTCATCCGAGATGGACACAGGCTTGACGCTGAAGTACTTGAACCCGAAAGAGATCGGAAGCGACCGTATCGTGAACGCGGCCGCGGCCTATCATAAGTTTCGCCGTGATCTCATCATCGTTGATTTCGGCACAGCCACGACGTTTTGTGCCGTCAGTCACCTCGGCGAATATCTCGGAGGCGTAATCGCTCCGGGCCTCTCGATTTCCGCCGATGCCCTTTTCTCCCGGGCTGCAAAACTGAGCAAGGTCGAGCTCGCTCGGCCTAAGACTGTCATCGGCGTCGATACAGCCGGGAGCATTCAAGCGGGGCTCGTATTCGGTTATGCCGGTCTCGTAGATACCCTAGTCCGGCGGATGGAAGAAGAAATGGGACGTACCTCGTATGTGATCGCCACAGGCGGATTGGCTCCGGTGATCGCTCCAGAAGCGAAGTCAATCCAACATATTGAACCCTTCCTGACCTTGAATGGGCTCGAACTTCTCTATCGCCGCGCCCGGGGCGCCAGTTTGACGCAGTGGACCTGATTTTCTTCTCATCCGCATCATTTTATTTTCCTTTTACCCGTTGACTTCCCTGACTCCTATGGATATCTCCAGCGCTGTAGAGGCATCAGAATGAACGACGATCAAGACCAAGAAAAAACAAACGCCAATACAATCGATGGTTTAGAAGATGATTCTTCCGTAAAGGACACGACGAGTTCCTCATTTCAGGACGAGTTGGCCCTTAAGACTGAAGAATGCAAGTCGGCTAATAATAAGTACCTCCGGCTGGCCGCCGAGTTTGAAAACTACAAACGCCTGACACAACGCGACCAGCGTGACCAAATTAGATTCGGGAATGAACAGCTTTTGAAAGAGCTGTTGCCGGTTGTCGACAATATGGAGCGCGCAATCAAGGCGTCTCGGACAAATGGAGGCGATACGGCATTAATCCAAGGCGTGGAACTGACACTCAAGCAGCTATCCGGCGTCCTTGCGAAGTTCGGCGTACAGGCGGTAGAAACAACCGGCCAGGAGTTCGACCCAAGCACACATCAAGCAGTCTCTTACGTGCCGTCTGACGACCTGCCGGCCAATAAAGTGTTGGACGAGTTTCAAAAGGGTTATCGGTTACACGATAGAATTCTGAGGGCTGCAATGGTCAGTGTCTCGTCAGGCCCGGCCCATGCACGCGAACATGACTCAGCGACGAACTGATCTCATTCAGTCGACCTGGTCGAGAAGGAAGGAGTCCACCAATGGGTAAAGTCATCGGTATCGATCTCGGGACCACCAACTCTTGTGTGGCGATTATGAGCGGCGGAGACCCCGTCGTGATCGCCAACGCCGAAGGGAGCCGGACCACTCCTTCCGTCGTGGCCATCACCGACAAGACTGAACGGCTGGTCGGCCAAATCGCAAAACGGCAAGCCATTACCAATCCGGAAAACACCATCTTCTCGGTGAAGCGCCTGATGGGACGTAAGTTTAAGAGCCGTGAAGTTCAAGAGGCCTTGAAACGGCTTCCTTATAAAGTGGTCGAGGCCGATAACGGCGATGCGCACGTGGAATTGCGCGGCAAACGCTATAGCCCACCGGAAATCTCAGCCATGATTCTGCAGAAAATGCGGCAGACGGCCGAAGATTATCTCGGTGAGAAAGTGACCGAAGCCGTTGTCACGGTTCCCGCCTATTTTGACGACAGCCAACGTCAAGCGACAAAAGATGCCGGCCAAATTGCCGGTCTGAACGTTCTCCGCATCATCAACGAACCGACGGCGGCCTCCCTCGCATACGGCCTAGACAAGAAGAAGGATGAACGGATCGCCGTGTACGATTTGGGCGGCGGGACCTTCGACATCTCCGTCCTCGAAATCGGCGAAGGTGTCTTCGAGGTGAAATCTACCAACGGAGATACGTATCTCGGTGGCGATGACTTCGATCAACGCGTGATGGATTGGCTGGTCGACGAGTTCAGGAAAGACCAAGGCATCGATTTGCGGAAAGACCGGATGGCACTCCAACGCCTGAAAGAATCGGCGGAACGGGCTAAAATCGAATTGTCCTCGTCTCAAGAAACGGAAATCAACCTGCCGTTCATCACCGCCGATGCCAGCGGCCCTAAGCATATGGTCACAAAGCTGACTCGGGCAAAACTCGAACAGCTCGTAGATGACTTGGTCCAGCGCACGATCGAACCCTGCCGCAAGGCCTTGTCTGACGCCGGTGTCACCGCCAAGGATATCCAAGAGATCGTGTTGGTCGGCGGCATGACCCGCATGCCCAAGGTGATTCAGGTCGTCAAGGACTTCTTTGGGAAGGAACCGCATCGTGGAGTCAATCCTGACGAGGTCGTTGCCATTGGAGCCGGAATCCAAGGCGGAGTCCTCAAAGGAGAGGTCAAGGACGTTCTGCTCCTTGATGTCACTCCCTTATCATTGGGCATCGAGACCCTAGGCGGCGTGTTCACCAAACTGATCGAGCGCAATACGACCGTTCCAACCAAGAAGAGCCAAGTGTTCTCGACCGCAGCCGATAATCAAACGGCTGTCACCATCCGGGTATTCCAAGGCGAACGGGAAATGGCCAATGACAATAAGCTTCTTGGGCAGTTCGACTTGGTCGGCATTCCACCGGCGCCTCGCGGCATGCCGCAAATTGAAGTGACGTTCGATATCGATGCCAACGGCATCGTGCACGTCTCAGCTAAGGATTTGGCCACTCAAAAGGAACAATCCATCAAGATCACGGCCTCCAGCGGTCTGAGCAAAGAAGAGGTTGAGAACCTCGTTCGGGATGCTCAGTCGCATACGGAAGACGATAAAAAGCGCCGCAAGCTCGCCGAAGCCAAGAACCAAGCGGATAATCTGGTCTATCAAACAGAAAAAAACATCACGGAATACGGCGACAAGGTTTCCGCTGAGGAAAAGACCAAGATCCAGGATGCCATTGCAGCCGTCAAGAAGGCGCTGGAGGGCACCGATGCCGAGGCAATCGAATCGGCAACTCAGTCGCTCATGACTGCCTCGCATAAATTGGCCGAAGAAATGTACAAGAAAGCCGCTGCATCTCCGGGTCCGCAACCGGGTGCGACGGCGGACGGCGGGAGTACCGAGGGGGCAAAGACCGACGAGAAAGTCGTGGATGCAGAATTTGAAGAAGTAGACAAAGACAAGAAATAGCCTAAAATAGCGCATCAGACAGCCCGAGTTCCCGGCACGTTCGGGAACTCGGCCATTCCAGACGCTCAGTACAATGGCACCTGTGTCGAAACGCGATTACTACGAAACTCTCGGTGTTGATCGGAACGTCTCTGAAGACGATCTGAAGAAAGCGTATCGAAAACTCGCCCGCCAGCACCATCCGGATCTCCACACCGACGCTCACCATAAGAAGACCGCTGAAGAAAAATTCAAAGAAATCAACGAAGCCTATGAAACGCTGAGCGATCAGGAGAAGCGAAAACGCTACGACATGTTCGGTCATGCCGGCGCGCAACAGGGTCCGGCCGGCTTCGACGGATTCGATTTCGGGCGCGGAGGATTTGGAGACGTTTTTAACGATATTTTCGAAGACTTTTTCGGCCAAACTCGAGGAGGAGGGGGAACTCGAACTGAGCGTGGCAACGATCTCCAATACAACCTCGAGATTACGTTTGAGGAAGCCGTCTATGGGAAAGAGGCCAAACTCAAAATTCCGCGTTGGGAAATTTGCATCGACTGTAAGGGGACCGGGGCGAAGTCAGCGGCAGCCATCAAGACATGCGCCAGTTGCAAAGGCGCGGGGCAACTTCGGTTTCAGCAGGGGTTCTTCAGCGTCAGCCGGCCATGCGGCCAATGTGAAGGCACCGGTCACTTCGTGACGGAGCCTTGCGTGACATGCCAGGGCCGCCAACGGGTATACAAAGAGCGCACGATCTCCGTGCAAATTCCAGCCGGTATTGAAACCGGTATGCGACTTCGGCTCTCCAATGAAGGAGAGCATGGCCCCAATGGCGGTCCACCCGGCGATCTCTATGTGGCCATAACCGTTAAGCCTCATCAGATCTTTCAACGAAAAGGCCTCGATATCGCCTGCGACGTCCCGATCAGTCTTGTGACGGCCGTCCTTGGTGGGAAAGTGGAAGTTCCGACCCTCAAGGGAGACACCGTCATCAAGGTGCCGGCCGGTACCCAGCACGACAAGGTCCTTCGGATTAAGGGGCTGGGTATTCCCAGCCTGAAGGGCGGCGGGACAGGCGACCAGATCTATACGATCAAGGTCCAGATTCCTTCTAAACTGACTCCCCGGCAGAAGGAGCTGCTGACAGAGTTCGCCAAAGAGAGCGGCATGTCCATGGAAGCCAACGGCGACGGCTTCTTCGACAAGATGAAGACGTTTTTCGAGTAGCCCGGCCTTCCTGATCTTCAGAGTCCCACATGTCTGTGTTTTTCGTTTCCCCCCAGTGCATCGCTCCACCGGCCATAACAGTCACGGATGACTTACTGACCCATCTCAGGAACAGCCTGCGCGTCAGCATCGGCGAATCCCTGTGGTTCGGCAATGGGCTAGGCACCAGATATCGTGCGGAGATCACCGACGTTTCCAAAGGAGCTCTCACCGGGCGCATTCTCGATACGATTCAGGAACCGCCTCGGCGCGTCCCGCGCCTATTCCTCGGTCAATCGCTCCTCAAAGGCGAAAAGATGGATTGGGTGATTCAGAAAGCCGCCGAGCTGGGCGTGGATACACTCATGCCGATTGAAAGCCGGCATAGCGTGGTGCAACTCAAAGCCGACCGTGTGGACCATCAGCTTGCCCGGTGGCAACGCATTGCCCTCGAAGCCGCGCAACAATCCGAACAATGGCGAGTCCCGTCCATCACTCCACCACATTCTCTCATATCACTTCTGAGAAGCCATGTGACCGATACCGTGACACTCATGCTTACCGAACGGCGAGATGGGAACAATTTGCAGACGATCGAACTCCCGCACGATGCGACTGGTTCCATACTGGTTTTAATCGGCCCTGAAGGAGGCTGGAGCAAGGAAGAAATGCTCGCGGCCGAACAGGCGGAAATCCAACCGATTACCCTGGGTCAGCACATCCTGCGGGCAGAGACTGCCGCTATTGCAGCCATCAGCATTGTTCAGTCGCGCCTCGGCAAGTTGGGATAAGCGCACATCCCTTCTGATTTTTGTTGTTGGGCTCTTGAACAGCCCTATTGTCTTCAGGACGATCGCGTACTGGAAATGGCTCTGGGCGCCTGGAGGCGGGTGATACTGTCAGGCCAAAGGGTGGCTGGGTCCTTATCAAAGATGTTGAAGGTGTCCGATGGTAAGACGCCCCACGATCCCTGAAGCATTTCATAGTCGAGCTGCCCCGGTGCCCATCCGGCCAAACCGGCAAAAGCGCGAAAGGTTTCGGACGATTTAGGTTGAGCCATGATGCGTTCGAGAACTCTCGGCGTACCGACATAGACTCCATCAACGATCAATCGCGTATCAGGATACGGGCTCTTCAATCGAAACAACAAGACAAGCTGCGTTCGCTCGACCGGACCGCCGGCAAACAATCGGTAGCGCGTTCCCTTGAGCACGGTGAGGTCCGGCAAAACTTCGGATACCAGTACGTTCGTGGAACGATTCAAAATGAGACCGACTGTGCCTCTTCCTCCGTGTTCGATAATAAGCAGGACGGTTTGATGGAAGTTGGGATCACTCAGCGACGGACTGGCAACCAGGAGGACGCCCTTTTTGATCGACGAAGGCGAAAATTCCCCCTCAGCCACAGCCGGCAGCGTAGGCAGGAGAGACAAAAGCCCCATAAATAACAAGCATCTCAAAATTCTTTTCCCGTCAAACATATACGGAACGTTCCGATGGGAAAACGAATGGCATTTGCGCAACATGACTGCGCACCAGGCTACGACTCTCGATGACTGGTGTCAAATCAGAAAGGGCGTTGTCGAAGAGGTATCGGATTGGCTGGGAACATGGTCCGGAATTCCTATGCTCCCAGCCTTAAAGTATATTAGTAGAAGTGAAACGACAGTCCCGCAACGCTATGGACTGAATTCAGAGTTAGATCAATTGGGGGGCCACCTTGAACTTCTATCGAGTTAGAGGCGTGTATAAACTTTCCTTCTGCAAACGCAGCAAAGTGCTTCGTTAAAAACACTTTCATTCCTCCAACCCCCTGAAATGCCGGCGCCGTGCCCCGACCTTCGTTCGTTATTCCAGGTACTTGAAAAGTGAGTCGAAGCCCTCCTCCACCCACCCCGATGAACGGGAACCATCGTCCGTTTGGAAGTTCCGAGGTAACTCCCATCGGGTAACGGGCCAGAACATTGACACCAAAGTAAATTGCCTGGAAATCAAGTGTTGTTACCAACTGGGCAAGTCCAAGGTTCGACGACACTACTTGTCCGCTGGAGGCATAGGGGCTGAAGTACGTCACGTCGATTTCAGCTCCGACATCTATCCCCAAGGTTTTTCGAGGAGCCGTGCTCCACATCCCAAGCTTCGCACCAAGGGAAGGAGAATTGTCAAGTTCCACATCTCTTAGCGTGAGTCCTGATAATGAGAGGTCTGTCTTGAAGGGAAACGCATAGCCACCGAAACCTGAGAATAGCCATCAACCGGCCTGACCCGAACCTCTTCCTCCGCTCGGACTAACCCCGAATGACCAAACATGCACACCAGAAGAAGAGTTGAGCAAACGAGCACCCTCATATAATCCTCCTAAGTAAATTAAATAGCATACCTAGGCAGTATAAGTGGTGCCGAGAATAGCGCAAGGATGAGATGAAATCCCGATCTCGATCAAGAGCTCTCGCCACCTAGCGTGTGACATGTGCTACAGTAGACTTTGATACTTTGCTGATTGACTGTCGGGAAGGCATCCAGCCAGACTGATCGCAACAAAGGAGATGTCATGACCACCGGCTTACGTTATCTCATCACGTTAGCCATCTTCAGCACACTACCGGGATGTATCGATCCGCCTAAATCACCCTACGTGGATGTGCACGAATCTGTGACACGTATCGATGGGTTTCAGTCTGTGGGGGAGCAAGGAAGTGCCCAGGACCAATACCACCTCGGTTTGCAATACGAGAACGCCTTGCCTCGGGACCACCGAGAAGCCGTTCGGTGGTATCGCATGGCGGCGATGCAGCGGCATCCGGACGCCTTCTACAGACTCTGCGTGCTGTCGGACAAGGGCCTTGGGATGCCGCAGGACTATCAGGAAGCCTTCCGGTGGTGCCGCCTGGCTGCAGATCATGGACATGGAGCTGCGATGTTTCTTATCGCAACCCATTATGAAAAAGCTCGAGGTGTCCCCAAAGATGTCGTACAAGCCTACCAGTGGTATAACCTGGCGGCAGCCAATGGGCATGAGGAGGGTGCGAAGTGGCGAGACCGACTGGCCCGCGATATGACGCCGACTCAAGTCGCCCAGGGACAATTCCTGGCTCGGAATTGGAAACCGAAAGCGCAGGATGCGCCTGAAGAACGATAACCCAAGGATCTCTCCAGTCCAAACACCGCGCCGAAGCGTCTGTCGGAATCCACAATGTGAGGTCTCTCACGTCATTCAACTCCTCCTAGCAGCCAAGGAGCCTGTCCCACGCATCGTGATACCCATAACTTCCCTCCAACACACTTCCTACCCGAAATTCTTTCTTGAACTCACGGCCTTTGGCTGAGTAGGATGGTTTTTTGTGGCCCGCTAGCCGACCAGCAGGTATTAATCTGGTAACAATCGTCAGAATGTTTCACCGGCCGCTGCCCTACCAGTTTGTTGCTCTTGTAGGACTCCTCTTGGTGTCATCTCTCGTCTCAAGCTGCACTGCGCCACCCCCTACTCCACCTCAACCGCTCATTGGCGGATCGGCGGTGAGCGAAATACTCAAACGCGCGCAGAGCGGAAATCCTGATGCCCAAAATCAATTAGGCCTGCTCTATAGCGAAGGACGCGGTCTTCCGCAAAACCATTTCGAAGCCAAGGATTGGTTTAAGAAAGCCGCGGACCAAGGGCATGCCGACGCGCAAGTCAACCTCGGAACACTCTACTCTCTTGGGCAAGGCGCCCCCTTCAGTGATCCCATGGCGCTGTATTGGTTTCAGAAAGCCGCCGAACAACGAAATGCGTTGGCATTTGCAAAGCTGGGGATGATGTATGAGCGAGGACGCGGCGTCCCTCAGAATTTCATCGACGCACACATGTGGTACAACCTCTCGGCCGCATACGGTGAGAAACGAGCGGCCGAAGCGCGCAATGCACTGGCTACGCAGATGACCGCCGAACAGATCGCTGAAGCGGAAACACGAGCGAAGAAATGGACACCGAAGCGCCGGTGAGGAGAGACTGCTCGACCAGAGAACTCCTGAATTCAGGCCAACCTCGTGTTGTTCGCTTTACGATGAGCGCACGCTAGTAGCCGATCGCTCATGGTCGCGCTAGTGCGATCGGTTGATCGGAGTGCTTGTTTCTCCAGGCTGTAACTGCCTGTGCTCCGCAGGGTGCAGATCAATAACACTCCCCACTTCGTTGATTTCCGCCGTTACCGTCGCTCCATCGCGAATAGAGGCCGACAATTCTCGCTTTTCAAGCGGGAACGATTGTTCTCCTTCCGGCGTCTTCAACGTAATGGTTCCTTGTCGAAGTCCCACGGCTACCACATCCCCGGTGATAAACCGATGCTTCGATTCCGTTCCCTTCGGATGAACCTCAAGCACCGCATTGTTTTCATCAAGGACGACGGTCACTTCCTCACCAACTTTGGGCAGCTCATGGCCATGTCGAAGTGCACGGTTCTTATTCAAGGGGTACACCGTGCCGTCAGGTACTTTCACGGCAGGCGAGCCGGCTTTATCAACGATGACGCCTTGGAGACTTCGGTGTAATGTCGAAGAGGTTTGTTCCGACCATCCTTCATTAGGCACCACCCCTATCACGATGAGGAACGCTGCCAGAGCGCACAAAGCATACTTCAGCATTTCAATCCTCCCAGGTGACGATAGTTCATGGATAGAAGAATGAACCGGCTGAGCCTGAGAAGCGACTCGGAAGTCCCCCAGTGAACTTTGTTCGCTCGAGGATTCGTCTTCCCAAGCCCTGGTAATCGACAAGGAAAGACATCAGCTGAACCCTGGTTTAGGGGGGTTAACGTCATCGCGAAATATAACGATCATCATGCCATCTCGTTCTTGACGGACGAAACCGTGAACCGATGAGGTAAGCCGAGACGCTGAGGAAACGCGAGGTGAGAAGCTAGAAGATGCCGGCCTGTTTCTGCAGCCAGCGAACGTATTTCACGATATGATCCACGTCGTCGGGCACGACGGTGGTGATCTTTGGCATGTCTCCGAATTGCCAATGGTGAGACTTCACGCCATTGGCTGCTGCTCGCTGAAAGGCCGCATCACCGTGATGATTGGGCTCATACACTTTGTGGACCAGCGGTGGGCCTTGGGTAGTACCGACTCCCCCGACCCCGTGGCAGATCGAACAGTTGGCGTTGAATTTCTGCTCTCCGTTACGCAATTCGGCGGGAGCGGAAGCGACAGTTCCCGTGACCTTCGGTTCCCCCCCATTCTGGCTGCATGCCGGTGTTGTACCGAGCATCAGCAGAACCGTGCTCACCCATATCATCCGTGACGATTTCATACGACCGGATCAGTTATTCGAGCCATCGCTTCGTCAACATACCGCATAGGGAACCGGATCTACAACTCCTGCTTCCGCAAATCCCCGCCTGCGCACGAGGCAGCTATCGCATCGCCCACACGCAAGCGAACCGACAGGGTCATAGCAGCTATGCGTCAGATGAAAGGGAACGTTTAAAGTCATGCCGAGTTGAATAATCTCGGTCTTGCTCATTCTAAGCAGCGGAGCACGGATTTCAATATGCTTGCCCGTCATACCTGCCTTTGTTCCAGCCTGAATGGCCGCTTCCACAGCCTTGATGAACTCCGGACGGCAATCGGGATATCCGGCATAGTCGATCACATTGGCGCCAAAATAGATGACCGAGGCTCCCAGCACTTCCGCATGGGCGGCCGCCAGCGAGAGAAAGATCAAGTTTCGTCCTGGCACGTAGGTAATGGGAACGTCCTTGCTCCGTTCAGATTCACTCTCGTATTTCGGAACCGGAAGATCGTCGGTGAGGGCTGATCCTCCGATTGTCCGCAAATCGACGTCCACCACCACATGCTGTTGAGCCTGCAGGGCTGTTGCCACCTGTCTCGCCCGCTCAATCTCCACACTATGCCGCTGCCGGTAGGCGATGGTCAACAGATAAAGCGTGTAGCCATCTTGCCGTGCAACGGCCGCTGCGACAGTGGAGTCCAGTCCGCCGCTGGCGAGAACGACCGCTCGTCCGGTGCTAGACCCGTGCATGCGAGGGAGAGAAGGCAATGCAGGATACCGTGAGGAGAACGTCTTCGGAGCTAGTCGCGATCTTCTTCGCGTTCGATTTTCTCCAGCAGTTCCGCGCGCGATTGGCACTCCACGCACAGCTTGGCGAAAGGAACCGCTTGGAGTCGCTTCTCACTGACCTCGACACCGCATTCTGCACAAATGCCATATGTTCCTTCGTGCAGACGCGTGAGCGCTTCGTCGATCGATTGTCGCCGGCGGTTGCGCATCTCCATTAAGGAGATACCCAGTTCGCGCTCAAGATCCATCAAAGCCTGGTCCCCGACGTCACGCGCTGATTCCAAACGCCGCTGCTGGTCCTCGGTCAGAGATTGCCCCAGGCTTTCTTCAATCTCCTTAATGATCTCTTGTCGTTTACCAAGAAGCATTTTATGGAGCACTTCCTGTCGCTGCTCCCTCGCTTCTCGCTCTTTGGCGGTTTCCTTGGGCCGTATGGGCGTCTCTATCTCGACCTCGGTGGCCGTCTTAGCCGCTGAACTCGTACTGGAACCGACCGGTTGCGGCTTCTTGAGGCTGGGTGCTACCGGCTTCGTCTTCACCACATCCTTTTTTTTCGTCTGTGTTTTCGTCGCCATAGAAGGTCCACTCCGAAAATAGATGGTTGGAGGGTCGAAAAGGTCCGGCTTCTATACCACGCCCGGTACCCTTGGAACAAGTGGCGATGAAGAGACCAATGAAACTGCCTAGGGATACGTGATGGTTGAGTGGACGTCATAGCCGGCGAGCTTTTCGCGTCCGTTCAAACTCTTCAGCTCAACCAGAAAATCGAGCCCAACGATCATGCCCCCCAACTGGCGAACGAGGTGGATCGTCGCTTCAGCAGTTCCTCCGGTCGCCAGCAGATCATCGACGATCAATACCTGCTCTCCGATTTCAACCGCGTCACGATGCACCGCGAGGCTGTTGTTTCCATATTCAAGGCTATACTTCACTTCATAGCAATCGGCAGGCAATTTTCCCGGCTTGCGAACGGGGACAAATCCGGCGCCGAGACGCGCCGCGAGGATCCCTCCAAAAATAAACCCCCTGGACTCGATACCGAGGACCTTGGTGATGCCACGACCCTGATACCGCGTCGTCAATTCGTCGGCAAGACTTTGAACGGCGGGAGGACTTTTCAGCAGTGTGGTGATGTCATAGAACAGAATGCCGGGCTTCGGAAAGTCCGGCACTTCACGAATGAGCGCTTGATAGTTGACGGCGGTCACGAGATTAGAGCAGATCTGCTTGTGTCATCGTTTTTCGCTCGATGGTGTTGCGAAGACGAACTAACGCGGCCATCTCGATTTGTCGGACCCGCTCTCGGGTCAACCCCATGGTACGGCCGATTTCCTCCAGCGTCTTCGCTTCGTCTCCATCGAGCCCGAACCGTGACACAATAACAGTTTGCTCTTTCTCAGGCAACTCCCTCACCCAAGCCATCAGCTCCGTTCTTCGACGCACTCCATCTGCAGTCTCGTCGGGTGACAGCCCAACCGGATCTTCAATCACATCGCGCAGGAAGGTGTCGGTGCGGTCGTTGAGCGGGCTGTCGAGCGAACAGGTGGTTCGTATCAACTGCTTCAGGTCCAAGACTTCTTCTTCCGAGGTCTTCATCTTCGCGGCCACTTCCGCCGCCCTCGGATCTCGTCCCAGCTCCTGTACCAATTGTTCGGCACGATTCAGGTACCGATTGAGGCGTTCCACCACGTGTACCGGGAGGCGCACCAGCTTCCCTTGATTGATAATGGCCCGTTCGATGTATTGCCTGATCCACCAGGAGGCATAGGTACTGAACCGGAAGCCCCGCTTGTAATTAAACTTTTCGACCGCTTTGATCAGGCCTAAATTACCTTCTTCGACGATGTCGGAAAACGGAAACCCTCGATGCATGTAGCGCTTTCCGATACTGATCACAAGCCGTAAATTCGATTCGATCATCTGTTGACGGGCTTGCTCATCGCCGGCCATCACCCGTTTCCCGAGCTGCTGTTCTTGCTTAAATGTGAGCAGGGTCGATCGGCGAACCTCCCGGAGGTAACTCTTGAGCGTATCAAGCCCCTCCGATCGACCTGTGTCCCGTTCGCTCTGGGCCGCCGCATTCCCGGGTTCTGAGGCCCCCAGATCGTCGACAGTGTGCCTCCGAGCTTCACTCAACTCGGACTCTTCGTCGTGCTGCCGACCCATGATCCCTCGTTCCCTAATACCAAATGCTGAAATTCAAATGCCGCCCAGTTGCCGCACTCCACTCCGTGTCAATCTTCGTCACCCGCGAGGCGGGAGGCCCGCTTCGCAGTTCACGTATCAGCGCTTCGATCACGGTCTTCTTACCTTCGACTTCCAACTCAACCCGGCCGTCGTCGAGATTACGGACGCCGCCCGACAGCTCAAGTCCTCTCGCTACCCGTGACGCAAACGCCCGAAAACCGACACCCTGCACACGACCATGCACGAGAATGTGTGCCCGAACCGGCGGATCATCGGCCGATGGCATCATCTGGCTTTCCCAAGGATATGGGCGCTACCGGCTATTCACTAGTCCGCCCAGCGGATATTCTCACACCTCTTCAGATGCGTCACGTGTTTTACAATTTCTACGCGTGCATCTTCTCGCCACGGTTGCGTTCAAAGCCATGACGCGGCCACTACGGCGAAACCGCGACACATGCCACCATGGAGAAACGGTAAGGCACGCGATTGGTTCGTCAAAGAGATAAAGGATTTGTAAATTATGCCTCTCCAGTATCTTAATGCGATGCTGCGACGAATAGGCGCTGACTTACACGAAGCGGATTCTTGATCAAAGCGAAACTGGTAGGGGGTTGTCCGCGCCATTAACGATAAAGAGCCGGCGTACGAGCACGCTCTATAGTGGGTGCGAGAAGATTTGACCTTCGACCCGGTGCCTAGGTCACGTGTAGTTTCTATCCCGTCGCCTCAATGGAAGAAATAGGCTACAGGTCGAGCACGAAACGGAATCCCACTGGAGGGAATTATCCGCGTGCGATTGTAACGATACAACGATGAATAGCACGCGGCACGAGCAAGCACGATGGTCGGGGTAAGAAGATTGGACTTTCGATCCAGCGCCTAGGTCACGTGTGGTTTCTATCCCGTCGCCCCAATGGAAGAACTAGGCTCCGGGTCGAGCAAGCTTGGTTTGGTCGGGGCGAGAGGATTTGAACCTCCGACCCCTGCGTCCCGAACGCAGTGCGCTACCGGGCTGCGCTACGCCCCGACATCAATGAATCGTTGGAAACTAAGGGTCTGATTGTCTTACAGGATGGGAGTGAAATGCAACCCATGCGCTTCGGCCACAGCCTGGCAGGTCACTTTCCCATCCATCACATTCACACCACGAGCCAGCCCAGAATCCGAACGGATGGCTCGATCGACACCATCAGAAGCGAAGCGCACTATATAGGGCAGGGTCGCATTGGTCAAGGCAAAGGTCGCCGTTCGGGGAACAATGCCGGGCATGTTCGTCACGCAATAGTGTGTCACACCATCCACCACGTAGACTGGTTCTGAGTGCGTCGTCGGTCGTGTCGTTTCAAAACACCCTCCTTGATCGACTGCAATATCAACGATCACAGCCCCGGGTTGCATCCGTGCAACCAACGCTCGGTCCACTACCTTGGGCGCGCGTGCACCATGCACGAGCACGGCACCGACGACCACGTCCCCTTGCACCACTGTTTCCTCGACGGCGGCCTGCGTTGAGATCCGGGTAATAATTCGGCCTCGATAGAGATCGTCGAGCTCTTGCAGCCGTTGAACATTCAAATCAAGTACGGTCACTTGCGCCCCCATGCCGACGGCAATCCGTACCGCCGACGTGCCGGCGACTCCGGCTCCGAGCACCACAACCTTTCCCGGCTCGACACCAGGCACACCACTCAACAACACCCCTCGGCCTCCGTATGAGCGTTCCAAATACTGTGCTCCGATTTGTACCGCCAGCCGACCGGCAATTTCACTCATCGGCTTCAACATCGGTAAGCTGCCGTCTGCAGCTTCAACCGTCTCACGAGCAATCGCCGTAATTTTCGTTGCCATCAAGACTTTCGTCAGTTCCGGAAGAGACGCCAAATGCAGATAGGTAAACAACACTTGTCCCGGTCGAAAGAGCGAACATTCGGAGAGCAGCGGTTCCTTGACCTTCACAATCATCTCTGCTTTCTCGAATATCTCGTGTTTTGAGCGTGCGATGATCGCCCCGGCCTTACGGTATTCGTCATCACTAAATCCGCTGCCTTGACCGGCGGACGGTTCAACCCACACGTCATGTCCACTCTGGCGCAATGCCGCTGCTCCGTCTGGCGTAAGACTGACGCGATGTTCTTGGTCCTTGATCTCTTTCGGGATGCCGATAATCATAGCGATTCCCCTCTCGACGTTGCGCCAGGTGAGTTCATCGAGTCATTATACCTCGTCACAGGACGATACGCTTCGCCCAGCGCCTTCGGGTAGTGGGGTCATACTGTGTTGCTGACCGCGTGTAATCTATGATGAACCATGGCATACTGCAAACATGCCAAAGAAGAAAGACGAGAACGAAAGCGCATACAGCGCATTACAAGAGTTAATCGCTCGTGATGCCGAGCGTGATGGCACTCCAAGGCCTCTAGCTGGACCGCCAGAGAAGTTATCCTACCGTGTGAAGGCTGGCCGTAAGGGTGGCAAGAAGGGCGGCAAGGCGAGGGCAGAGAAACTCTCCGCTACAGCAAAGACCAAAATAGCCAAGAAAGCCGCTAAGGCACGCTGGAAGTCATAAACCAGTGGGGCTGTGAATATCCCTACCAGCTACGGACATTAGCACCTCTTTCGCTTTTCCAATGATCATGGTACGTCACAGTACTGTTATGTACTGATCCAAAAGCTCTTAGGTCATGGAAGGGATGATCAAGAAGGAGGTCGCTATGCGTATATTGAAATTATTAAATCGTAGCTTCCTTGATGCCGCTCACCCAGCCTGGAAGCCGTAATAAGAAAAACAAAGGGGCCTTCCCTCTACTTTGACCGGCAGGAGGAAGAGCCCCTTGGTGAGCCTAAAACAGTAGTCGTATTATCCCTCAACCCGATTACTTTTGCAACATGGGTTTAGGACGGCAGTTTTCTCATAGCTGCCAAGGGTGAAGTATGCCTGCTTGACATGCTTGATCAAAATATGTATAGTGTGTTGCTAGATGGAGGGAGCGAACATGACCTGCCCAACCTGCAACGCACCAGCAAAGAAATTCGGGAAAGACAGAAAAGGCTTACAGCGGTTTAGATGCCTGGACTGTAAGAAAACGTTCCTTGAACCTCATAAGCGACCGTTAGATGACATGCGTTTGCCTATCGAAAAAGCGATATCCGTGATTCAGCACCTTGTCGAAGGGTGTTCAGTCCGCACCACTGAGCGCATCACGGGCGTTGAAAAGCGCACCATTCTGACGTTGCTAGCACTTGTCGGCGAGCGCTGTGAAGGGCTCATGACTGAGCGTATTCGAGGGATTCAGGTCAAGGATGTGAGCTGTGATGAGATTTGGGGCTATGTCGGAATGAAAGCCAAGACCAAGGCACAGAAGAAGAGCACGAAACAGGGCATTGGCGATGCCTGGTGCTTCATTGGCATGGAGCGGCATACCAAGCTCATTCTTGCCTGGCATCTCGGTCTACGGAACTTCCCTCACACGGTCGCCTTCACAGAGAAACTAGCCCATGCCACTGAGGGCAACTTCCAAATTACGACCGATGGGTTTCCGCTATATGAGGATGCGATTGTCGAAAGTCTGGGCGCTCGGCACGTGGATTTTGCTCAGGTTATTAAGATCTATCGCAGTATTCCTGAGGGGCAGTCCCGCTATTCTCCCAGCACCTGTATTGGCTGTGAAAAGAAGAAGGCATTCGGCAATCCTGATTTGCGCCGAGCCACCACTTCACACGTTGAACGACAAAACCTGACGCTGCGAATGAGCATGCGGAGAATGACCCGTCTCACCAATGCGTTCTCAAAAAAATGGGACAATCTCCGGTGGGCATATGCCCTCCAATTCGCGTATTATAACTTCTGCCGAGTGCACCAGACTTTGCGGGTCACTCCGGCTATGCAATCGAATTTGACTGATCATGTTTGGACAATCTCTGAACTGATCCAAACAACGAAATGAGGCGGTTATATCTTGTGGACCTTATTGGTCTGTTTGATTCTTGCGGGTAGCACCCTGTCATATGGGCAGACACCAACTCCAGGGGAAACGACTGATAAACCAAACCAACAGAGCACCACCCCACATCAAATAGCCACAACCGGCAAGCAATCTGCCAGAGAAACAGCTCCCCATGGCCAAGTATTTATCTCCCCGACGAATACAAAACCATCCACCGATGCAAGCGATTATCACCAATACAACCCGTGGGAATGGTGGGAAGAACATGGAATAGAGCTTCTGCTCGCAGGGGCTACTTTGCTTCTTTGGCTGGCTACTAAAGACCTCGTAAGTGGTGCTGAGGATGCGAGCAGGAGACAACTGAGGGCCTATGTTTCTGCAATACCAGCTAACCTTATCGGGCCTCACGATCTCAAATTTAGATTTTCCATGATTAATCATGGGCAAACTCCCGCTTATGACCTGATTGATAATGGGGTTTTGGATATTTTCCCTTACCCACTCCCGCCATTTTTTGCGTTTCCCGAACTGCCAATCCCGCCCCCCAGTAAAATAAGTCTTTACCAGCACCATAAGGACTGCTTCGGCGTGGCCCAGGCTGTCAGGTATTTTTCTCCCGATGAAGTGGCCAAGGCCATTATAGGCACTGAATTCAGATTCTATCTGTATGGGAGGATCACTTATACCGATATTTTTAGACATCTTCATACGACCAAATTCTGTCATTCTATCCCTCCATCCATGGAACTCAGCCTGTTCATGGCAAATAAGTTGGGCGATAACACTCCCATGCATACCGAATATGCCGATCAGCACAATGAGGCCGATTAGCCAAGCTTTGAGCAACACGCTATCACCCCACTACCCGCCTTCGCGCCCGTGGACAGTCCTGAAAGTCTTGTTGTAAGATGAGACTTTGCGAATCGCCTATGGAGGGTAGACATGGACTCTTGGAACGAATCGTGTCAGGCCTGTGGATCCGCTGGCGGACCGCTTACAAAGTTTTCACTGGGGAAGGATTTTTTCGGCCGCCCCTACGATCGTTTGTCGCCGTCAGCGGATCAAAATCCGAAATGGTATTGTACCCCTTGCTCGATGCACAAAAACCTGCAACGGGACTTTCGCGATATCCGCACCGAATTCGAAAAACTACGCGCCGGCCAAGGGTCGGAGCTTTCACGGGGTGACGAGTTCCGACGGGCCTCGTTACGGTTACAGGAAATTCGAACTATCCTGAGCGCACCCCAACAACAGTCTCCCTTTTTAAGCGGTCACGATGTCACGCTCCTGATGGAACGACTCAATACCCTCACCATGCCGGCATAACCGGCTTCCTTATGCCACCTTTTCAACGACATATCTTCGTCTGTACCAACCAGCGTCCGAAGGACGATCCGCGTGGTTGTTGCGCAAATTTGGGCTCGGAAAAACTTCATGCGCACTTCAAGAACGAAACCAAGCGATTGAATATCAAAGGTCTCGTTCGTGCCAATAAGGCCGGCTGCCTCGACCATTGCGAACTCGGCCCTAGTGTGGTGGTCTATCCCGAGGGAGTGTGGTACTGGGTCGGTACAGAAGCAGATGTCACAGAAATCATGGAACGGCATGTCATGAAGGGGGAAATCGTAACCCGATTGCTCATGCCTGATCACCCGATTCCAGAACAGTTGGCACCACTTAAGAGACTCTAGCACTCTTCTGCTGCACTTCCATGCCCACCGAAGACAAATGGAAGGCCAACATGGAAAAAGTGGCCTTCGCTCAACAGTTTCCCGGGTTGGTGCTGAACTGGAACGCCTGCGAAGGTAAGACCATTCGTGCCGTCATCCCGCTGACAGGCAAACCGGGCGCCGCGGTAGTCGTGTTTACTGATGCCTCCTTCACGATCGTCCCTCCGCTCACACCCGAGCCCTGGGCGGTTGGACAAGCCCTTGTTGATGCTCGTGCCCAACTTGAACCGGCCCACCAAGCGGCTTTTGCAGAGTATGATCAATTAGCCAGGAAGGACAAGGAAGCGCTGAGAACCGCACGGCTGGAAAAGATTTTGGGCGCGATTCAAAATAATCTGGCGCAAATTCCTGAGCTCAAGGATCGGCTCAAAGAACTCGTAAAGGAATGGAAGTGAGCAGTCTACCGAAGAAGAACATGTTCGAGATCTTTTCGCAAGGCCTCTTTGAAGGAGTCAAACCCATGTTGGTCATTCGTGATCACCTTGTCCGCCATCCCGACCGCTGCATTCACCAGGCCGTATGCGTACCGATCTGCCCGACCAGCGCGTGGCTCTCGACGCCGCCCTACAAGTTCGATCCATCGCGCTGTCTAGAAAGTTGCCGGCTTTGCCTCGACGCCTGTCCATCGCAGGCGATCTACGCCGTGTTCAGAAAAGGCGACAAATTGCTGGAGCCGCAGAAGAAGACGGGGTAGGCCGGATACTTCTCGTGCTCGCGCACCCCGCACATCTGACTATTCTGATTTTCTAGGTGGTGAACGATGTGCTCGGTGCATGCGCGCAATTGAGAAGCATCCGACCTCCCCCATGAAGGAAAAGGAGAACGAAGGATAAGATGATGTAACGACCAGTTCCTCTCAATCACACGATCTGTTTTCGCAAATGCCCCCACAACGCGGTTCCGGCGTATCCACACGCCACGGTACCCGTCGTCATCGCCATAATCTGATAGACCTTGCTGCGTGGGATTTTGACTTTGACGGCTGGATCCAATAAATCGGGAGAATTCATGACGAGCTTGAGAGATTCTCCGGCTGAGAGGATCGGCCACATGCATGCCAACCGTAACCTGGTTTCATGGCGCGGAACCGTCATCGTATAGAACCAGCCTTGATCCAGATGCCCGACCGCCAGGCGGACAAGCTTGATCAGGACGGGTCTGAAGCGAGGAAGGTTGTTCCGATCCAATAAATCCGACGGTTTCAGGCCGGCTTCGGCGAGCATCATTTCGGGAATGTAACAACGCCCCTTCTGCAAATCGTGGGCAATGTCCTTCACGATGTTCGTCAATTGCAGCCCTTTTCCGAATCTTACCCCCACTTCGGACATCTGTTGACGATCCCAATGCGCCAGTGCCTTGCGATGGGCACACATCAAAGAGGTCCAGAACTCACCCACACAACCGGCCACATGATAGGTATACCGATCTAAATCATCGAGCGTCTTGAGCGCGGTGAGATCAGCCACAGAAGCTCCAGGGAAGGCGCTCAGATCCATCTCCATTCCTTGTGTCAGCGTCATCATTACCCGCTGGATTCGACGTTGGTCGTCCGGGGAACAGGTCAGGAACAGCCGGAAACATTCGTCCAACCGTTCGAGCAGGATTCGTTCCGCTGAATGTTGTTGGAGAGGCCCCACGGCTTGTTGAATCGTGCGGATCTGATCCCAGTCGGGATGTTCACCGAGAAACTGCTCTCTGAGTCGGTTAAGAAAACTTAATCGGCGCGGTCTGTCGATCAAATCCGTATCGGCGATCGTATCGGCGGCCCGAGCAAAGAGGTACGCCAATCCCACTTGATCACGCACATTTGCCGGCACAACGACCAATGTCGTGTAAAACAGACGCGAGACTTGTTTCAGAAGGTCACGAAGAAGCTCGTTCTTGGAAGTGGTGGTCGCCGTGGAGAGAGTCATTACTTGACTTCCAGTACCCCCTCCATCCCTTTGTCTCGATGGCTGGGCATGGGCCACAATCGTTTGTCGCAATAGAACGGGAAGCGACCAGGCTCCGTCGGAACAAACCTAGCCAGGACAGTCTTCCCAGCTCCGACATCGTACTCGATCGACAAGCCTCCGGCCGAGTTCTTGATAATGAAGTTATGCGGTGTAATCGTTGTGACACTGGTCAGCGTCAACTCGACGGCCTTCCCCCTTTCCACAACCAGATGATTCGGTGAATAGGAATAGCTGTCGAGAATAACCGTAGCCCGTTGAACTCCATCCGGTGAAGTGGGAACCATGATCGGCGGACTGGGGATCGTGGTGTCTGCAGTCTGTCCTATAGAAGGCAGCAGCATCGTTAAGCAGCCCACCATGCCGAGCACCCAGAAAGGTTGTTTGCCGACCCTCATGAGAACTTTCTAACAGGAACCACAGAAAGGGGTCAACATTATCCACGTACTTTCAGAGACTTCGAAAGTCTTGACTTTCCAGAACGCGTCCTTATGTTGGGGTTGAAGGACGGTGGCCGCCGCTTGATGCGGTCACTTCCGGAAGGCAGTTTGTGTATAATAGTGGCTGTTCGATGGCCGGGTCGCGTATACAAGCGAGTAGCTAATCCCGAAGGAGGATTTCCATGAAGTGGCTTAAGGGTATTGGCCTGTTTCTGATCGCAAACTTCCTCATCTATATCACGCTGTCATTCACGGCCAACCTGTTGATAAACGTCGTCCTGCCTGCATTCGGGATCGATGTGCGGGGAGTCTTCAATCAGCAGCTGTTGGTCTGGTCTCTGGTGATCGGATTCGGCGGTGCGTTCATCAGCTTGGCATTCTCCAAGCAGATGGCCCGGGCGATGCTGAGCTGCCAGCAAATTACTCAACCTCGGTCGCATGCCGAGCACGTGATTTACGGCTCCGTCCAGGAGATTGCTCAACGGCTGAACATCACCATGCCGGAAGTCTGGGTGTACGAATCCCCTGATCCCAATGCGTTTGCAACCGGTCCGAGCAAGAACAATTCAATGGTGGCGGTATCCACTGGTCTGCTGCAAAATCTTAAGGAAGATGAAGTGAAGGCGGTGCTCGCCCACGAAATGGGGCACGTCTATAACGGAGACATGTTTACGACGACTGTGCTCGCCGGGTTAATGAACACGTTCGTATACTACATCAGCAACTTCCTGGCACAGATGGTCGGACAACCGCATGGAGACCGGGAAGAAGGCAATGCGGGGAATCCGATCCTGGCCTTTGTTGTCTATATCTTTTTGCAGGTCGTCTTATCCTTTCTCGCCATGCTGGTCATCAGTTGGCATTCCCGTCGCCGAGAATTCGGCGCGGACGCGTTTGCGGCGAAGGTGTATGGCAAGGGCGCAATGATCGCAGCCCTGGAATCGATCAACCGGTGGGTCACCCGCGCGCAGCCTGAGTATGGGACGCAAGATGCGTTGGCGACGTTCAAGATCTCGGGCAAGACGTCCGGATTTATGCACCTCTTCGCCACTCATCCGCCGATGGAGGAACGAATTGCCGCCTTGCAACGTCTGACCGTGTAACGACGTTCGATGGTGGCCGTCGTGCGGCCTCGAGAACGGCAGGTGTCAAGTTTTCCGATAGAACGTGATGTGTCGGCGATATTCTTGGACGGCCGCCCATAAGGCGGCCGATCCGAGAGCGATGTTGGTATCGAGAGCAGCTTCAACACCGGGATCATCAATCTCAACCTCATAGCGGTCTTGGATGTTCGTCCGAATCGGCCCCTGCGCGATTTCACGAGGCAGAAAGATTTCCTTCCAGACTTCTTTCTCGACCAGGCAAACATCCCGAAATCGCTCATAGAGTAACGTCAGTTTTTCCGGATCCGTAATCCTGGCTCCCTCCCCCATAACGCTCCTTTCTTTCTCAACTTATTTGACGGACATCTGTTCAGGCGTCAAGGCAGGTCCGACCTCTGCGACGGTAAAGCGCATCGTGCCGACCTGATTCACGGCATGAAACGGCTGCTGCCCTAACGGCGCGATATAGATCTTCGCCAGATAATTGCCCACCGCCCATCTTGCGCCTGAACGCTTCAACTCGAGATACCCATATCGCTCATGACCCGGCACTTCCAGCACATCCTTGCCCAACGGACTCTCATTCGGCTGGCCGCTCGGCTGCTCGAGCTGCCATTGCACTGCAAACTGTGCCGGATCTTCCAATGGAGCCACTTCAAAAACGATATAGATGGCTGGAATCTCCGGCGTGAATATCCAGCCCGGCTCGATCGGTTTCAGCCGCGGATCCTGGCTATACCACCCTTTTCGTCCAAACGTATCCCATTCCACCTCAAACCCTTTGGCCATTTTGATCCAGGTAAAGAGCGACTGTGGAACGCCCTTTTCCTGATAGTCGAATGAAGGGGTTTGTGTCGTTCCAATCTCCGTGGACTCCTGCTCTTTGGAAGGCAGGAGATCTTTGCCGACCCCCACCTGTTCATAGAAAAGCACGACACACAGAACACCAACGGCAAACCAGCCTTGTGACAGTCTCACGACAGGAACATCAGCAGCCATGGATTCAATCGTACTGAGGCATATCATTGGGGTCAATAACCGCCGCTGATCATCCGATCAATCCTTGTGCCATACCGGTGGTATGGTAGAGTGCTCTTGGCGTTCCTGTATGACTGCCCAACAAGCATCGACATCAACATTACAGTCCGTCGACCCTGCCGCTAGAGAGCCACACGAATCCGGGCGGCGCTTCGGCATTCGGGACGGGCTGTTCCAAGCCGTCGCCCAAGGCGGAGGCGAGCAGTACCTCTCGGCCTTTGCACTGCTGCTCCACGCGACACCATTCCAGTTGAGCATCCTCTCCGCCGTTCCACAACTGTTAGGAACATGGGCGCAGTTGATTTCAGTCAAGGTATCCCACTGGTTCCCCAGCCGAGCCTCTCAAGTCTTCTGGGGGATCATCGGTCAGTCCCTATCCTGGATCCCAATCTTGGCACTACCATTGCTCTGGCCCAACCAAGGGCCTTGGCTCCTCATAGCCGCCGTCGCCGTCTATTTCATCTTCAGCCATTTCACGTCTCCTGCTTGGAACAGTCTCATCACCGACTTGCTGGAACCCAACGAGCGAGGCATGTACTTCGCCAAACGAGCACGGGTGATTGCACTGACCAGTTTTATCGCGCTCTGCCTGGCGGGAGTCCTCTTGAGTTTTTTCGAAGAGCGGCAACTCCTTTGGATCGGTTTCGCGGTCATGTTCCTCACAGCCGGTGTTTGCCGGAGCGCGCCGGCCTTCTTGCTGCGGAACGTCAGCGGCTTACCAACACCTGACCCGAGCACGACGCCAACGGGCTTTCTGGAATTTTTCCGCACCGGCATGTCTGAAAACTTTCGCCATTTTCTGCTGTTTTCAGGTCTCATGCATTCCGCTGTCCTGGTAGCCGGTCCTTTCTTCGTGATCTATCTGCTCCAGGATCTCCACCTGGCTCACTGGCAGTATGGGGCCTGGCTCGCGGCAGGCATCTTCGGTCAATTCCTCACCCTGCCCGGTTGGGGACGGTTCGGTGACCGTTTTGGGAACAAGGCACTGCTCACCTTCACCGGCTTGCTCGTAGCGTTTCTGCCCATGCTGTACATAATCAACACGACATGGTTCTTTCTTGTCGCCGTGAACTTCTTTGGAGGCGTGGTGTGGGCAGGACTTGGACTTGGACTGAACAACTACGTCTTCGACGCAGTGCAGCCAACGGACCGTGCAAAGGCGGTCGCTATTTCAAGCATCGTCAACGCCTTTGGGTGGGCCATGGGAACGGTAATCGGCAGCCTGTTGATCGATATGCTGCCTGCCAGACTGGGGCTTGGAGCCGTAACTCTGGAGCCTGTCTCGAATCTCCCGTTTATATTCTTTATTTCAGGTTTGTTGCGCTTGGTCGTCTCGGTTCTACTACTCAGGACCTTCCACGAACCCCGTCAAGTCGAACGACGAGCCCACAACCGACTGTTCTGGGAACTACCACTGCTGAAGCCTTTACGCGAGTTGTCGCGCCGGCCCACCAGCGCCAATCAGTAAGGGCCCACCCCGGAACCAACCGCACGATTCTTCTCTTCTTGTTTCAGCTTGTCGAACGTCTTATCGCCATGATCACGGACCTGGTCCTGCGTCACCGTCGACGCCGGCTTAGGCGCTTCGCCGGCACACCCACCGATACTCACCAGCACCACTCCCGCTGCAACAATAACCCACCGATGTTTGTGTTCCGTTCCCCCCGTCTTTTCTCCGAACATCTCCATCCTCCTTGGCAATGATGTCTCGATGAATCGAGACCTATCATACCACCCCTTCGTCTGAATACCATTCTCACCCCATGTCGTTGACTCACTGAAACCAGGAGGGTATGCTTCCTCAGTAGCTCCCCCTTAACCCGAGAGATCCTCTATGTCGTTGCACGACCGCCTGACCGAAGACCTCAAGCTCGCGATGAAATCGCGCGATCAACTTCGCATGGATGTGATCCGGATGATCAAAGCTGCGGTCCTGAACAAAGAGGTCGAACTCAAACGGGACCTCGATGACGCGGAAATGAGCCGAGTGATGACCACCCTGGTGAAACAACGACGGGAATCAGTCGAGCACTTTGAAAAAGCCCAGCGGATGGAGCTCGCCGGAAAGGAGCGCAAGGAAATTGAGATCATCGAGTCCTACCTCCCAAAACCGCTTTCCCCGCAAGAGCTTGAAACCGTCGTTGGGTCGGTCATTGCCGAAACTGGGTCCCGCTCGCTGAAGGACATGGGATTGGTCATGAAAGCTGTTATGGCTCGCCTTGGAGGGCAGCCCATCGACGGCAAACAACTCAGCGACTTGGTCAAAAGCAAACTCGCCTGATACCCCACAGTCATTTGCTATACTGGATCTGATCCCATCGTGACTTTAGTTTTGCGGGAGCTCAGCCGTTAAGAACGTTATGCCGCTCCTCATCGTCGACGACTCGCCCGACCAGCATCGCTTGCTTCAGTCTATCCTGGCCAAGGCCGGTCACGACCAGATTGTCGCAGTGGATTCTGCACAGGCGGCGTTTGCAACCTTGAACCTCGATGGTGCTCAATTGTCCGTCAAGGTCGACTTAATTCTAATGGACGTACTAATGCCCGAGATCGACGGCGTGGAGGCATGCCGCCGAATCAAACAGCAGGCGCACCTTCGCGACATTCCCATCATCATGGTAACCGCTAAGAATGATCTCAACAATCTGAAGGAAGCGTTCTCAGCCGGGGCGATGGACTACATCAATAAGCCGGTCAACGAAGTGGAATTGCTTGCGCGGGTCGCTTCAGCCCTGACCTTGAAGAACGAGATGGATCGCCGTAAGGAACGTGAGGCGGAGCTGCACCGCAGCAATCAGGAACTGCAACGCGCCCTCAAGGAAGTCAAGGTGCTTCGTGGCCTGATTCCGATCTGCGCCTCGTGCAAGAAAATCCGCAACGACGGTGGGTTCTGGCAGCAGCTCGAAGAGTATATCGGTGAGCATTCGGAGGCAGAATTCAGCCACGGTCTCTGCCAACCCTGCCTCAAAAAGCTTTATCCTGGCGTTTATCAGGCCTAACTGTTACGATTCCGCCAGTTTCCTTCCTTATCAGACTGTGTGAATTTATGAGCATTCTCATCGTCGACGATTCTGCGGATGACCGCCTGCTGTTGCAAACTATTCTATCCACGGCGGGCTATGAAGACATTCTAGCGGCAGATTCTCCAGCCGCCGCGTTTAAGTATTTGGGCCTCGACGGCGGCAAACACGGCATCGCACGGGTCGATCTGATCCTCATGGATATTCTGATGCCACAAATGAACGGCATCGAAGCCTGCCGCCAAATAAAAGCCGTCGACCGGTTCCGAGACACACCGATCATCATGGTCACGGTCAAGACAGACCCGGTGGATCTGCAGCTGGCATTTGCCGCCGGTGCCATGGATTACGTCGCCAAGCCGGTCAACAAGATCGAGCTCCTGACCAGAGTGCGGTCAGTCCTCCGGCTCGTTCATGAAATCGACCGCCGCCGGGCACGTGAGCAAGAACTCCTCGAGGTCATGCGTCAACTCCAAGAGGCCAATCAGATGCTGCTCCGCCTCTCCTGTTTGGATGGATTGACCGGCATCACCAACCGACGCCAATTCGACGATTTTCTGGACCAGGAATGGCGAAGAGCCGTGCGCGAGTCGACTCCCCTGTCTCTGATCATGTTCGATATCGACCGGTTTAAGACCTACAACGATTCCAAAGGTCACACCGCAGGTGATGAATGTCTGAAACAAGTCTCTGCGGCAGTCTCCAGCTCGGTGAATCGTCCCGGTGATTTGGTCGCCCGCTACGGAGGAGATGAGTTCGTCACGGTATTGCCCGGCACAGGCATTGACGGCGCGGCTCAAGTCGCAGAGAGCCTGCGCCGCCGAGTCGAATCGCTGGGGATTAAGCACTCGGACGGGGAACTCGTGACGATCAGCGTCGGGTACGCCTGCGTGGTTCCCAACAGAAACTCCTCCCCGACCGACCTCATCAAGGCTGCAGATCAGGCGCTTTATCAAGCCAAACAAGAGGGACGCAACCGGGCAAAATCGGCCAGCATTCTGATGTTGGTCCCGGACTCACACGACGACCAGGAACCTCCTCACAACACTCGCTGAGCGTTCACGCGCCCATGTCACGCCGTCCACGGGTAGCCTCTCAAAAACGAGTCTCCGCACCCGGCAAGTCTTCCCAACGCCCTATCCCCGCTGGCCGGACCACTGTTTCCCGTATACCGCCACGCGGCGAGCAGACCCGCTCTTCACTCAAGCCGAACTCAGCTGCACTGTTGGAACAGTACCAGGAAACACTGCATAAGCTGGCACAAAGTGAAGCCATGAACAGCGGCAGCCTTTCACAGGCGTTCCAAGCCATTTCGAAAGCCTGCTGCAGCCTGCTGCAAGTCAAGCGCGCCAGCACATGGCTGCTCTCCAAAGAACGAGATTCCATCAGACTCGTCGACCTGTGTGAAACGGGCCGGGAACACTCCAATCCCGACTTTGTGTTCCAATCCAAGCACTGTCCTGCATATCTTCGGTCCTTGACCCGTGAGCGTCGAGCCATCGCATCCCACCATGCTGGTCACGATCCCCGGACCAAAGAGCTGGCGCCGTCATATTTCGCGCCGTTCAACATCGAGGCCATGCTGAGTGCGCCGATCAGGCAAAAGGGACAGCTCGTCGGAGTCCTTTGCGCCGAGTCAGTGGGGATACCTCGACAATGGAGCCGCCATGAAGAGCACCTCGCCGGTCTCCTCGCAACCATGGCGACGTTGGCACTTGAGGCGGCCGAACGGCGTGAAGTGGAACAGGCCCTCCGCGTCGCCAAGGAGGCCGCCGAGGTGGCCAGTCGAGCAAAGAGCGAGTTCCTGGCCAGCATGAGTCATGAGATCCGTACCCCGATGAATGCGATCATCGGTATGGCCGACCTTCTCTGGGAAACTCCGCTGACACCGGATCAGCGCAAGTACCTGCGCATCTTTCGACGAGCCGGCGGCACACTGTTGAGTCTCATCAACGATATCTTGGACCTCTCCAAAGTCGAAGCGGGACACTTGGAGTTGGAAGCCATCGAGTTCGATTTGAACGAAGTCATCGATAAGGCCATCGATATACTGGCGATGCGGGCCAACGAGAAGGGACTGGAACTCGCCTCGCATGTGGACCGAGAGGTGCCTTGTCATTTGATCGGTGATCCGACGCGGCTGACGCAAATTCTGATCAATCTCATCGGCAACGCTCTCAAATTTACCGAAAAAGGCTCTGTTGAAGTTCGTGTGACCAACGATCCCGACCGACATATTGCCGGCGCTGTTCGATTTTCCGTGAGCGATACCGGAATCGGCATTCCTTCAGATAAGCTCGACTTGATCTTCGACAATTTTACGCAGGCCCACGTGTCAACCACCAGGCAGTTCGGAGGCACAGGTCTCGGCCTTGCAATTACCAAGCGCCTTGCCGAACGGATGAACGGCCGGATCTCGGCAGAGAGTACGGTGGGGAGGGGCAGCACCTTTCACTGCTCGATCCTGCTTCAGGTCCAGACAGAACTCACCCAGAAAGCACAGAAGGCCGCAGCACAGATCGATCTTACAGGAGTCAGAGCCCTGGTGGTGGATGACCATCCGACCAATCGCCTCATACTCCGCGAAACGCTGGGGAGCTGGGGCGCTCAGGTCACGGAAGCGAGCGACGGAAAGACGGCATTGGACACACTCCAACGCGCAGCCGACCAGGGTGAGGCCTACGAACTCCTACTCCTCGACTGCCGTATGCCGGGGATGAACGGATTTCAAGTTGCGGAACAGGTGAGCGCACTATCCGGCGGGCAAGGCCCGACGGTGATCATGTTGACCTCCGACCATTGGGCTGATGATATCGCTCGGACGTATGATCTCGGCCTTGGTGGGTACCTGATTAAGCCTATTCGACGCTCCGACCTCCTGCAAACGATCGGAATCGCCCTGGGCCGGGCAAAAGGAGCTGCGCCAACGACTGTGGAAGTCGCGGAGTCATCGACGGCGACTCCGACGCGGGCCTTGCGGGTACTCTTGGTTGAGGATTCTCCTGACAACCAACTGCTGGTACGGTCGTACCTGAAGCAGACCGACTGCTTCCTCGACGTGGCAGACCATGGCGCGATCGCATTGGATAAATTCAAAAGCGAACATTACGACGTCATCTTGATGGACATGCATATGCCCGTGATGGACGGCTATACCGCAACCAAAGCGATTCGATCATGGGAACGAGACCATGATCTGCCGCCTACACCGATCATCGCCCTTACCGCGTTGGCCCTCAAAGAAGAAGGCACCCGCATCATTGAAGCCGGCTGCAACACTCATCTGACCAAGCCTGTAAAGAAATCCACCTTGTTGGAGGTTCTTCGGGCGCACAAGGAACACATCGTCCGGTGATGAACCCCTTACCTCCCGAATCAAGGGACCGATTACCTGTGGAAATTAGTCGTGACCTTGAGGATATCGTACCGATCTTTTTAGCGAACCGGAAGAAAGATCTCCTGACACTTCGAGTCGCACTGACCGAGCAAGACTTCAGGACGATTCAGAATCTGGGCCATCGCATGAAGGGTGATGGAGGCGGCTTCGGGTTCGACAGGATTAGCGAAATTGGCGCCGCCCTGGAGCTCGCGGCGCAACGCCATGACCGCTCGATCGTCGATCAACATATCGCACAACTGGAGGATTTTTTACACCGGGTTACAATTACCTACCGATAAAAAACCCTGAGATGGCCTGTCGAGGGAATAGGTGCTGGCTCCTCGTCGATACTTTTTTCACCTCACATAAAAAACCACATTTGTCTCACCGTGTAGGCTAAAGGTCCTGGTAGAGACTCGATAGCAGGTTGTGTATAATGCCGATCACGGGTACGCGAGCCTATGTTCCTCCCCGTTCTCCTTCCGCAGCTAAACCCTGCGCGCTGATGCGCAGCGAACCCTGCGGGCTTCAGAGATCGCGTGACCCGTTTCCCACAGGTGGGGGGCTAGCTCAGTTGGGAGAGCACTACGTTCGCAACGTAGGGGTCGCGGGTTCAACTCCCGTGCCCTCCACCAAATTCGTTGGGCACGAATTTACCGCCATCAGTAGGCAATCCAGCGTCCCTGTCGTAGTGAAACGATAGCCCGGTTTCCCCCTTCTCCACATCGGCTCACATAACAGATGGCCGTCCAGCAGCTTCCTGAACATCTGGCGATGGCTGTGGCACAACTCGAGAGAGAGAAGGCTGAGAAGGTACTCTAAGCAGCCGCGAAGGTTCTCAGACTAGGCGCCGTTCTTCTTCCATCGACTTTGGGCAGCCTGTTTAGCGATTCTCGTTCTCTTCGTGGCTGATAGCTTCGCGGCCCTTGCCTTCCCGCCCTTCAGGCCCCCTAACCGACCTAAAGCAACAGCGGCAGGGTTCTTGGTGGGAGTATTGGAGGTCTCTCGCTTGACTGAAGTCGTTCCGACGGGTTCTCCGGCAATAGCCTGAAGCATGTCGTGCGCGATGGCTTTCGGATCGTTGAATGATTGTCTTTTCTTCATAGAGTTACCTTACCCGACGGCTTACGCATCTGCAAATTTGAGAATTCCACTGACCTAAAGATTCTCCTAGTTCTCTGCAATCGGCAATCAGGCAACATTGCGCACACAGTCAAAGGAGGGCGCATGAAATACCAAGTCAGACCATCTCGCTTTGATCGGGAATGGATCGTAGAGGCTTTTAACGAAGATGGGGATGGGGACATTCACATGGCTGCCTTTTCAGGCCCAGAGGCTAAAACACGTGCGTTTGAATACGCGGCGTGGAAAAATAATCAAGACAGGGAACCGATTACGGCTTGACCTTCGCATCAATCTCGTCTACACATGTCTACGGTCGGCTGTGTCTGTGGTCTTTGCGCCATGACATACCGCAACCACAATTCCCCGTAATTTGAAGCCGATCAATGGTACCAACAATGGGTGATATCCGCGCTCTTCACCGACCTCCTTCATGGAGAACATACAAGAGCTGATACTTGCTAAAATAAGCGGAAGTTTCCTACAGTCTTTTGCGGCGGTGTAATCTAACCACAATAAGGGAGGCAAAGATGACCAGCAGATTCTACCGTGGTGCTCTCATTGGTGTTGCACTTGGAATGTTCGTCGGTGCGCCGATACTCCACGCACAGCCGTCCCCAGCCGGTAACGTGAAGGACGCCGTCATGCACACCAAAGAAGCCGTGGAACATGGCAAACAGGGCCATGCCGATGCGGTGGTCACACATGCCGAAAAGGCTCGGAATCACGCTGAGAGGGGAGGCAAAAACCCTCATTTAACCGAAGCGATCAACCATCTGACCGAAGCCATCGAGCATGGTAAGGCGGGCCACGCCGACGCTGCAACGGAACATGCCGAAGCCGCCCTCACGCATCTGAATGAAGTCAAATAAGAGACGACCTACGGCGAACATACGACGGGCAGGGGAAGATACCCCCCTGCCCGTTTCCCTATGAAGAAGTTGCTCGGTAGGCGCCCAATGAAGCTATCCTGCAAGTGTGTCTAGCGAGTAGAACCTGACTTTGGTTTGACGCGCTGCGACGTTCGTCCCTTACCCTCTTCAACCGACATTCGCCTGAGCAATGCTCGCCCCATCCGCGTGCCCATCCCTAACAGCGCCGCTTGCCTGTTTTTGAACTTTGATCGCCGTCCATTGGGCAGGGGATACTGCCGCAATGGACGAAGGTCCATCAAAATGCGCTCGAAGGGAAGAGGCGCGATATACTGTGAATCTTTCCGAGCCATAGCGTGCCTCTCGGGTGTGGAGTGTTCTCCCTACGATAGGAGAACCGTACGTGCTTTTGGACCTGGGAGTAGCCCTAGTTTCTTTAATTCTCCTCCAGTACAATCGTGCACCCATGTCGCCCTCCCCTCTGATTCGATTCGGTACCTCGACGTGGACCTACGAAGGCTGGAAAGGCCAAATCTATCAGCGGCAGTATGCGAAGACGGCGTTTGCCCGTGAATGTTTGGGGGAATATTGCCAGTACCTCCACAACGGTGAACCGCTCTTTCGTACGGTCGGCAACGATTCCACTTTCTACCGACCACCCACAACCAACCAACTCCGTTACTATCTCAACCAGATCCCGGAAGACTTCGAGATGTGTTTCAAGGTCTGGGAGGAGATGACCATCCACACGTTTGCAACCCAGGTTCGTTATGGCTCCAAGGCGGGGCAAGCGAACCCGCGATTCCTTGATGCGAAGCTGTTCAATGAGCTGGTCCTCACGCCCTATCGGGAGGCGAATTTTCAGCCACACATGGGAGTACTCATGTTTGAATTTCAACAACACGGGATGCCCACGGGTGAGTTCTGCTCACGGCTGGACCGGTTCTTCGGACAATTACCGCAAGACCTTCGCTATGCGGTGGAAATCCGGAACGCCGGGCTGCTGGGTCCTGAATACAGAAAGGTCCTCGAGAGCCATGGGGTGGCCCACGTGTACAACCACTGGTCCTATATGCCGGGACTCCTACACCAGCACACACGAATGAATGAGCATTTCACCGCGTCGTTCGCCGTCATACGCCTGCTCACGCCGCTCAACATGAGCCATGACGCAGCCGTCAAACGGGCGGCGCCCTACAACAAGATCGTGGGAGTGTTGCCACAGATGAGGGAAGAAACGGTGGCCCTCATCAAACAGACCGTGGGAGAGAATCGTCGGGCCTATGTGCTGGTGAACAATCGATCGGAGGGCAATGCGCCGTTGACGATACAGGCTTTGAAACATACTCTGGAATTTTCGCTCGCATTGGACAGCCATACCTCATCCATTTGGCAACGATGAAATTGTGGCGTGAGTATGGAGAGTCTATTCAGAGGAACTGATCACGAAGAGCTGATCACAGCCTCCCCGTCCGGCTTGGCGGCATCGATGAAGACACGGCGACCGTCGACGCGCAGTCGGCCTTCGGCAAAGAGCTGTACGGCGCGTGGATAGATCTTGTGCTCTTGCACAAGGATTCTGGCGGCCAGGGTTTCAGGAGTGTCATTGTCCAAGATCGGTACAGCGGCCTGGATGATGATCGGCCCTTCATCCACACCTTCCGTGACGAAATGTACCGTGCATCCCGCCAACTTACAGCCCCAATCGATGGCTTTCTTCTGCACATCCAAACCGGGAAATGAGGGCAATAGCGACGGATGGATATTCATCATCCGGTTGGCATACGCGTCAACCAGCACGGCGGTGACAATTTTCATATAGCCCGCCAATAAGACGAGCTCTACATCATGGTGTCGGAGCACATCCAGCAGCGCCAGGTCATAGGCTTCACGACTGTCCGGTCGTCCCGCAAAGGGTTTGGGATCGACGAACAGATCTTTCAGGTCGTGCTTTCTCGCGCGCTCGAGCGCCACGGCATCCTTCTTGTTGCTAATGACGGCCACAATCTGCGCCTGCGTCCGGCCCGCCTCAATGGCATCGATAATGGCTTGCAAATTCGAGCCGCGACCGGATGCCAGCACAGCGATCCGCAGAGGAGTCGTTCGGCTAATCGACATACTCCACCTCCGGCTCTTCTGCGGTGGAAGACACGATTTCGCCGATTTGCCATCCTCGATCGCCCAGCGCCGCGGTATGGGCAAGTACTCCTGACACCGAAGCGGGCGGCACCACGAGGATCAACCCGATGCCCATATTGAACACCCGGTACATCTCTTCGCGATCGACCTGCCCTAACCGGCTCATCACCTCGAAGATCGCTGGAACGGGCCAGGCATTGCGGCTGATCTTCGCGCGCATCCCTTGTGGGAAAACCCTCGGCAGATTTTCCGTGATCCCTCCGCCGGTAATATGAGCCACGGCTTTGATGGGAAATTCTTGAATGAGAGAGAGAATCTGCTTGGCATAAATTCTGGTCGGTGTGAGCAATACTTCTCCTAGTGGGCGATCGAGTTCCGGCAATCGACTCGCCACCGTCAACTGCTCCTGGTCGAATAACACACGGCGCGCCAGCGAAAAGCCATTGCTATGCAACCCCGTAGACGCCAATCCGAGCACCGCGTCGCCCGGCTCGATGGCTTTCCCATCGACAATTTTCGACTTTTCAACCACACCGACAGCGAATCCGGCCAGATCGTACTCACCGTGGGCGTACAGCGACGGCATCTCCGCCGTCTCTCCCCCGATCAACGCGCACCCGGCTTGACGGCAGCCTTCGGCGATCCCTGAAACTACGGCTTGGGCCTTCGATACGGACAACTTTCCGGTGGCGAAATAGTCCAAAAAGAACAGCGGCTCCGCCCCGCTCACCGCGATATCGTTGACACACATCGCCACCAGGTCGATCCCGACGGTATCATGCTTATCCATCATGAAAGCGATCTTCAATTTGGTGCCCACCCCATCCGTTCCGGAGACAAGCACAGGTTCGTTGTATTTGCCGGCTTGTAAGCCGAACAGCCCTCCAAACCCGCCCAAATCTGCGAGGACTTCCGGACGAAACGTGGATCGGACGAGTGGCCTGATACGGTCGACCAACTCATCTCCTGCGTCGATATCTACACCGGCGTCACGATAGGTTGTCATGAGTGGATCTTCGAAAGCACTAGGTCAATCCGGCATGCGTTACCTTCGGAGGCGCATCTTAACGGAGGGTCCTCCGGAGGTCAACGCGCAAGTCGTTGATCCCTCTCTTCCGCTTTTTTCTTGCCGCTTTGGGAATAAGTCCTATACTGGTGTACGTATCTTCGCGTACAAGCCTATGAAGGAGGGGGTAGTGGCCATTTTGATTGTCGACGACTCTCCCGACGAGCGTCTGCTGCTTCACCATATCCTGAAGAATGCAGGCTATCGGGACTTGATCACCATCTCGTCAGCGCGTGATGCCTTCACCCAGCTGGACCTGGATCATGCCGGCACCAACGGCGTCAAGGTCGATCTGATTCTGATGGACATCAAGATGCCGGATATGGACGGAGTCGAGGCCTGTCGCCGCATCAAGGCGATCGATGCGTTCGCACAGGTCCCCATCATCGTGGTGACGGCACGGAATCAAAAGGACTTCTTACAGGCGGCGTTCGACGCCGGTGCGGCAGACTACGTCAGAAAACCGGTCGAACCGGTCGAGCTCTTGGCCAGAGTCAAATCGGCGATCAAACTCAAACAGGAGACCGAGGCGAGAAAAAGCTGGGAGCAAGAAGTCACCAAAACGATCACCGAACTAGACCACACACTGCGCCACATGGTGGCCTTACAACAATTGATCCCTGTCTGTCCGTCTTGCAGGACATCTCACCCTTCGCAGATTTCTCAAGCCGCACTCGACGAATATGTCCAGACTCACCCCGAGACGAAATTCCGCGACCTCACCTGCCCCGCTTGCGCAGGGACCTGATCATGTGTCTTTCTGCCGTCTAGCTCTCAGGCCGCATTTCCACATCCAGCAACTTGATCTTCCGGTGGAGATGACTTCGCTCGATCTTGAGGTCCTCCGCGGTCCGTGAAATGTTCCAATGATGCTCTCGAAGCTTGCGGCTGATGTACTCCTTTTCAAACGCATTCCGCGCATCCCGGAGTGAGTCAAAGGATTTTGTGAGGAGCGGATTCGCTGCTTGACTGGCGACGGGAACGACACCGGCGGTCCGTCCTTGCAACGACATGGCAACCTGCGAGGCCTCGATCACAAACCCCGGCACCATGATCATCAGCCGCTCAATCAGATTCCTTAATTCACGAATATTGCCGGGCCATTCGTATTGCTGGAACACCGCCATCGCTTCCGGCGAAACTTCTTTCATCCGCAACCCTTGTTCCTCGGCATGTGCTTTCATGAAATGCTGCACCAAAGCCGGAATATCCTCCCGGCGCTCGCGGAGCGGAGGCACAATGATCGGAACAACGTTGAGCCGATAGTACAAATCTTCTCGAAATTGGCCCTTGCCGATTTCTTTTTCCAAGTCCTTATTGGAAGCCGCCAGCACCCGCACATCCACCTTCATCAGCTTGGTGCCGCCGACCCGCGTAAACTGCTGCTCCTGCAAAGCCCGTAACACCTTTGCTTGGGTATTGAGACTCATGTCGCCGATTTCGTCGAGAAACAACGTGCCGCCGTCAGCCTGCTCGAATTGGCCGCGCTTCATCGACGTGGCACCGGTGAAGGATCCTTTTTCGTGTCCGAATAATTCGCTCTCGATCAAGGTCTCCGGAATCGCGGCGCAATTGACGGCCACGAACGGATGATCCGATCTGCTGCTGCGCACATGAATGGCGCGGGCGACCAGTTCTTTTCCGGTCCCGTTCTCGCCTCCGATCAGTACCCGGCTGTTCGTGGGTCCTGCCGTTTCGATGAGTTCACGCAGCCGCTGCATGACCTGGGAGTAGCCGACCAACTCGAACTTTTGCTGGACCTTCGTCCGTAAAGATCGATTCTCCTGCGCCAATCGGTACTGCTCCAGCGCATGCTTGACGCGAAGCGTGACATTCTCCAGCGACAACGGTTTCTCGATATAGTCGTACGCGCCGAGCTTGATTGCTTTCACCGCCGTTTCAATGGACCCATGCCCGGAAATCATCATGACCTGCGTGGTGGGCACAAACTCTTTCACACGGCGCAGCGTCTCCAGTCCGTCCATTACAGGCATCCAAATATCGAGGATCATAAGATCCGGCGGATCAGTACCGCACATCTTCAGCGCTTCCACCCCATTGGCTGCCACGACAACCTCATACCCCTCGTCCTCCAGGATGCTTCGTAAAGACGTCCGAATCGCTTCCTCGTCGTCCACTATCAGAATTGATGCCGCCATCTATCCTCCCTACTGCGTAGACCGCGAGTCTTCTCACCTGACTCTCGACTGATCGTGCCTGCTGTGCCGGTGAAAGATTGCGATCACATTCGCGTTACACCGGCAGATCGAACGTAAATACCGCTCCTTTGGGGTGATTGTTCCCGACCTGGATCTGACCTTCATGGTCTGTGATAATCCGGCGAACGATCGCCAGCCCTAACCCGGTTCCGGTTTTCTTACGGGTGAAGTAGGGCACGAACAGGCGCTCCTGGTCCTCAGGGGCAATTCCAGGTCCTTCATCCGCCACGGTGACCACCGCGCGTCGTCGTTTCGTGTCATATTTCGTGGCGATCCACAACCTCCCCTTTTGATTCATGGCTTGCACCGCGTTGTCGAGGAGATTGACAAACACCCGCCTCAGTTGTTCCCGGTCGAAATTAATGGGCGGCAGATCCTCATCAAGCTCGATCTTCAACTCGATATCTTTCTGTGCCTCGCGATACAACGTGACCACTTCACGCAGTACGTCGTGCAGAGATTGCCGTGTCATCTGCGGAACAGGCAGACGGGCGAATTTCGAGAATTCGTCCAGCATCTCTTTCAGGCTTCCCACTTCATTGATGATGACGTTCGTCGCATCGTCGAACACCCGGTCAAGATCCGGTGACTTTTCGAAGAACTTCTTCCGCAATCGCTGGGCCGACAGTTGAATGGGCGTCAGTGGATTCTTGATTTCATGGGCGACGCGCTTCGCGACTTCCTGCCAGGCGGCGACTTTCTGTGCCTTGATCAACTCCGTCAGATCTTCAAAGACCAACACAAATCCCAGGTCTTTATTCCCCTCATCCCGCATACGGGAACCTTTCAGGCCGATCGTGATCAGCTTCCCCTGAATGTCCAATTGTCCTTCCAAATCCAAGTTGTCGCGCTCATCGGCCAACATACGATCATAGGCAGTCTGGAACAAGTCAAGCCCGAACTCTTTGAATACATCATTGGCCGGGCGCTCTCTGAACCGATCGGCGGCCAACCCAAGAATACGCTCGGCCGATGGATTGAATGTGGTAATCATTCCGCTCCTATCGATTGACAGGAGACCGGCGGCGATCGTATCCACGACCGTTTCAATATAGGCACGGCGGCGATCCAGCTCGACGTTGGTGTTCCGGAGCGTCAGGTTGGCCTCCTCAAGCTTGGATTTACTCCCCTGCAGATCCTGCGTCATCCGGTTAAACGACGCGATGAGCGTCCCGATTTCATCGGTCGCCTTGGCATCGATCTGCACAGTAAGGTCGCCTTGGGCGACAGCTTCCGTTGCTTCCGCCAACCGCTGAATCGGCACGGTAATACCGCGTGCCACATAGAACCCGAACCATGTCGCGCTGAAGAGGATCAAGACCGTCACGACAGCCACGAAAAGATAGGCCCCGGCTTTGATCGGGTTTTTCATCGCCTTGAGCTGCTTATACTCCGCATATTGCCGGCCGATTCCCTCCATCTTGGTCAGCAGCGATTCAGGGACATAGGTCTCAACGACGACGACCCCCTCCAACTCGCCCTGTCGGATTCCGGAGGCCACAGGGATCGCCGCACGCACTAACCTCCCTGTTTGGGCCTCCTGAACTGAGGTAAATTCATGCTTGCCGTTGATCACTTGTAAGACCAGCTGACTGATCGGCAGATCCAGCACCCCGGCCGGAACCTCACTATCGAGCGCCTTTGTGAGTGTCTCCATCTTGCTCGAAAAGACCTCGATCCCTGCGACACCGTATTCCATACGTTTTCGAGCCATCGCGGCAATCAGAAGATCGCGCTGCACCGGGGTCAGCATGTCCTCGCGGAACAATTCCTGCGCAATCGCCCGTGCGCTGTTGACCGCGAGCGCGACATGCCCCGCATGCTGAAGGCGAGCCACCTCATAGGAGTCTTTCATGACCCTCTCGATGTGCTCGCTGAACCACACATCGACCGCTTTGTTCACAAGGCCGCTCGCCACGAATGCCAGTAGTACGGTGGGAATCAATGAGAACCCGATAAATGCCGCGATGAGCTTTGTCCGAAACCCCGACCCGACGAGCTTGTGGCGGCGTTCGAAATAGGCCTTGATGAGGTTCCTCGACAGCAAGAGCGTCAAAACGACGAATCCGATCAGATCCAAATTGAGCAGGAGAAGGACGAAGGCATAACTGGTCGTCGGCAAGAATGAGCCGGTCTCGTCGACACCCGGAACGACAATCCGCCAGTAATACAGCGTGAGCGCCAAGCAGGGGATCAGAAGGATCAGGACGATCCAGACCGGGCGAAGGTGGAGTTTTTTGCGGTCAGGTTGCTTGGGGATGTCAGCCGAAGAATTGCGCGATTTACTGCCGAGAGCCACAGGTTGGACATCACCAGCCGCGTCGGAGACGGGCTCTAACACACGTATGGGACGGTTTGGCTCAGGCATTCGCTCGCCTTCCGCGCATGGTCAACCCGAACAACGGCAGCCCTTACCACTATAGCCGACTCACAGAGCAGTCTCAAAGTCCGCGCAGAGATCGCGGAATTTCGGCGAGTGGGGGAAAGCCCAACAACGGGATGTTACTTCGGCGAGGCCAGCGTCACATACTTCATGCGAAGGGCATAGAGCATATCGCGCAGGACCGCCTGCTCTTCAGGGGTCAGATTGCCCTTGGTCTTGTCTTCCAAGACGGACAACAGATCGATGATTTCTTTGGCTTGGGGGAGGTTGACGGGAATCGGCGCTTGCTGAGGATCCAGTTGCTCGCCCATGAGCATGAGCGACGACGAGCCCAATGAGATCACAAAGGACGAAAACGTGACGGGAAGTGCCGGAGCCGTCTGGGATGGTTCGGTCTGTGCTACAGCGGCAGGTTTCGATTCTTGTGGAGTCGGCGAAGCCTCGGTCCCTCCACTCGCCCGCCGATCCCGAATGATGAACCCCTGCTCCTCCTCAACCATTATGTCCCTCTCGTTGAGCTGCTTCCACACATGTCTGGATGCTGGCGGTACCCTACCATAGGGTCTATTTGGTCGCAAGCCGTCACCGAGATTGAAGAAGCCGCCAGACTCGGTATAGAGTGACAAATCCTCAGCCCGGCGGTAGACGACCGAAAGGGGTGGCTCACTCAATGTCGACACAATTTACCAAAGTGGTTGAGCTCATGGCTGCGTTGCGCGCGCAAGACGGATGCCCCTGGGATCGGAAGCAAACCCATGAGTCACTGAAACCATACCTGCTTGAGGAAACGTACGAAGTCCTGGAGACGATCGATCAACGTGACAAGCAGAAGCTTCGAGAAGAACTTGGGGATGTTCTCTTGCAAGTCATCTTCCACAGCCAGATTGCCGCTGAGGCCGGGACGTTTACCGTTGACGATGTGCTCGACACGCTCGCCACAAAGTTGATCCGCAGACATCCCCATGTCTTCGGTACCAGCGACCAGGGAGGACGCGCGACGAATAGCGAGCAAGTCCTTGCCCAATGGGAGGAAATCAAGCGCGCTGAACGCGAAGCCGCCGGCCATACGACCTCAGCCTTAGCAGGAGTGCCGAAAACCTTGCCGGCATTGTTGCGGGCTTATCAGATTCAGGCCCGAGCGGCCCGAGTCGGCTTCGATTGGCCGCACAGCGATGCGGGTCTGGAACAGATCATTGGAAAAGTTCTCGAGGAAATTGGTGAAGTGCGTGAGGCGCTTGCGTTGAATCGAGCGAGCGTGAACGCGGGTTCCGATCGACAGGACTCCCGTGAGGAGGTTGAGGCTGAGCTGGGGGATCTGCTGTTCTCCCTGGTCAATCTCGCCCGCTTTCTCAAGACGAATCCTGAAGACGCGCTGCGCCGAGCAACGAATCGCTTCATCGATCGCTTCCATCTCGTGGAAGCACAAGCTGAAGCGAAAGGCCGGTTGTTGACGGACATGACATTAGCCGAGATGGATGAGCTCTGGGAGGAAGCCAAGCGCCGGTTGCAGAGCCCACAGCCAGATACCACACCGCAGATCGGCGATCGCACACTATGAGCAAGAACCAAGAACCGTACGAAGAAGGGAAGCGTGCCGGAGCCCATCCGCTGCTGGTGGTATTTGGCATCCTCATCGGATTGTGGTTGTTTGTCGCGCTGATCGTCCCCAGTTCGAGAAACAAACAGGCAACCGGCACCGAAGGTCCCAATGTGTCGGCCATCGAAGACCCCGAAGCCGCTCCCGTCATGTTCAAAGTCCAAACGACCATCCTGGAGATGAACACCGTGGGTCTGGTGGTTCCTGCTCAGGCAACGGATAGTCAAATTGTCGCCCTACTGAAACGCCTCAAGGAAGCGCGACTGAAAGGGACGCTTGGCGAACAGCTCCCCGCCACGACACCCGGTCACAAACTGGGGGACCATGCCATTGCAGACATCTATATCTTTGGGGACAAACAGTTCGCGGAAGCAGAAACGATCCGCACACTGGCACGAGGGGCTCATGCTCCCGGTACATTGTACCCGAATGCTATTCCGTTCGAGGTGGCAATGGAACAAGTCCGTGGCTATTACCGCATCGACCTGAATGATACCGGCAGTCCGGACAAGGGATCGCTTGGGTTTGCGGACGAATCAGGCGTGCACTCAAAACAGTATAGAAGAATCTTTTAACGGATTCGGAGGCGAGGATATTGCGCGTAGGGATCGCTAGATCCCCACACGCCTTTTGACATCCTGCCGAACAGCTGCTTGATCCGATTCAAATAACGTCTCCAGTTTTGGGAACAAATGGGTGAGCGACCCGACAAACGGGGCCAGCAACACATCACGTCGTTCCGCCAACAGTCCCTCCTCCTCAGCGACCCGTATCTTCCAGTCGGCAATCTTCTTGGAAAGAATGTTACTCACCAGCAGCTGCTGACCGGGTGAACCGGTCACCACTCCGAGGAGCCGCTTCTTCACCACCTCCAGCTCATCCGGTATGGAAATCTTCACGCGCACACCATGCGGCGTCGCCCAGGTCGACCGTTGAATCGAGTAGTCGTACGAAAAGACCTGCTCCCTTGGCTCACGAAACGGGCCGCTGACGTCTAAGATGGTAAGGGTGCTCTCGGGTGATCGCATAATTTCGGCGCTTTCCAAAGGGTGAAACACGCACGTTTCAAACCGTACTATAAAAGCTTGCAGTTGGGTAGAACAAGGGGCTATCTATAGAGACGCTGAGACGGCCAACATTATCAGCTTCAATACCGGCCGGGCCTTAACGGAAACCAGAGAGCCTGAGACAGCTTTCTGACACCTTGATATACTTCGATTAAGCGATGTTCTGAGAGGAGGCATGGCCAAGAAAGGCTATCCTGGACTTGTAGTCGTACCTCCCAGCGATCGGTCGATCTTACGACGTCGATTGGTTCGTTGGGGGCTCCTCGTTATCGCTGTGATCTGGATCATCTCGACCGTCACGGTATGGCCACCCACGTACAATAATACGGACTGTGAAAGCGGTCCCGACGGGGAACATTTGGGCAATCTCTCCGAGAAATGTAGCTCTCCGAACCAATCAGCCACAGAAGCAGCGTCTCATCAAGAAGAGTTTAGTCTGACGCAACTATCACAGGCCGAAAGTCTGGCTGGGACACCAAGCTCCACTCCTACGCCAGCTCCAAATTTCGAGAGGTCCACGACGCGGCCCGCTCCCACTCAAGACTCCAAAACCCACTCTTCCGTTCCATCAAGTGCCTCCCCGGATCGGACCATAGCGACTTCAGGCAATCAGAGATCAACGGCAAATCTATCGACCGGAAAATCGGCGCCGAATCCGGATGTTGATGCTCAACTCGCCGAACAGGGCGATGCATTTGCCCAATATCGTCTTGGACGTTTTTACGCGCAACGGCATGGACCGCAAGCACCCGAGTCCGTAACCTGGTACAAGAAAGCTTCTAACGGTCTCCAGCGCTTGGCCGAAACCGGCAACGGACAAGCGATGTACGTTCTTGGCGTCATGTATGCCTACGGACGCGGGGTGGCAAGAAATACGGAACAAGCGCGGCACTGGCTGACCCAGGCTGTTGAACGGAAGATTACCGCGGCTCAGCCGGTCCTCGCGAGTTTAGACGAGGATCAGACTTCTGATCCAAGCCGCAGATGAGCGAAGAAATCCAACCGGTGATAGCGAAATAATCGGTCCGGATGGTGCGCTCCACCACCCAGACCCTTACCGTTAAATCCGGGAAGGTTGTTTTACTCATTGTTGCCTGTGACACACATACCCTCCCCGTTTGATGTTTGACGATTGAAATATTGCCGAAGCATAAACGGCTGCATTCCGGCAGATGAATTCCCAATTCATCGTGCTGTCAGCTCAAGCGCCCTCCGACAAAATACGTCGCCGCCACCATCGTTTGCTTCTTTCCACTTTCCTGTGTTTCGAACCGATGCAGACTCGTACAGCAGCATTGATACCAAACCGACCGCGGCTTGTTGCGTCTATCGATGTGACCCCGTATGATGCGTTCCATCATGGAATCTGTCACCCGGATCAAGACGAAAACGCCGAGTCCGTACAAGCTGACGGCCGTCGAGACCGACACCCATGACACAAAGACCTTCCGATTCGAACTCCCCACCGATGCGACGCTGGATATGCTGCCCGGCGACTTTCTCTACGTCCATGCGACGATCAACGGAAAAGCCGTTAAGCGGCCGTATACGCCGTCCTCGCTGCCCGGTACGACCGGCTTCTTCGAGCTGACCGTCAAGCGTTACGAAACCGGCCTCGTCTCCAAGTTTCTCCATGATCAGGGAATCGGAGACAGCATCCTCATAAGCGGACCGAACCCGGGCGGCCATTGGGTGGACGGCATGGCAAAACGGGTGGGATTCGTGGCCGGAGGCACCGGCATCACGCCGATGATTTCCATCATTCGCTGGATTCTTACCAAGAAGATCGATGCAGAGTTATTCCTACTCTTCGCCAATAAAACAGAATCGGACATTATCTTTCGACGGGAGTGGGAGCGAGCTCTCCGGGACTATCCGAACTTTCATTGCCACCACGTGTTGGAACAGCCCCCGCTCGGATGGTCGGGTAGCACGGGCCGAATTACCCCTGACATCCTGCGCCGACACCTTCCCGCTCCCGATGCCGACACCCGCATTTTCCTCTGCGGTCCCCCTCCGATGGTCGACTCTCTGGAAGCGACACTGAAAGAACTCGGTTATCCCGAGCAGTCCGTGATCCTTCCGTGAATGAGGATGCCATCGGCCAACTGGCTGGCTGAACGTGTATCAGATGCTTGCCAGCCGCCAGGAAGCCGGCGGCCCGACCGAATTCCCGTTGACCAAAACCTGGATCTATCAGTGATGAGGGTGAGGGAGATTGAGAGAGTTAGGCTGAGTCCAGATCCACGGTACGTCGACCATCGCTGCCGATTCCACCGAGTAAATCCCGCATGACCCGCCCGGCTGCGGCCGTCCCGTCGGAGATGCAATCGGGAATGCCGACTCCACGATAACCGGCTCCTGTGAGGACGAGTCCAGGATAGCGGCCCACTGCCGCATCGAGTTGCGCCAATCGGTCGAGGTGGCCAAGCGTGTACTGCGGCATCCCCTTCCACCACCGATTGACTTCTGTGTAACTCGGCTCCGCTCTGATACCGCATATGTCACTGAGTTCGGTACGTACTTTCGCCGTCAAGGCGTTGTCGTCCAGTTGCAGAATATCTTCACGCCCTACCCCGCCGACATAGCAGCGCACCAATAGTTGGTCGGCCGGTGCACGATGGGGCCACTTGCGTGAAGTCCAGGTTGCTGCGATCAAATCCCGCCTTTCGATCCGCGGCACGATAAACCCGAATCCGTCAATCGCTTCAGGCACGGCCTGGGCAGGAAACGCCATGGCAATCGTGGCAGTGGACGCATAGGGAATCATATCGAGCAATCCGCCGGCGATCGGCGTCAACGGACGCAACAGGTCCGCTGACACATACGCCGGTGTCGCGAGAACCACACTTTCCGCGGAAAGTGCTGAGCCATCGTGAAGAATAAGGTCGTACATCCAACGGCCCAATTCATGAGATCTCACCCTGAGGGCCTCGACTCGGCAACCCAAACGAAGCTCCACACCCTGCTGCGCCAACCGTTGCATCAGAGCGTTCACGAGATCTCCCAGTCCATTTTTCAGACTGATGAACATCGTTCGCCGTGGATGGCCTGACGAAGGCAATGAAGAAGTTTTCTTGGTCTCCATCATGCCGCGAACGACACTTCCATGTTGCTGCTCCAGCTCAAAGAACCGAGGGAACGTGGCTCGCAGGCTCATTTGCTCGGCATCTCCGGCATAGATCCCGGACATGAGCGGCTCCAATACTCGCTCAAACGCTTGCGGGCCGAACCGCCGGCGAAGGAAATCCGCCAACGACTCATCGCCTGTGCGCAAACCAGGCGGAACGGCGATCTCAAGGCCCATGCGAATCAACCCCGCCCAAGTGAGCAGTCCACTTTGCAGAAAGACTCCCAATTGTTTTGGAACAAATGAGAGCAGACCCTCCGGTAAATCGTGCAACTGTCCACCCCTCAACACACAAGCCTTCTTGGCCGTCTCATTGGTATTGATGAGCTGATCGGCGAGTCCCAACTTCGTGCACAGTTCAAGACCGGCGTGCTTTTGAGAGAGGAAGGAGTCCGGTCCGGCTTCCGTCACAATCTCGCCGACCCGGTGAGTGACGATTTTTCCGCCCCAGGATGATTCAGATTCGAGGATTGTGCAGCGGATGGGAAGGCCGGCCTTCATCGCCTGCTCTTGCAGTGAAAAAGCAGTGGCCAGGCCGGAAATGCCGCCGCCCACTATCACGACTGTGCGTGGTCGAGTCACGACGGAATGCAGAGAGAAGATTCGTGGGCCGTCAAGATCTCGCGTAACGTCTCGATGAGTGCGGGCGAGTCGTTCAGCATGGCCATGCGCTCGAGATGCATGCCTTTGTTGGCCGCCAATTGCTTCAATTCAATGTCGATATCAAAAAGAGTTTCCACGTGGTCACAGATGAACCCGATGGGCGCAACCAACACATGTCGGTGTCCTGACCGGCAGATCGTGTCGAGCATCTCCTCCACGGTGGGCCCTAGCCACGGTTCTGAAGACCGCCCCTGACTTTGATAGGCGAAGTAGGTCGATTGGCTCCCCAAGAGCCGGGTCACAGATTCGACCGTGCCCTTGACCTCCTCTGGATACGGATCCTTCATCGCCACAATCCGTTCGGGAAGACTATGGGCCGTGAACAGCACCGGTACTGTAGCTCGCACATCCGAAGGAAATGCGAGAAGCCCTTGCCGGATATTGTCCACAATAGCCTCGATCAACCGAGGATGCCGGTGCCAGCTGCCGACATAGGTCACGCCGGTACGATCCTCCCATTCAGCACGAGCCTCTTCGACTTTCCTCCGATACGCTCCGGTGCTCAGGGAGGATTGTTGAGGAGCCATGCACACCCCAATGATCTGCTCCGGCGATGCTTTCAGCAACTCGGCATATGTCTCTCGGATAAAGGGATGCCAATGACGCAAACCGACGTACACGCGGTATCGGCCATCACCCGATCTATTCAGTTGCTGTTCCAGTTTCTTTGCGACCTCTTGGGTGATGCCGACGGCCGGGGATTTTCCACCGGTCACTCGGTACCGTTCACGAATTTCCTCCACCAACTCGGGAGGCGTCGGCCGTCCCCCTCGGACATCCCGCAGAAACGGCTCGACGTTCTCCAGACAATCGGGCCCGCCCATGGCCATGAGCAAAATCGCGGTGTGATGTGTCGTACCTGGCATTGTTCTATGTCGTTCGCAAGACGATGAAGTTCGCTATATCGAGGTACACTTCACGAGGGACGATTCACTTTATTACTCACCGTTGGCTGAGCTTGTGCACCATGTCGATCGTCGCGGCCACATGATCGACAGGTGTCGTGGGTAAGATCCCGTGACCGAGATTGAAGATGTGTCCGGGACGCCCTCCAGCCCGACGCAAAATATCCTCGACCCGGCGTTCGATTTCATGAAGCGGCGCGAACAGCACCAGCGGGTCCAGGTTGCCTTGCACGGCACGATCGTGCCCGACCATCGTCCAGGCTTCGTCCAGATGAATTCGCCAATCGATCCCGATGACATCGCCCCCCGCTTCACGCATCTGCCGAAGAATAGCGGTCGTGCCGGTGCCGAAATGAATCATCGGAACGCCTTCCCGCTTGAGACCCTCGAAAATCCGCTGGACGTGCGGCATCACATACTCGGTATAGTCACCCACCGAGAGACACCCAACCCAGCTATCAAAAAGCTGAATCGCCTGAGCCCCCGCTTTGATCTGTCGTCGGAGATAGCCGGTGAGTACTCGCGCGAATTTGTCCATGAGCCGATGCCATGCGGTGGGATCCCCATACATCATCTGCTTGGTGTGCAGATAGTTGCGAGAGCCTCCGCCTTCAATCGCATAACTCGCGAGCGTAAACGGCGCACCGGCAAAACCGATCAAAGGCACTCGCCCGTTGAGAGCGCGCCGCGCTTGCCGAATGGCTTCGGCAACATAGTCCAGTTCGTCCCCGTCGATGACTTTGAGCTGGTCCACCGCCGTTCGGTCGCGAACCGGATTGTGAATGACCGGCCCCTCCCCAGCGGCAAACTCGAGGCTGAGTCCCATCGGCTCCAACGGAAGAAGAATGTCGGCAAAAATAATGGCGGCATCCAGTGGAAATCGCTCAATCGGCTGAAGGGTGACCTGAGCCGCAAGCTCAGGGGTTTTGCACATCTCGAGGATCGAATGTTTTGCGCGCAACGTCCGATACTCGGCCATGTAGCGTCCGGCCTGACGCATAAACCACACGGGTGTGCAGTCGACGGATTCACGGCGACACGCTTTGAGAAATCGGTCGTTCATCGCAACCGCATTCTAGAGACGCATGAGCAGACCTGTCAAACCTGGGAAACAAGGCTCTCTGGGGCCATTCAGGAACTCCGATAATAAGTAGACAGGGGACCCCATTCCAGTACAATTACACTGGCGGGGGCCATGCAAAAAGTCAGGTTTCACTTTCCTGACATTCCGTGTATAATGCTGACCTGACCTATTCTGCGTGATCCATCAGCTTAATCGGGACCCCGGCTCCCTGTTTCCCACCACAGTGACGTTGCCGATCCCCCCGACGTAGAGGAGAATTGTATGTCCGACGTGCAAACGCTTCGCCCGACTAAAGCCCAGGAATTTTGGTATTCTTTTCTGCGCTGGTTCGACTCCTGGGCGGGCTTGGAACACACAAAAGTCGACGGCCCCCCCAAGGTGGACTGGGTACGTAGTATCCCTTTCATTGCCGTGCATCTGATGTGTTTGGGAGTGCTCTGGGTAGGCTGGAGTTGGACCGCGGTCGCCGTTGCTATCGCATTCTATTACATCCGTATGTTCGCGATCACCGGCTGGTACCACCGATACTTCTCGCATCGCACGTTCAAGACTTCCCGTACGGTCCAGTTCTTATTTGCGTTATTGGGCGGCTCCTGCGCGCAACGCGGTCCCTTGTGGTGGGCCGGACATCATCGCCATCACCACATTGCATCCGACACACCGGATGATGTGCATTCCCCACGTCAAGGGGGATTCCTGTGGTCTCACATGGGCTGGGTGATGTCGCAAACCCATTACGCTCCGCGTCTCAAGGGAATCGCCGACTTTGCAAAGTTTCCGGAGCTGCGGTTTCTGGACCGATTCGATGTCCTCGTTCCCACCATCACCGGGTTCGGAATGTTTGGCTTCGGCCAGTTGTTGGAAGCCTTTGCACCAGGACTTGGCACCAACGGACCCCAGATGTTGATCTGGGGATTTTTTATCTCGACCGTGGCACTGTTTCATGGGACCTGCACCATCAACTCTCTATCACATGTCTACGGGTCACAACGGTACGAGACCGGCGACGACAGCCGAAACAACTTTTTCTTGGCTCTGATTACCATGGGAGAAGGGTGGCACAACAATCATCATTATTACCCGGCTTCCACCAGACAAGGCTTTTACTGGTGGGAAATCGACATGAGCTACTACTGCCTGAAAGGTTTGGAGTGGTTAGGACTCGTCTGGGATGTCCGAGGTGTCCCGGAGTATGTGCGTGAAGGAAAAACCAAGCAAGACTCCGACCGTAGCGTGCTCAAAAAGAAGATTGAAGTGGCGCTTACCGAGGCCACGGAGCTTCCAGCCTCGCAGCCTCAACTCGAGCTAACCCGCTAGATCCAATCGGGTCCATCGTCGGACCTTGGCTGATCAGACGCCCGATCAGCCAAGGTTTCTCGGATTCGACGGCTTTCCCCTTCGATCGACTTTCGTTCTTCCTCGGACAGCACCCATGCGTCACCAGGACTCAGCTCGAAACGATAGTGGTCCTTTCTGAGAGTGAACCACTCGACATAGGGGTGCGGCTCCAGGTTGGGATGCGGATCGAGCGAAATGAGATTCACCGTTCCAATCTGTGGATTCGCCATATCGCCGATCACTTGTCCTGCCATCTCGTCGTCTTCGAACCGACCGTTGCGGAATCGAATCACCTCTCCGGCAATATCAGTCTTGAAGTTTCCGCGTAAATAGAAATCCACCGGACCGATCACGGCAAACACGACCTGTCCAACGACGGTGCCCTCGACTCGGTTGTCCAAAAATCCTTCACAAACCCACCGTCCATTCCCGAACTTCTGTGCCATACGATTCCTCCTTTCGGAACGATCAACCGCCGAACGCTCCGATCACCACTGCCAATAAGATGAGTGCGCTTCCGATCCACCCTTGCACATCCAGCGTCTCTCCGAGAAAGTACCACGAGAGCCAGGCCGCGTAGGCAGGCTCGGATGCAAATAGTAACGCCACCTGCTGAGCGGGAACCAGTTGCTGAGCCCAGATTTGGACGGCAAACGCCAGCGTGGCCAGAACACCGGTGACGCCAAGACCGATCAGCAGGACGGTAGTGGGCTCAAAGGAACTTGATATCGCCCCTTCCCACCACGGAGCGGGAAGAAACAACACTGTCATCGCCACCATCTGCCAGACGAGCAGCGACGGCGCATCAACTTGGCGGGTGAAGCGCTCAAGACAAATGATATGCCCCGCAAACGCGAGGGCGCAGCCCAACGTCATCAGGTCCCCTACGTTCATGGATGTAGTGGGCTTCACCAACAACCATAGTCCAGCGACGGCGATCCCCGTGGCCAGCACGACTCGTCGGTCGATCCGTAGCAGGATCAGCGGGACAAAAATCACGTACAGCGCCGTCAGAAAGGCTGAACTCGATGCGCTCGTATACCGGAGTCCAACAGTTTGCAGCAGGTACCCAAGAAAGAGGAAGACGGTGGTGAGCGCGCTCGCCCCTAATACCGCACGGTCATAATGCAATCGGCGGCGGCTGAACACAAACCAGAGCAGAATGAGCACGGTGCCCACAAAAAATCGGAGCAACAAGAAAGAGAGTGGAGCGATTTGCTCAAGCGCCGCCTTGGTGGCCGGGAATGTGGCTCCCCAAATAACGGTGGTCAGCAGGAGTGCAAGTCGCGGCATGGATTAAAAAGTACCGGGTACCGAGCATGAGGGTTGAGCCAACAATCGGACGACGCGACTCGCACTGAGCGCCGCGGGCTCAGCACGTTATGTGTCTACGGTTTACAGAGCGGGCACAGCCGTTGTCTGTTCACTCCCGCTTGCTCCATGGCGCGGAGCGCCCGTTCTTTATCGGGATAATCGAACCATCCCCCTTCCCAAAAATCGCTGGAGGTCACAGTGGATGGAACCTCTGAACAACGGTCTCGGTGGAGCGTCACGCGGTCGATCGCGCGGGCAATGTGAACCCAGTAGATCATGAGAAATCAGCGATGGGCGAATAGGATGAGGAACAGGAATGATCGGCGCATCGATAGGCGCAGCCATTCCCTGTTCCCTCTGACCCGTACCGACTCAAGGAAGGAGCTGCCACTCATCCTTCTCGATGAAGACCTTCACTCCGGTCTGTAACTTTTTGACATCGTCTTTCTCGAAGAGCCTCATGTAGCGCTCGATTCGATCTTCATCGTCGATCCGTTCTTCCTGCATCATACCGTTGTTGCCTTTGTACCGTCGAATCAGCATGACATCGACACCCTCCTCTGAAGCTGGTAGTTTGACTGAGTAAGTTGTTACAATAAACGGAACGTTGTGAGCCGGTCAAGATCGCTTGCTGAAGGTCAGCTTGTCAAGTCCCGAACGGCTCCACTGGGTGCAAGGTATTCCGTAAAGGAAGAAAGGATAGCCCCTGTGCCATTGTATGAATACCGTTGTGGACAGTGCGAGAAAGAATTCGAAGCCACCCAGTCCGTCCATGCGAGGGTCGAGGACACCGAGTGTCCCCATTGCCATGCACGGCAAGCGACTCGGCTCCTATCTTCTTTCTCGTCCAGTGTCATTGGTGATCGCAAACCCGGGTTTTCTGAGATCAAGGCCAACGCAATGGTCAATGAACGGATGCAGCGATTCTCTATGTTGCCGCCATTAAATGTGAAGCGCAATGTGCCGCCGCCGAATATGTCCTCCGAATCAGACTCCTGTTCGAGCGAGGGGTCCAATCCAGGATCGTAACCATGGATGGCTCTCGTCGCGGCATAGTACCAAGCCGGTCATGGCTTCCCCTGGAATCGGGAAGCTCTATCACGAGAAGACTGTCGGTGTGCCGGCTGTTGATCGGCCTGATCCTCTGTCTATCCCCTGCCATTACCGTTGCCCAAACTGCCGGAAGCCTTGTCATCGCCGGCAATGGACCGGAACAAGCCACCATCGAAACGCTGGCACGCGCGTTTGAGAAAGCTAATCCCCGTGCCTATATCGATATTCTATGGGACGAGGATTCCAAGCCATTGCAGCTGGTCAAGACCGGCCACGCGCAGATTGCCGTGACAGGAGCTGAGGACCCAGCGCTGATGGGCACACAGATCGGCTGGGACGGCATCGGCATTTTGGTCCACTTGTCCAACTTCACCAAAGAAGTCACGAAGCAGCAGGCCGCCGACATCTTTTCTGGGAAAATTAAAGAATGGTCGGAACTGGGTGGGCCGGATACCAGAATCCTTCTGATCGACCGGCCGCATAATCAAAACATCCGCGAGGCGTTCGAGTCTCAACTCGGCATCCCTGGGAAAATTCCTGAAAACGCCAAAGTCATCGGTGGAGATGAGACAGTCGTCAAGACCGTCGTTGGAACCCTTCCCCCCCTATCTGCTGCATCGTATATCTCCTTGAGCACCGGCCTCTCCGTGGTCTCAGACGGTGTCGCCGTTCGGTTACTGCAGATCGATAAAGTCGAGCCTGAAGTACCGACGGTAAAAGATGGGCGGTACAGCCTGCGGCGCCCTCTCCTGCTGCTGGCTAAAAAGGAGCCAAATCCCCTGGTTGAGGCCTTTACCAAATTTGCGTTGTCTCCGCCCGGCCAAGCGATCATTGGAGAAACTTATGTGCCCATGCCGAGCAAGTAAATCCGAAAGGAGGTCCCGATGACTCCCCGATCCCTGCCGTCCCTCATCATGATCTCGTTGCTGGCGATTCTCTTCTCTCCGCCAGGCTCATTCGCCGAAGAGGGGTCTGTCGTCGACGGCGCCGGGTATACGTTGTTCGAGACGGAATCGATCAAGGGGCACGACGAGCAGAAACTCGAGAAGGATCCAGTCTGCGATAGTAGTAGGAAACCCAAGATCGCCACCGTGGAGCCGGACGAAGCCAAGCCTGGACAAATCATCACGATCAAGGGCGAAAACTTCGGCACGAAAGATTGTTTTCGTGGCGTGGCGTTCAGTGCGGCCGGCTCCACAAAGATCGATCATAAATTCGTGAACGACCGGACCATCGAAGCGACGGTTCCCGATATTCAGCCCGGCATGTCGTTCATCGATGTCGTTGCCGCCGGCGGCAACGCCCGTTCGAAAGCGTTTTTGGTACAAGCCAAGTAGCAGCTCGACAAGAGAATGCCTCATTGTGTATCTTATCGATGCACAGTAGGCAGTCTGGTCCGCAAAGAAAGTTCATCTCATGCAACAATTCTGGGTCCAACGAGGTGTCTCGACCGTATTCCTGATCGCAAGCCTTTCTGCATCGTTGCCGGCTGCGGCGAATCCGCCTACTAAGGAGCGACTGCCCCTCATGCTCAGCGGCGCCGGCTGCGGCAGCAAAGAAGCTGAAATGAACACCGTCTTGCAGGCCATTCCAGGCGTGACCGGCGTCTATTTCAACCGCGTCCCTGATCATGTGCTCGTGGACATTACCGTCGGCACCGTTAAGGCAGCGGATGTGGTCAACCGCGTCAACGATGCGGCGACCTCATGGCAATGCCGCGTCGAACTCATGCAATCATGCATCACCGCGGACATGCCATCCGCCTCGGCCGCCCCTCACCATACTGAGCAATAGTTAGGAATTACGACCTCCCTCTGTTTGCAAAGATCCCTCACAAATAGCCCAATTGAGCTGTTTTTAGCTTTCCTCTGTTCATCGGCATGTCCCGGGTCAATCTTGCCCCTCACGCGTGCGGATCAGATCCTCGAATATGGTGTAGTGATCGCACTCAGAGCAGCACAAAAACAGGAAAAACTATCGATACATTTTCATTTCAGGTACATCTTCTTGTAACAGCCTGTTCAGACCGGGTCGTACAGTGTGCGAGCACTGCTTCAGAATTGGTCAGAACGTTGGTTCGAGGTTCGGTCACCAAAGATTCGGGTTGTAACCCCACAAACACCAAGTACCAATCGGCAACGGAATTTGCGCTAGGGATCCAGTTCACATGCGGCCCTCTCACACATTCACAAAAATAACAACAATGATCGGCATCTCGGCGATTGTACTGCTGGCCGTCGAGATCTTATTGAGAATCGCTCAGTATCCACCACCTATTCCATCAGGATGGGGATGGGACGGGTCGCCGAGGAGAGGACTGGCTGCTACGAATGACTCAGTTCAAAATGAATTGGGGCTGCGCGGAAATCCATTCTCGTACGGCACTGATGATATCGTTGTCCTGCTGGTAGGCGACAGCAATGTGGAAGCCGCAACCAGTGGACTCGACAGGATGCCAGAGCGCTTGCTTGAACGCCACCTCTCTACCCTTCTCCCCTCTCGAACATTTAAGGTCTTCTCCCTCGCCGCTTCCGGGTGGGGGCAAGATCAGCAGCTATTGGCTCTCGAACGGTATTTTCAAGCATATCGAGCCGATCTGGTCCTGGTGTGGGCACAGCCCGTGAATGATTTTTGGGAGAATACGTTCCCCGACCGGAATGAGCATATCAAGCCGACGTTTTGGTTTGACGGACAGTCGCTTCAGGGACCTTTTTTCCATGACGGCGTTCATCTGAGCCGGTTCCGAATATGGGATCTCGCCATACGGGCTAAGCTGCAATTCAGGCATCGAAGCGTGGCACAACATATCCTTCACGAATGGGTACCACGCCTTCCATCTGACGCGAGGGCCCCGAGCGAATCGCGGCCACCTCGTTGCACGAACCTGCCCGTCATTAATCAACAAGACCTTGCAAAAGATATCTTTTCCCTATCGGACGAACGAAGGGTAGTGGTTCGAACCACTGAGGACGTTCAACACAGCCGAAGCCACTTTTCGCCATACATCCGACCACGTTCCCCCAAGGACAACTATTTGATCGATATCACCCGCGCACTCGTGGCTAGAATCAAGACAACAGCCGAGAAACACAAGGCAGCCTTCAGCGTATTCTATCCGATCAGACCGGACTTCGATAATTCAGGCAAACGTGGGGTGCGGTGCGTTGAAACGAGCACGGGCCAACTGTTCGAAGCACAGTTGGATATGCCGGAACTTCTCCGAAGCCTGGTTGCTCAACCCGATTTGATCGAAATCACGTTGCAAGGAAGGGAGGAAATATCCGTCAGCCCGACAGACCGCCACTTCAGCACTATCGGAAACGACCAGGCCATGCAGCTCTTAGCTCAAGAAGTGCTTCGACGACACCTCATTCGGCAGTGACCAACTGGCCCCACAGGGCCGCTTTGATACTCTCCAGAGACAAACCCTAGAGTGGGATGCTCCGAGACGACTTCACAGAACCCTCGTAATATCGTGAACACACCGCAACGCCTGCTATCACTGCAATAGGTACGTTCGATGCACAGAACCTTTGATGCATCGTTTCTTCCCGAGCAGAAGCTCAAACCGTTCAGCGGCAACTCGCCGCTATGTAGCCAGGCACTGAATCGCCCTGTGAGGCGATCCCCCACTTTCCAAGAGATGGCCTGCTCCAATTAGCAATTCCCTCCAAAGAGGGGCAACACCCCTCCTCCTCCCTCTCCTATCCCCGCATTTAGGGGAACGCCAGTTACTAGCCACCCTGATAGATTCAGCCCACTCATTAGGAGGAACACCACAATGAGTTCTGACGTTATCGACAACCTGCCACGGCGTGAACTCCCGATCATCGCAATCGACGCTCCCGAAAACAATACCCACAATTCGTGCAAGGTCGGAAGTCATGTCGATCAGCAACCCACGAAACGGTACAAATATAGAATGATAGCACTGGCGTCGGTGCATGCCTATATCACGTTTCATCTCATCTCATGGCATGTGTTCGACTTTCAGATTTGGGGCAAGACCGCAATGATGGGCGTCCCTTCTCTTGCCAAGGGAACCATTAATGCCGCGTCGATTATGGTGGCGTTAATATTGATTTCCATACTGATCTGGGGACGTGCTTTTTGTGGTTGGGTCTGCCACATGCGAGGAGCAATTGAATTCGCTGACTGGATTTTGCGCAAGCTAAAAGTACGGCAATACCTCAACCTGCGCGAGAAGAATGTCCTTATCAACACGCCTCATCGTTGGCTCTTGCGGATCGGGGCACTATTTGTCCTGCTCTTGCCAGTCATCATATTGATCCTCAAGGCCGGATTTACTCCACAAGTCAACGTTATGTCACCTCCTCCCATAGCCGATCTGCCCGGTTATGAAGGTAAGGCTTTCGCTCAAAGCGCCCCTTTAAATTTTGATATCAAACCAACCTGGAATGATTTCTTGTTGGCATTCGGCTTGGCGGTGTTTATCCAGTTTACAATGAGTATCGTGCTGAATTTGCGGTATGGACAAGGGGCATTTTGTAGAATTCTTTGTCCGTATGCCCCAATGATGGCGCCTCTTATGAACATCTCTCCTGTCCAATCTAAAATAACACGCGTTGCGCAATGTACAGGCTGCCGCGATTGCAGTAACGCATGTCCACAAGGAATTGATGTCAGTCGAGAGATTTTCCATTTCAACGGTAAAGTGATCAACCGAGAATGTATCAAGTGTTACGCCTGTATCGATGCATGCGACGACCACGTCCTAAAAGACACGGCGGCCCCAGGTGTTCCTCAAACCGACAAATTGAAACCGTATGAGAAACGCCCTTGGCAGCAAGAGCTGCTCAGAAAAGATGGATATCGAACTAATGCAAGGCACATGCAAGTGTACGAACCGCTCGGACCAGTAACCGATTTTCTGTCGCTCTTGGTCGCATTGATCGGTGGGGCTGTTACCTCAAAATTCGGCGGATTCTGGTTTTATCCCGGAGCAATCTTCGCATTTATTCTTTTTAGGCAGGTGTGTGTAGTAGGTACCAGATGGATGGAGGCTGCGAAAGCCCAGCGAGCGAAATGCGCTTGAGCAGCAATACCGTGTGAATATGGTAACGTTTTGAATTGTTCACAAGGAGGCATCGATGAGCGAATCACAGAGAGTCAATACCGCGAATGATATAGGAAGGATCCAAGAACTCATCATGTTTGTGCAGGAGAGAAAGTCATATTGGTTGGCGCCGGTCGTGTTCGTGTTACTGTTGCTGGCAACACTGATTTACTATGTTGAAGGCGCTGCCGTTGCGCCATTTATCTATTCGATATTTTAGATAAGTCTTGAGCACTCCGTCGCAAAACTGACTTGGGATTTGGTGCCATGCTCCACGATACTGGAGCACGAGCCCGGTCTCGTGACTGAGCCCGTGATCCAGTATCCAGATCCCACTCACAATCTCTTGCCGCTTGGCGTCATTGCGTTCTCTGTCCTCTCCGTTCCATCGATTATCTCCGCGCGGCTCGGCGCATTCGTTGGAAGCCAACGTGCAACATAACCGACCGCCCGATTCGTTCATCCATCCGTGATACACTACCGCCGATCCACGTTCGCAAGGGAATCTGATGGATTTCGTCTCACACGGTCTCTGGGGTTCGATTGCGTTCGGTCGTAAGAGTCGATCGAGTTTCGGCCTGGCCTTCGCCATCGGGATGGCGCCCGATTTGTTTTCATTCGGGGTGCTGTATGGCGCGGCCACGCTCGGCTTGTCGCCGAGGCCTGATTTCAGTCGTGGCACTCCCCTGGAATCCACGATTCCTGAGTACGTCCATCACCTCTACAATTACACCCATAGTTTCATCGTATTTCTCGCCGTCTTTCTCCTCGTGTGGCTTATCCTAAAGCGACCGGTCTGGGAACTCGGAGCATGGGGACTACATGTCTTGGCCGACGTGCCCTTGCACTCCTACGCATTTTTTCCGACTCCCGTGCTGTGGCCCTTGTCTAACTGGAAATTCGACGGCTGGCAGTGGATGACACCGGGTATTCTCATTATCAACTTCTCGTTGCTGTCCCTGCTCTACGCGTGGTTCATCCGTCATCTCTATCTGACCAGGAAGAAAGAGAAGCCATGGCAAGGAGTTGCTACTCGACCATCCGCTCTTGAAAAACAGCCGGACTAGCGCTGCGAACAGTGATTCTTCGGTTTCTTCATCCCTCTCCTCCACATGACCGCCTGTTCTTATTGTGCCAACCTTGCAGCCATTTTCTGCTCAGACCCTAAAATGTTTGTGCTGCATCGAGATATGAACAGGATTCTCAAGAAAACTTTACGGAAACCTGAGAATTCACTGACCGACCAGTAACGGCATTCCAACAGAATCTCACAGTAGTGAATAGGGGCGAACCGGGGACTGCAGCCTCGATTCATTCCAATTCTTCTAGACAGAGATGCTCTTCAGCAGAGCCGCTCATAGTGATGGAGAAAACACATGAACAATCTCGATGATGACAAGGGGTGTAATACCTCGAGCAACGAAAGCTCCCAGGAAGTCCTTGAAGCACGCATGTCGAGGCGCAATTTACTGAAAAACGGCATCGCGACCGCCGTATTTCTGTCCCTCGGTGGAGTAGATGCGCTCTTGCGAGCTGTGCCGACTTCGGCCCAATCACACGGCTCCACTCTACTCGGGTTTCAGAGCATTCCGGTGTCGGATGCCGACACCGTCGTGGTCCCGACTGGTTACACGGCGGACGTGCTGATTTCTTGGGGTGATCCTGTCTCCAATGGCCCGGCGTTCAAGCAGGACGGCACTAACAGTGCCGCGGAGCAAGCCCGGCAATGGGGCATGCACAACGATGGGATCGTCTATTTCCCAATCATCGGCTCTCAGCGAGGTCTCATATGTCAGAACAACGAATATACGGACGATGGATTGCTCTTCAGCGATGGAATCACGAACTGGGATCAGGAAAAAACCAATAAGTGTCTCAATGCCCACGGTGTCTCGATCATCGAGGTGACCAAGCGAACCGGCTTTCCCTGGGACCCCAGGCGTCGCAAGGGCGAGTGGGATGTCGTACGTCCCTCCCCATTCGCTCGCCGGATCACTGGCATGACTCCAATGAACATCGCGGGTCCCGCCGCCGGCGATCCGCGACTCCGAACAACCGCCGACACGACCGGGACAAGGGTCCTCGGCACTTTGAACAACTGCGCGATGGGATTTACACCGTGGCACACGTACCTTACGTGTGAGGAAAACTTTAACGGCTTCTTCATGACCAAAAGTCGGCCCACCCGACGTGAGAAGCAATCTCGAGAAGCGATACGGTATCGCCCCATTCAGTAGCGGGTTTCGGCTGCATACCACGGATTTTAGGTTCAATGCCGACGCCGAACCTAACGAGCCGAACCGCTTTGGCTGGGTTGTGGAAATCGACCCGTTCCGACCCAACTCTACACAAGTAAAACGCACGGCCCTGGGGCGGTTAAAGCACGAGGGCGCATGGGTCCAAGAGACAAAGGACGGCAAGATCGTCGTCTACATGGGTGACGACGAGCGCAACGAATATATTTACCGCTATGTTTCAAATAAACGTTGGCGGGTGGCTCGATTGCTCGGGGAAAGTCCCCTGGATGACGGGATTCTTTACGTAGCCAAATTCCATGCTGACGGAACCGGCGAATGGCTGCCGTTAACACCGAACAACCCGGCGTTGGCAGGATGGTCATTACCCGATATCCTCATCAATACTCGCGCCGCGGCAGACGCAGTCGGCGCCACCATGATGGATCGCCCGGAATGGATCGACACGTTCCCCGAATCGTTGACCGTTGTCGCCACACTTACGAACAACAATCGGCGAGGCAGCGCTCCGGCGTCGTCCAACGCACCGGACGGCAGCACGGTAGCCGGTACCGCCAGACCCTCGGTGGATGCGGCGAACCCTCGCTCGGTTAACAACTACGGACACATCCTCCGCTGGTACTATGCGAAGGATTTCTCGGAACCGAACTTCGGATGGGATATCTTTGCTCTGTGCGGTGATCCTGCCAATCCGGCACATGGATCCACGATTATCGGCGACAAGTATGGATCACCCGATGGAATCTACTTTACCCCGAGCGGGCGTCTTTGGATCCAAACGGACGTGTCGACGTCCACGATCAACAGCGGTGTGTACGCCGGTTTCGGTAACAACCAGATGCTCTGCGCGGACCCGACCACACGTGAGACCCGACGTTTCCTTGTGGGACCTAAGCAATGCGAGATCACCGGTGTGTTTGTGACCCCGGATGAAAAGACCATGTTCGTCGGTATACAACATCCCGGTGAGACACCCAACGATCCCCTTAATCCCAAGGCGTTCAGTTCCTGGCCGGACGGTGCGGCCGGTGGACGACCTCGTTCGTCCTGTATTGTCATTACCAAGGACGACGGGGGACAGATCGGCAGTTAGCGCAGTCGGATGAAGGGGCGTGCCCCAGGCGGTGCGCGCCCCTTCATCCATATTACCGCTCCACCCCTGCGCCCACGGCTCCACTCTCGCCATCTCGCGAGCCAGTCATTTGACAGGTATCATGGTTGAGAGTGGATCGAAGGATTTTCTCTGTTTTCCGGGGTCTTGGTCGATCAGTTTCAACGCTTCCAGTTGTGACTCCAACTCTTCAATCCGTCTGTTCTTCTCACGGATTTGTTTCTGCAGCGACTGCATCTTGCCTGATTGATCGGCAACATACATCCGCTTATGCTTCATGGGGCTGGTGGGAACTGTTGCGCACGCGCTCAGGAGAACGAAAATGGTCAGCGCACTACCCAAGACAGTCCAGCGGTTTCTGTTCTGTTGCTTCATACGATGCGACTCCTGCTCGAAAACTTTCCCTTTGAGAAAATAGGCGCATGTCATGATGCCGGCAAGTCGGCGGCAGATTTCGACCATCGGTCATAGATGAAGTTCCAGACTCGCAGGGCATCGACAGTCAAGGTCGCGCCATAGGTGGGACCGAAGTCTCGCTCGGAGATGTTTCCCATACTATCGTTCCAGGTTTCGAGGCGCACCGGACCGGCGGAGAACGCGATCGCCCACGCGAACTGTTCCTGGCTTCTTCCTACGGTATTGACAAAAATTCCGGAATCCCACATGAGCGCAAACTCGATTTCCCACGTCGGGATCGTTTCACCACTTTCGGTCGTCTGATACTGACCAAGAGCCACAGAAGGCTGTACCAGCGCTGCAGTATGTCTAATCGAGTGAAGAACTGCCCCGTTGTCCTGATAGCTGATCCGTCCCAACGCAGAGACCCGGACACTCACATCCCCCCACTTTTCATGATGATAGATGGTCGGGGTGATCGGCATCCGCCTAATGCCGGCTCGAAGAAACCCTTGTTGATAGATGGTCCCGACGGAGAACCCGCCGCCTACAAACATGATCTTTGGACGAAACAAGGGGAACCATCTGGTCAGAGAGCCATCAATCATCACATCGGTCTCGCGGCGAGGGTCCACGGTCGGAACTGACGGAAGTTGACGAAGTTGATGCACAACTTTGTTCTGAAAGAACTGGGTGGGTTCATCACCCGTGGTGCTGATCCCAGCCGTGAGATTGGTGCTCCAACCCTGCCACTTCCCACCCCAATGTTGGGTCCAACTCATCGTGATCAAGTTGAAACCAAGCGTATTGCCCACCGTGGAATCGTACTTGTTCCCTAAGCCATCCGTCGGGGTGAACCGGTTGAGGGTCAGCCCTCCAGTGGCGGTAGAATACTGATCGGGGAAGGCCATCGCCCCCCAATGGACGGATGGAGCAGGACTTTCACTCCATGCGGGCGATGAGACCAGTCCTATGAGGGACAGGACGCCCACAATCAGCTTCCATGCTAATCGCCCCCACCAGTACCTCTGTGTCGTACAAAAGGCTTCGGCCATCGGAAAAGAACCTTTCTTCGTCAATGTCTGGGGACAATCGCCGGTCTGTTAGGCGGGCGACTGTGTGATCCCAGGACAAAAGACCTTGGCATTTTACATAAGAAGAACGGAGGTGGCGACCCGATTGTTCGACAACCGACGGCGCACAACAATCTTTCGTTTTTGATGAGCAATTCTGACTGCCTTGCGATGCTTCACCCTCGACAGACCTCCTGATCCTATGCTAGCTTACGCGTTCATTTTCCTGGTCATATACCGTCCCACGCGAAAACCATGTTTAAGAAAATATTGATCGCCAATCGCGGTGAAATTGCCATGCGGATCATCCGTGCCTGCCGCGAATTGAACATCGCCACTGCCGCGATCTATTCCGAAGCCGATTCGACCGGAATCTACGTGAAGAAGGCTGACGAGTCCTACCTGGTCGGGCCGGGTCCGGTGAAGGGGTTTCTCGACAGCAAACAGATCGTCGACCTCGCTAAACGGATCGGTGCCGACGCCATCCATCCAGGATATGGATTTCTCTCTGAAAACGCTGAGTTTGCTGAGCTCTGTCAGACTTCTGGCATCACATTCATCGGCCCTTCGACCCATGCCATTACCCTGATGGGCAGCAAGGTCAAGGCGCGAGAACTTGCCCAACAGGTCGGTGTCCCCACCGTACCCGGCACAAAAGGCGATCTCACCGACGTGAAGGAGGCGCTGGCCTTCGCCAAGAAGACCGGCTACCCGATCATGATCAAGGCAAGCGCCGGAGGGGGAGGCCGTGGACTGCGTGTGGTCCGGTCCGATGAGGAGCTCCGAGAAAACATGGAAGTCGCCTCGCGTGAAGCCCAGGCGTCGTTCGGAGACGGACGGGTGTTCCTCGAAAAATGTATCGAGCGCCCCCACCATATCGAATTTCAGATATTGGGTGATCGCCACGGCAATATTATTCACTTAAATGAGCGTGATTGCTCAATCCAAAGACGTCATCAGAAGTTGATTGAAATCGCCCCGTCTTTGATTCTGACTCCGAAGTTGCGGGAGGAGATGGGCACTGCTGCTGTGACCATCGCACGGGCGGTGAATTACGACAACGCAGGGACGGTGGAGTTTCTGCTCGATCAAGACGGCCAGTTTTACTTCATCGAGATGAATCCGCGGCTTCAGGTCGAGCATACCGTGACGGAACAGATCACCGCGATCGACATCGTCCGGCATCAGATCTCCATTGCAGCGGGACGGCCCCTCGACATTCAGCAAAAGGACGTCATACTCCAAGGGCACGCGATCCAGTGTCGGATCAACGCCGAAGATCCCAAGAATAACTTTCTCCCCTGCACCGGCACCGTTACAGCCTACCTTTCTCCGGGAGGAATCGGCGTCCGTATCGACGGTGCGGTCTACAAAGATTACACCGTGTCGCCCTACTATGACGCCCTGCTGGCTAAGTTGACGGTTCGGGGCCGCACGTGGGAAGAAGCCGTGAGCCGGATGAGACGGTCGCTCGAAGAGTATGTGCTCCGTGGAGTTAAAACGACGATCCCTTTCATGGAAGCGATCATGCAGGAGCCGGACTTTATTGCCGGACGTTTCGACACATCCTATCTGGACACCCATCCTGAGTTGTACTCGTATCACGAATTCGAGCAGCCGGAAGATTTGGTGCTGGCCTTATCTGCCGCAATTGCCGCCTACGAAGGATTGTAACCCGGACAATACCCCGCACTGATTCCGAAAGAGATGCACGAGACGTCATGGCGAAACGACGACCAACAGCAAAAAAACAGCAGAAAACATCCCGACCGTCCGCTCCGCTGGTCAAGACTCCAAAAAGCGCCAAGCCGCGCTCCAGTGAATTTACGATCCAACCGGCAGTCGGCAGACCGGTCCTGATCACTGACGTCGCGTTGCGAGACGGTCACCAATCGTTGCTGGCTACACGGATGCGCACAGAGGATATGCTGCCCATTGCCCAAAAACTCGATGCCGTCGGCTATTGGTCGTTGGAGGTATGGGGCGGCGCCACCTTCGACACCTGTCTGCGATTTTTAAAGGAAGATCCCTGGGAACGACTCCGCGCATTGCGGGCTGCGATGCCCAACACCAAGCTCCAAATGCTGCTACGAGGACAAAACCTCGTCGGCTACCGACATTACGCGGACGACGTGGTGGAACGATTCATCGAACGTTCGGCCGCCAACGGGATCGATGTCTTCCGCATTTTCGACGCGCTCAATGACGTGCGGAATGTCGACCGGGCCGTGAGTGAAGTGAAGGCCTGCGGGAAACATGCCGAGGCCACCATCTGCTATACCGTCAGCCCGGTCCATAGCATCGATCGGTTCGTGGATCTCGCGAAAAAATTAGAAGATCTAGGGACAGATACCATTTGTATCAAAGATATGGCCGGCCTCCTGGCGCCGCTTGAGGCCTATCATCTGGTGCGTCGGTTGAAAGCTGCCGTCAAGGTTCCGCTCCATCTCCATTCGCATTACACGTCCGGGATGGCTTCCATGGCTTCCCTGATGGCGATACTTGGAGGCCTGGACATGCTCGACACCGCCATGTCACCGCTGGCAGGCGGAACGTCCCACCCGGCAACGGAAACGTTGGTCGCAGCGCTCCAGAATACTCCCTACGATACCGGGCTGGAACTCGCGTCCTTCCCGCCGATTACCGAACACTTTCGCTCCGTTCGCCGCAAATACCGTCAGTTCGAAAGCGACTTTACCGGTGTCGATGCCGAAATTCTCACGTCGCAGATTCCGGGCGGAATGTTGTCGAACCTGGCGGCTCAGTTGACGGAACAGAATGCCTTAGACCGGATGAAAGAGGTACTCGACGAGGTCCCGCGCGTGCGAAAAGAGATGGGCTATCCCCCGCTTGTCACCCCGACCAGTCAGATCGTCGGGACCCAGGCCACACTGAACGTGCTGACCGGAGAGCGTTACAAGGTCATCACGACGGAGACCAAGAACTATTTCTTGGGCTTGTATGGGCGCGCGCCGGGTCAAGTCGACCTCGATGTGATGGCACGCGCCACCGGCGACGAAACTCCGATCAAGACCAGACCGGCCGATCGACTGGAGCCCGAATTGGAGACCGTCAAGAACGAGCTGCCCGATTCAGCCCAGAGCATTGACGACCAGCTGTCGTTCGCGCTGTTTCCCACCATCGCGCGTGACTTTTTCGAGGCTCGCGAAAAAGGCGATTTAACCCCGGAACCGCTCGAATTGGGCTCGACCAAAGGCCCTGCGACCGCTCATGAACTGCATCTGGCTCCCGTGGAATTCAATGTGACGGTGCATGGTGAGACCTATCATGTAAAGGTGTCTGGTTCAGGCCGAAAGGTTGATGGGCGCAAGCCATACTACATCCGTGTCAACGACAAGCTCGAGGAAGTCTCCCTAGAAACCATCCAGGAGGTCTTGGCCGGCGTGCCGGAGTCGCAGGGGACCGATTCGGGAGGAAAACCGAAACGTCCCAGGCCGTCGAAGCCGGGTGATGTGGCTCCCCCCATGCCCGGCCGCGTAGTGAAAGTGCTGGTTGCGGTAGACGATCATGTGAAAGTCGGGGATCCCCTGTTGATCATCGAAGCGATGAAGATGGAAAGTCGGGTGCCGGCGCCGATCGATGGAAGAGTCGCCGCGATCCTAACCGCCGAGGGTGACAATGTGAAGACAGATGAAACGGTCATTCAACTGGAGTAATTCCAGCGCCGGCTCGACCTCACACCCGTACAGACCTGAACGGCTTGCGCTGTGCATCCTGTGCCTCATATCGTACCTCATGAGCTCCTGTGCCACGCCCTTACAGATCCCACCCTATTTTGAAACCTTAGAACGTACCCCGATAGAACGCATCCCAATCAAGACCGTCCTCGTCCGCGATCAAAGGATCGCGTATCTCGATATCGGTACCGGCCCACCAGTCATCTTGATTCACGGCTTCGGCGGATCCATGTGGCAATGGGAACATCAGCAACATGCCTTGGCTCAACATTTCCGTACCCTGACGCTTGACCTACCTGGTTCCGGATTGTCCGACAAACCTGACATCGATTACCTGCCGGACCAGATGTTGGACTTCTGTATTGGATTCATGGATGCCCTGCAGATCCAGAAAGCCACCCTGGTCGGCAACTCCATGGGCGCCGGGTTGGTCATAGGAATGACATTGACCCATCCAACCCGTGTCGACAAACTCGTGCTCATCAGCGGGCTACCGTCTCATGTCATAGCCAAGCTCACCAGTCGGTCATTCAGGCAAGCCCTGGAATCTCGAGCCCCTACCTGGCTGGTCTCCCTCGGCAACTGGCTGTTCGGCGGGCTGGTCACCGAAACAGTCCTGAAGGAAATCGTCCATGATCACAACCTCCTCACCCCAGCGGTTATCGAACGGTCCAACCACAATCGTCGGCGCCCTGGTATCATAAAACCCATCATGGCCGTGAGAAACGCCATCCCTTCCTGGGAAACCGATTTTGCTCCACGCCTCAGCTCCATCGCACACCCAACGATGATCATCTGGGGTCAATACGACCGGATATTTCCCATGGCCGTGGGCGAAGAACTTCACCATAGAATCCGTGGATCAGAGTTCGTCAGAATTCCCGATGCCGGCCACATGCCTCAGTGGGAACGCCCTGATCTGGTCAACCGATCTCTGATCACGTATATTGAACCATCACCCTGAACAGATCGTCCTCATGAGACCGATGATCCCCTGTTTCCTCACCAAGGAGCACATGATGCGGACACGATTCTATGGGTCCATCGGCGCAGTACTGCTCATTTCGCTTGGCTTCGTTGGATGTCAGACGACCGGAGGATCATCCGGCGGCACTTTTGTGTACAAAAGTATTCCGGTGGCAGACGGAAGCGCCGTCGCAGGAGAGGGCAACAATGTCATATTCAAGGGCAGCCCGCTTCCGCTGGCCGGCAACGGCGTGAAAGTCGGCGACACACTGCGCGATGTGAACGTGGTGCAGAACGATCTCTCGCTCGTCAACATCGTGGAGACCAAGGGTGCGGGAAAGGTCCGGATCATCAGCACGGTCCCGTCGCTCGATACCCCGGTGTGTGAACAACAGACTCATCTTCTGAGCGAACGGAATAAAGGCCTCGATAAAATGGTGGAACTCATCACCGTCAGCGTCGATACTCCCTTTGCCCAGAAACGATTTGCGGAGGATGCGAACATCGCCAATGTGACATTTCTGTCCGACTACCGAGGAGGCGAGTTTGGTAAAGCACATGGTCTCTTTTTGGAAGGTCCGCATGTGCTGACGAGAGCTGTCATCGTCGTCGACAAGACGAACACTATTCGCTACCTCCAAATCACTCCGCAACTCTCCCAGCTGCCGGACTTGGAAGAAGCCTTCCAGTTCGCCAGGCGATTGATCACGGAGAGCTAAGGGGACGGTACGTGGAGCTGAAACGACGGGCGAGCAGATAGTCGTTCGTTAGGCTCACCCACCTCTTTGTTGTCCGAAGGCTCTGATGGCTTATTACGACTTACTCGTCATCGGTACGGGACCGGCCGGCCAAAAGGCCGCGGTACAGGCAGCCAAGCTGGGCAAAAAGGTCGCCATCATCGAGCGAAAGATGGTCGTCGGTGGTGTCTGCATCAACACCGGTACGATTCCAAGCAAGTCACTCCGCGAAGCGGTCCTCTATCTCTCAGGATTCCGGCAGCGTAGCGTCTACGGTGCCACCTACCGTTTGAAGAAGACCATCGCGATCGAAGATCTTGCGTTTCGGGCGAATCATGTCATCAAGAACGAGATTCAGATCGTGCAAAATCAGATGGGCCGGAATCGAGTCGACATGTTTTACGGTTCAGCCAGCTTCGTCGATCCTCACCGCCTGCGTATACAAACGACCCGCGGTGCGCTTGAACTGACGTCAGACTTCATCGTCATTGCGGTAGGGACGGAACCGGCCCGGCCATCGAATATTCCGTTCGACGGCAGGACGATCATTGATACGGATGGGCTCCTGACGCTCAAGCGTATTCCCGACTCCATCGTCATTGTCGGAGGTGGTGTGATTGGGACGGAATATGCTTCGATGCTTGCCGCTCTGGGGGTCCCCGTCACCCTCATCGATAAACGCCCACGGCTGCTGGAGTTCGTCGACGCCGAGATCATTGAAATACTCCAGCAACAGATGAAAGAAATCGGAGTCACTCTATATCACGATGAAGAAGCCGTGGCCATCAAGAGGGCACGGGACAATTCCATCCAGGTCACCCTACGCCACAGCCGACCGATTCACACGTCGACGTTGATGTATGCGATCGGGCGAATCGGGGCGACACAATCGCTCGATTTGGACGCCATAGGATTGAAACCGGACGATCGTGGGCGCTTGCCCGTCAACGAACACTTCCAAACGGCAATTCCACACATCTACGCCGCAGGCGACGTCATCGGCTTTCCCGCCTTGGCCTCGACGTCCATGCAACAAGGCCGTCACGCAGCCTGTCATGCGTTCGGCCATCCGGATCGGCTCGACAACTCGCTCCTCCCCTACGGCATCTACGCCATTCCGGAAATTTCCATGGTGGGCCTGAATGAGGAAGAGCTCAAGCGTGCAGAAATCCCCTACGGCATCGGCATCGCCCGCTACAAAGAGATCGCGCGCGGACAGCTCATCGGCGACGAAATGGGCATGCTGAAACTGTTGTTTCATCGCCATACCAGACATCTGCTTGGCGTTCATGCCATCGGAGAAGGAGCAACCGAACTGATTCACATCGGGCAGGCGGTCATGGCCTTTCACGGCAAGATCGATTATTTCATCGATACGGTCTTCAACTATCCAACTCTGGCCGAATGTTACAAAGTGGCCGCGTTGGACGGCATGAATCGCTTGCCGAGACCATGGGTGCCCTACCTGTGACGCCGAAACATGTCCTGACACTTCGGCGGTATTGAGCCGGAACATCCTCCACGAGCTGCGAAAGGCCCCCCAGAAAGGAAGAGATGCATGTCATTCTCAAATCACCTACGAAAGCTTGCCAACTCAATCTGGAATGCCCAGTTGAGCCATCCCTTTGTCGTCGCACTAGGGAACGGCACACTGCCTGAACAGAAATTCCAGTACTACATTCTGCAAGACGCCAGGTTCCTGGGTGATCTAGCCCGCGTCTTTTCTGCCGCCGCGCAAAAGGCACCGGATTCCGACTCGAGCCTGCGGTTCAACAAGCTGGCGGAAGAGACCATCGTCGTAGAGCGGAGTCTGCATGAGAGCTACGGTAAGAAATGGGCGCTGACGGCGAAACAGATGACGTCGGTTCCGATGGCGCCGACAAATCACGCTTATACAAGACACATGCTGGCCGTGGCCGCTTCGGGAACTGCGACGGAAATTACCGTCGTCGCCCTGCCCTGCGCCTGGGTCTATTGTGTGGTCGGACAGCATTTATTGAGGAAAGGCCCCCCTGCCAAGAATCACCCCTACCGTGACTGGCTCATGCTCTACGCCTCGCCGGAATTCGCCGAAGTCCAACTATGGATGCGGAAGAAAGTCGATCAGTGGGCCAAGACGGCCGGCAAAGAGGAACTGCGGCGGATGGAAGAATCCTTCATCATCAGCTCGCGGTATGAATGGATGTTTTGGGACATGGCATGGAACGAGGAAAAGTGGCCGGTGTAACTGCGGGTAGGTGTCTCAACGCCTATCGGCTCCCGCACTCCGGCTCGACCGCGCTAGGCCTCACTCACGCTCGACTGCGCAACTCGCTGCATTCCATGGTTCACATGAATGCAGCGTCGGACAGTGCTCGCCGTCCGCTGCGCGGATCGCTTTGTTCGGCAAGTGCGATAGCCCGAGCCTCCGTGCAGGTCGCCAGACAGGCGCTGAGACCCCACTACTTGAAAGGCACACCAGCCACGAGGGTAGAAAGGAAAGAGAAGAGAAATCGAGAGTGGCTCACGGACAGACGCTTGCTCAAGGCCACCCGTCGATAACGTGGCTAGCAGATCGGACCGCAATGTGCTCTATTGGAAGTTCGTTACAAATTTTTCCGGGCCTTGGCCAATGCGAGCGCCATCGCACCGATCGGCTGGGGCATTCGTGCCGCTTGATCGGATGCCGATGGCCCACGCCCACGCGAGTCACGTGCTGACGCGTTTCCAGACTGTGTCGGTACAGATGGGCGGCTCGCAGTCTCCTCAAGGCGCATGGTCAGCGAAATACGCTGGCGCTTCAGATCGACGTCAAGCACCTTCACCCTGACGACCTGACCGGGCTTGACCACTTCATGCGGATCTCTGACAAACTTGTTCGCCAACGCCGATACGTGCACGAGCCCATCCTGATGGACTCCGATATCGATGAACGCACCGAATGCCGCCACATTCGTGACCACTCCCTCCAACACCATTCCGGGTTGCAGATCACTCAAGGATTCAACTCCCTCTCGGAAGGTGGCCGTCTTGAATTCTGGACGCGGGTCGCGCCCTGGTTTTTCCAGCTCGATGAGGATATCCCGCACCGTCGGCACTCCAAACTTCTCATCGGTAAAGTCCTTCGGCGACAACTCTCTTAAGACAGTCGGCCGTCGCATCACTTCGGCGATTCCGGTTCCTAGGCGTGTCAGAATCCGTTCGACCACCGGATAGGCTTCCGGGTGAACGGCAGAACGATCTAAAGGATTGTCTCCATCGGGAATGCGGAGAAAGCCTGCCGCCTGCTCGAAGGTTTTTTCACCAAGACGCGGGACATTACGGATCGCCGTTCGATTCGCAAACGGCCCGTTCGTATCCCGATAGTTCACAATATTCTTGGCCAGCGCCTTGTTCAGACCCGACACCCTTTCCAATAAGGGCGCCGATGCCGTATTGACGTTTACGCCGACTGCATTCACGCAATCTTCAACCGCGGCATCGAGCGACCGCGCCAATGCCCGCTGGTCGACGTCGTGCTGGTATTGACCGACCCCGATCGCCTTCGGCTCAATCTTCACCAGCTCGGCCAGTGGATCCTGTACACGCCGGGCAATGGAGACCGCGCCCCGCAAACTGACATCCAACTCAGGGAATTCCGCCGCAGCGAACGCCGACGCGGAATAGACCGACGCGCCTGCTTCACTGACCACAATTTTGGCCACCTTCTGTTCAGGCTTCTGGGCAGCGACCAGCTTGATCACCTCGATTGCCAGCTTGTCCGTCTCTCGGCTTGCTGTTCCGTTACCGATTGAAATCAACTCCACACCATGTTGAATGACGAGACGTAGGAGCGTCTCCAATGCTCCCTGCCAGTCCTTGCGAGGTTGATGCGGATAGATCGTGGCCGTTTCCAACAATTTTCCCGTCGTATCTACCACCGCCACTTTACAGCCTGTGCGAATGCCTGGATCCAGGCCGAGAACGGCCTTTGGACCGGCAGGCGCCGCCAATAATAGTTCGTGGAGGTTTCTGGCAAAAATCTTGATCGCCTCCGCTTCTGCCGCTTCACGTAACTGCACCAGCAGTTCGACGCTGAGCTGTAGATGGATTTTCACACGCCAGGCCCAGTCACAGACATCAGCCAGCCACTTATCGGCAGCCCTGCCGCGATCTTCAATACCGGCGTGAGCCGCAATCATTGAAACACAAGGATGCGGAACGACTGCGTCAAGCACCTCTCCCAAGCCCAATTCCAACTTCAGCACGCCGAAGGCACGGCCTCGGAACAACGCGAGCGCCCGATGCGAGGGGACAGTCTTGATCGACTCGGTATAGGCATAGTAATCGCGGAACTTCTCGTCTTCGGCCATCTCCTTGTCCTTCATCACCGTCGAGGTCAAGACGCCCTGTTCCCACAGACGCATGCGCAACGCAGCCAGCAAGCCGGCCGTTTCGGCAAACCGCTCGGTCAGAATATCCCGCGCTCCTTCCAGCGCCGCTTTGGCATCCGGTACATTGATGGCTTCCACCCCTTCAGCGGCAGGGACCACACGGATGTATGTGAGCGCTTCCTGCTCGGGAGTCAGCACCGGATCAGTCAACAAGGCGTCCGCCAACGGCTCCAGCCCTGCTTCGCGCGCAATCTGTGCGCGCGTGCGCCGCTTGGGTTTAAAGGGCAGATAGAGATCCTCCACGGCTTGCTTCGTCGCCGCCGCCTCAATGCTCGCTCGCAACGCGTCCGTCAGCTTCCCCTGTTCTTCGATCGACGTCAGAATCGCGGCACGCCGCACCTCCAACTCACGCAGATAGAGCAGGCGCTCTTCCAGCGTGCGTAGCTGCGTATCATTCAGATTGCCGGTCGCTTCTTTGCGGTAGCGCGCAATGAATGGGACCGTTGCTCCTTCATCAAGTAGCGTCACCGCCGCTGCGACCTGATGAGTCCCAACGCCGAGTTCCTTGGCGATGAGGGGAACAATCTTGAGCTGAACTGTGTCGGATGAGATCTGAGGTGCGACAACTGTCATCTGCAATGGTAACCGATCTTTCCGAACGCGTGAGAGGTTCGCGTTCTCTTAGAATATGATGAAGTCAATGATTGTCGTTGATTGATTGTATCGGGGTTACGTAATCGAACTCCGCCCACTGAACGAGAGAGGAGAAAAGGGTTTTATGCGAGCGGATAACTTGCCCAATTTCAGCTGTCCAGGCTGTGAAACGAGAAATGTCCCCGTTCGATCATACGCCAAGGATCAATGGGCAAGAGTCCCAAAAGCGGCAAACAGGCGCCCTGCGAGGTAATGGGTGCCCCGGATATCGCTCGACTCTTTACGCCGCATGAAGTCGTTCAGAACTCGTCCGTCTGTAGTCTTGTGGATGTCAGGCTGTTGGAGGTTCATCCGATAGCGAACAATCCCTCCTGACATCCAACTCACGAAGATCACCGTTCCATCCCGTTCCACCTGCTCGACCACGCCGACATGCGTGAGTGGATCATTCGGCAAGCCATCCCGATTGAAATCCCACGTATTGTGGAAAAAGACCAGGTCTCCCGGATGCACGGTCGGGCCATAATGAATTCGTCCGTGTTCCATGACATGGGTGTAGATACGCCCGACACCGTTTCCTCCATCGAGTTCACCCAACCCGCCGTACAAGTCGACCCGCTGTGTCGCGTATACCCCTCGGACGAAACCGGAACAGTCCGGAGCATAGTGCCGGCCACTCACTTCGATACGCGACCGGCCAAGGAATCTCACGGCTGTCTGCGCCAGCGCTTGCTGCCGCGGAACTCCCTTGGCCATGGAGCAGCAGTGCCCGCTGCGTGTTCCCATGGTAGGAATCACGTCATCTTGCGTCGGCTGAGGTCCTGCCGTCGCACAACCGTACAGTATCCCTGCGGATACGATGGCTAGAAGTCCAGTCGCTAACGAACGCCCGTGCTCGGCTGACTTCGTCATGCCTCAGTATACCGTTAAGCTGCTGCAAAGCCATACCGGAAAACAGTTCAACTACCCGCCTGCACTGCCCACTGGTCCGCCCGGTTCGGTCATGCGCCAGGGATCGAGGAGTTCGGCCAATCGCTTGTCGGGTAAGACTTTCTGTTCCTTCGCCATCTGTCTCACCGTCTTGCCTGACTTATAAGCTTCTTTGGCCAATTTTGCCGCCGCTTCATAGCCGATTTCCGGTGCCAGGGCCGTACACATGGCCAAGCTCTCTTCAATGAGGCTCTTACATCGTTCCTCATTCGCCTTGATCCCTTCGATGCATTTCATCGCAAAGTTGTTGGAGGCGGTCGCCAGCAGCTCGATGGACTGAAGCAGGTTGTAGGCCATGACGGGCATCATCACGATGAGCTCGAAATTGGCCGCCTGGCCGCCGACGGTCACCGTGACGTCATTACCGATCACCTGCGCGCAGACCATCGTGACGGACTCGGCGATGACTGGATTGACCTTCCCCGGCATGATCGAGGAACCAGGTTGCGTCTCTGGCAAATTGATCTCACCAAGGCCGCAGCGCGGCCCTGACCCTAGCCACCGAATATCATTGGCAATCTTCATGAGGCTCACGGCCAGAGTCCTCAATTGCCCGCTGGCTTCAACCAATGAGTCCTGCGCCGATTGTGCTTCAAAGTGATTCTTGGCCTCTTTGAACGAACAGCCGGTCTCCTTTGAGATGATAGCCATCACCTTGGCAGAAAATTTCGGATGACAGTTCAGGCCGGTGCCGACGGCAGTGCCTCCCAAGGCCACCTCGCTTAAGGCCCCTTGTGCTTGCTTGACCCTCTGGATACCAAGTTCGATCTGCCTGGCGTAGCCCCCGAATTCCTGACCGAGGCGAACCGGCGTGGCGTCCTGCAAATGGGTACGACCGATCTTGACGATCGTGTCGAATTCCTTGGCCTTGCCCTTCAACCCCTTCTGCAACCGAGTCAGCGCCGGCAAGAGCTGGTGCTGCATCAATTCTGAGGCGGCAATGTGAATGGCCGTTGGAATGACGTCGTTGCTCGATTGGCCGAGATTCACGTGATCGTTCGGATGGACGAGCTTGCTGCCACGCGCACCGCCGAGCAGTTCGGTCGCACGATTGGAGATCACTTCGTTCGTGTTCATATTGGTAGACGTCCCGGACCCGGTCTGAAAAATGTCCACGGGAAACTCGGCGTCCAGTTTTCCATCGACCACTTCAGTCGCCGCCTGCCGAATCGCATCCGCAGGCTTCTTCTCCAAGAGACCAAGGGAGTGGTTGACGGCAGCTGCGGCCCGCTTGATCATACCCATTGCCCGAATAACCGCCCGCGGCATCCGGAGGGAACTGATCGGGAAGTTCTCGATGGCGCGGGCAGTCTGCACGCCATAGTAGGCCTCAGCGGGAACAGCCAGTTCACCCATTGTGTCCCGCTCGATTCGGGTCGACGCTGATAGATTATTCTGATTCGTTTTCATTCGCTGTACTCCATGTCTAAGGGGGTTCTCGTACCTTGCGGGCGCCATGATAAACTTACCGCGCCGGCTTTCACAAGAGCATGCCGTCATGACTCCTGGCATTACGGGCGAAGCTCATGCAGGTTATCAGCGAGACCTCGATAAAGGGGTGTGAGAGTTGGTGATGCAGAAACGGGCGAGTGAGAAGTGAAAATCCTGCCTGACAAGGCGGGCTGTGCGGCTACCGGTTAAACCAAACGCTCGTCCCTTACCAGCCCCGGATAGAAGGACTACGTGACATCTTCCTATTTACGTCATCAAATTCGAGTGATTTCCCTTTCGACTTCTTTCGCAGTATCCGCCTCTGGTGTATACAGGTAGGCCGCTTCGCGTTTGGCCATTTTGAACGCATGCATCATGTCTGTTCCCATCCCTGCCAATGCGAGACACCATCCGCCTACTATCATCCACCAGACCAACGAAAATAGATCCGATGGCTGGTCGAAGTTGAAGACTGCCACTATCCCTGCCAGAACCAGCACAAATCCGACTGTCATCAGCGAATAGGTTAAAGTTTTCATCTTCGCCTCATCAAACATGTTAGGTGCCTGAACAAGTTCGACAACTAGGCGGAGTGTCTACACGCCTTCTTATTTACGCATGACAGCTATCACCACCTCCTCAATTATTGATCGTAGCAATCTCTTGCTTTGCGGATTTGCCCCTACCGATTTTGGGCGGACTTTACTCGTTTTCGTCAAATACACAATCCCTCAAGATGACCCTAACCGGTAGATCCAATTGGGCCATCATGTTCCATGGACGAAGGGCCTGGTAAGTGACGTGCGATCGGCGTCGGACGTGGAAGCAATCCAATGAAAAGGCCCGCCTGACTCAGGCGGGCCTTCGCTCAGAACATCTACTGCAAGAGAGGCTTATGCAACCTTGACTTCGATGGCTCTTGGTTTTGCCTTCTCCGACTTCGGCAGATGGAGATTCAGCACTCCATCCTTGAACTCCGCCTTGACCTTGGCATCGTCAATGACATCGGGGAGTGAAAAGGTCCGGACGAAACTGCCATAGGATCGTTCGATTCGATGATACTTCGTCCCCTTGTCTTCCTTCTCCTGCTTACGCTGCCCCTGAATCGTAAGCACTCCATCTTCCAACGTGACCTTGACGTCCTCCTTTTTTACATCCGGAATTTCAGCCTTAATCTGGTATTCCACATCAGTTTCACTGATGTCGACAGACGGAGTCCAATCGGCTACGATCATGGTCTCTTTCCCGGTGGTTCTGGACACTGCAGGGCGCGCGAACATGCGATTCAGCCGATCGGAAACTTCCTCCAGTTCACGAAATGGATCCCAACGTACGAGTGTCATAGTGAACCTCCTCATTGTCGATCTTATGTGGATTCAGGTTATCTGCGCTGGCGCGGCGCCGATTCAACTGCATGGTTCTTAGATAAATCGACCCATGGAGAAGTCAAGGGGCTGGACCGACTTGAAAATACGGGGGTTATCGATGCTCGATGGGCACGTAGGGCCGGTTATGTTCTCCGGAGTAGATTTGATCGGGCCTGAACAGCTTGTTTTCTCGCAACTGTTCCAGCCAATGCGCAAGCCAGCCCGACACGCGCGCCATCGCAAAGAGCGGAGTGAAGAGGTCCACATCGATGCCCATCTTGTCGTAAATAATGCCTGAGTAAAAATCGACGTTGGGATAGATGCCCTTACTATTCAGTAATTCCCCGGCTGCCGCTTCCACTTCCAATGCGATTTCATACAGAGGTGAGCTTCCGCATTCCTTGAACAAGCGCCGACAGAGTTCCTGCAGCACCGTTGCGCGAGGATCCTTGACCTTATAGACACGATGCCCGAATCCCATCAGTTTTTTCTTGTTTTGCAAAGCTCGCTCAACGTACCGCCGTGCCTTATCGGCCGTGCCGATCTCTCTGAGCATGACCACCACTTCTTCATTTGCGCCGCCGTGCAAGGGTCCCTTTAAGGCTCCGATCGATGAAGCCACGACGGTATAGGGATCGGCCAGGGTTGATGCCGTCACCAATCCTGTAAAGGTGGACGCGTTCATCGTGTGTTCGGCATGGAGGATCAGACAGTCATCAAATACTTCGGCCCATACTGGAGGGGCCACGGATTCCGTCAACATGTAGAAGAAATTCTCGCTGAACCCGAGATCGTCCCGCGGGGTAATGGGAGCATCGCCATGGCGAAGCCTCGCCCAGGCCGCCACGATCGTCGGTAATTTCGCGACCAGGCGTACCGCGCTCCAGTAGTTATTCTCGACGTCCTTGACGTTTCGGCCTGGGTAGAACATTCCGAGCGCGGCCACCGCCGCCTGGAGGGCATCCATGGGATGGCCTTGCTCAGGCAAGCACTTTAGCAAGTCAAGGATACGAAATTTGATGCGCCGATGGTGGGTGACGTCAGTGATCCATTGTTGGAACTCGGTCGCTGAAGGAAGGTGCCCAAAGAGGAGCAGATACGCCGTTTCCAAGTATGATGAGCCCGCGCAGAGAGCTTCGACTCGAATGCCGCGGTACTCGAGAATGCCGCGTTGGCCGTCGACATCGCTGATCGAAGAAGTGGCAGCCGGCACACCGGCCAAGCCCGGCATGAAATCATGAGGCATAATTCACTCTCCTGGGAAAAGTGTACTCTTCTGCCTACCCTACCACGGCTGCGTGGCGTTCTTGCAATGGAAAATCGTGCTTGGCATACTTCATATTGAGGATAATATCGGGTGATGAACAGAGACGCGAATGATTCGATCAGCCGCCATCATGTGCTCCTTCCTGATCGCACTAACGGGCCTCATGACTGTTTCATCCGTCACGGCAGACGAAGAAACGATCGCGTTCGCCGTCGTCAGCGAACCTCCCAAGGATAAGACACGGATTCCGGCAAAGGTCGCGATCGAGGGGACGGTCACGGACATGAAGCTGCTCGCATCCGACCAGATTCTGTCCAATTTAGCCTGGAAGACACTAGAGATCTGTCATGCGCTCAAGCTTGAGGGACAGAAGTCTCCGGAGGGATTCCGCGTGCTCTCGGTGCGCGCGATCGACGCAGCCATGTTACCGATGGTGTTGCAGGGCGTTGCGGGAGATTGCCTGCTGAAAAAAGCCTTGGAAGTAGCTCCCCTCGTCGATTAACATCTGACAGGATGTTGCAAAATTCTTCCAGCCCAATAGGCTAAATGATTTTTCGACAGGGTGCTGAAGACCAGGCACATCAGGCCGAACAGTCAGGGCATTGCTGCGGCTCATGGTCCGAATCACTTTCCTCCATGGTAAGGGGAAAGAGCATGTCGCAGGATCGGCACGACCGGACCTCAAAATAGGGAACACCGTGCTCATCAATTTCGGTAGGAAGAAGGAGCTCAGAAGGATCATACCCCACGAAGCCTCCATCGCTGAACTTCACCACCGCGAGCCGATCGTTGAAGGCTTCGAAGGTCGCTTCTTGCCCCTTGCGAGCGAGCACGTGGCCAAGCACACAGACCGGCTGGCCCTTCCGTTTGATGCGGAGATCCTTCAGTGTTCGCTGGAATGCAGTGGCGCAAGCAAACTGACCGGCAGAACTGGTTCCGACCCACGGCATAATTGCCCCTCTCATGCGACGACTACTAATTGGGATCTAACATAGGCTGAAAAAAATCGTCAAGACGCGTCTTCTCACCAAGGAGATACTATGGCCGACATCACGATCTATCACAAACCGACCTGCACCACGTGTCGTCAGGCGGTACAGTTGCTCAAAGACAGCGGAACACCCTTCACGGCGATCAACTATTATGAGCGCTCATTCACCAAGGCGCAGTTGAAAGCACTCCTGAAGAAGGCCGGGCTTTCTCCCAAAGACGTGCTTCGAACCAAGGAAGACCTCTATCAGGAACTTGGCTTGGGGAAGAAGCAGCTTTCGGACGATGAATTACTCGACTTGATGGTCAAACATCCGGATCTCATTCAACGGCCACTCGTCGAGAAGGGTGACCAGGCAATTCTGGCGAGACCCGCCGAGTCGATCAAGACACTCCTGTAGGTGGTCACAAATCCCCCATTCACTGGGGGTGGCAGCAGCCTATGAACCGGCTGTGTGCTCGGAGGGCGATTGTCGAATGGTCCGTGTTTTGGGATCGACCGTAAAGGCGAGCTTCCCGTCCAATGCATCCAGCAGAATGTTTCCCACCAGTATTCGTCGCCATCCTTTCAGGAGTGGAAGATCCAGAGCCGATCGATTCGCCTTGGCATCCACCAATTCCTGCAGATCGGCTGTGGTCGCCAACAGGGTCGGCGCAATCTCTTCGTCCATGGCCCGAGCCTTGACGATCGCCTGAAGCAACTCGACAAATCCGTTCGATTCCGGATCGGGTTTCCGCTCCTTCGGAAGGACCGGCCAGGCCGACGGAGGAAGCGCGAGCGACGCCTGAATCGTGGCCAGAAGTGTCTCGCCATTGCGATCAGCCTCCGAGGTGTGGAGGCCTCTCACTTTGCGCAGTTCGTCCGTATGCCTCGGCGGATGTCTCGCGAGTTGGAGAAGGACTTCGTCCCGAACGACGCGACTCCGGGGGACATTTCTCCGTTTCGCTTCTCCTTCCCGCCAGGCCGCAAGTTCCCGAAGGACCGCAGCCGATTTCGGTTTGAGCTGATCCCACCCCCGTATGCGTTGAAAACGTTCCTGTGGTTCGCGGCGGGTTTCGCCGACGACGCCTTCAAGACGGGAGAACTCTTCGTGAGCCCACTGCAACCGGCCGAGCTTTGACAGTCGTGTATGAAGATGATCATGAATCGCCAGGAGAAAGGTCACGTCCTCCAGCGCATAGGCCAATTGATCATGAGACAGCGGGCGGGCGCTCCAATTTGTAAAGGTATGCGCCTTGTCCAGCCTTCTCCCATGCACCCGTTGAACGAGGTTGGCATACGCGACTTGGGGACCGAAGCCGACCATCGCCGCGGCAATCTGAGTGTCGAAAAACGGTTTTGGGATCTGGCCGGCATGAACTGCAAAAAGGTCTAAGTCTTGCCGACCCGCATGCACGACTTTCTCGACCGCCGGATCGCACACTATCTCCCAAAACACATCAAGCGCCCCGCCGGATAGGACAGCCGGAAAATCGATGACGGCTGCGGTGGTTTCAGTGGCAACTTGAATGAGTTCCAGCCTCGGCACAAAACTCTCTTCGCCGACAAATTCGGTATCCAGCGCGAGGCGTGGGCTGTCTTTCAATCGCTCGCACAACTCACTGAGTCCGGTCGCGCTCGTAATGTACTGCTGTGGGGTGGACATTGTCACAATGTATGTCACTCAGAAGGGCTGTAGGGTCGACCCGGAGGCTGCATTGGCTCAGTGTTGCTGAGACTGAGATATTCTTTCAGAAATTGATAGGCTTCCAACATGCGGCGGAGTTCCGGCTCAGAACTACGATCGCCATTGTTGGCATCGGGATGGAGCTGCTTGGCCTTGGTTCGGAAGGCTGCGGTGACATCCGCCAGAGTGCTACCGAACTCCACGCCCATGATGGCATAGGCATCCATCGCAGTATTGACACCGTTCGGGTTCTCTGAGAGCGCCCCGCTGCCGCCGCTGGCCGCTTTCAACATATCGGCAAGACTGATTTTCTTGCGCCGGCGCCTTGGCCGTTCACGGATCTCGCTGTCAAACTCATCCCAACGATCTTCCACGAATTCCAACCGAGATTCGAGGCGCATCGCGCCGGAGAGATCGTGAATCGACTCCAATTCCTCTTCAATCTCAAGCAGCGAACGGATGATCTCTTCAAGGCCCTGTTCGACACGGAAAAACCCATCCACCCGTTCTTCCATCATGCTGTCGACGGCGACGTCCAAACTGTCTTCCGTTTTGAAGCGAAGCGCGCCGATGCGTTTCTGCATGCCGGTGCGGAACTTCAGATATTTGGCGGTCGAGAACGGCATGGATGCCCTCCCACGGCATGGAAGGGGTATTGTACCACAGGCAGAGTAGCGGACTCACCAGAGCAGAATACGGGTGAGGATGATGAAGTGTGGCGAGGCGAACTCAAATTCTCGAACAAGGGTCTACATTGGCACTGGGAAATTGTGGTACAGGTGGGAAGTGTGCAACCGCTTGATCTGAGAATGCGTCCGAGAAGAATTACCCTCCTGACTTTGATCCCAATTCCTTCGACCAGAACAAGAACATACCGTGGCCACCTCTTGTGGGTGAGCCTCCATCCGAATCGCGGAAGATTCCAAAATTATAGGTATAGTTCAGTTCAATTTGTGACCGCCAGGGGGCACCGGATACAACACCGACCCCCACGGTTGGCATCGAATCCGTCGACTGTGTGATCCGACCATCCGACGTAAAGCGCGGACGATCAAGGAACGCCCAGCCCGCTTCCACATAAGGATACAGAAAGAAAAGGGCTTCATACCGATACTGCACATTCGCAATTGCGTAGTGCTTGGGAAAGAGTTCATTGAATGCCACCCCATGAATCATCGGCAATGACACGGCGTCCCATTCATAGCCAGTCGGGCGTCCCGGAAGTCGGAAGGCCGTAAACCGGTCAAGATCTTTCCCAATCCCTGCGTGAAAGCTCGAAACCAGACGGTGCTTCTCACTGTCGACGAACGGCAGCCCGGACGCAGCCATCAAGTATCCGCTCATGGCCAGATAGATGCGCTCTTGCTTGAAATCGGGTGTGTCGAACGGCGGGCCTCCCCATGCAGTCCACTTGGCGCGATGTCCTTGAATCACATCGCCACCCATCGTCACACCTTCATGGGGCAATTCCATGAGATTACGGGTCATGGCATCGATACGAACCTTGAGGTGAATCCGGCCTTCATAGGTGTCGCTCGGAACGCCATACTGGGGTGAGGTATGCCCGGTCCCCTTGAACCAGCGGAATCCCGGCTCATACGTCACAAAAAGATTGACGGCACTATCTTGTCTGAACGGACGAATCGGAAGACGGTACCCTAACCCGATACCACCGAACACGTAACTCCACTCAATTTCGGTGTCACGGATCCGCTGTCCCTCAACATTCTCAGATCGTCCCAGCGGTGCGATGAAATTGTTCAGAGTAAAGAGCAAGGTCCAATTGGGAAATGTCCGGAGTCCGATCGAGTAATTCAGGTCGTTCACGACCCCTGTAATGGTTCCACGGAATCGTCGATTGTCGTCATCCCAATTTCGCCACACATAAAGCGCTCCGAAGGGAAGTACTTCGAGCTGGGCGGGGCCGTCCGGGATCCATTGCAACCCGAAACTCGCGGCGGTGACGGACCGGCGATCTCTCGGCGCGACATAAATCTCCTCTCCAAACAGCTTGGTGCGAAATTCTCGCCCGGCATGCGGAGTGGGTTCCTCTATTGGAGTGGGTTCTTGTGGCGAGGATTCAGCGTGACTCACTCCGGACATGACGAGTGCGAGGGCAAACCCTAGAACTGAACGCGAGAGAGCACGAAGGATTGGGCGTGTAGGGAATCGCACTTCCGTTCCCTCTAATCGCGTCCGACCATAGGTCGTCCATCGCATTCCTGCTGCATGTGACCGCATATAACGAGAAGCTGTAGTCATGAAACACGTGATGGGATGATCAAGCGGGATTTCGCTGGAGACCGCAGGGCCCTCGGCAGCTCTCTGACCTGGTTGAGTATCGGAGGGAATTCGATCGTCTCATCGAGACATTCCAGCCAAAAAGAAAAGAAGGCACGTAATTGTCAGTCTCCACCATGACTAAACACGACTAGGTGCACTAGATACAGCTATGGAACTCCCTAGTGGGCCAGAAGCGGATAAGGAGTTATTGTAACTTGTATGGAGCGTACGCTCTGAACTGCAAGCACATTGATAACCATCCATAAAGGAGGCACAGATGAATGCAGACCAATTCAAGGGCAAGTGGACTCAGTTTAAAGGAGAACTCAAAAAGAAATGGGGAGAGTTGACCGATGATGACCTGACGCAGGCCGAAGGGGATTACGACAAATTCATCGGGCGCGTCCAGGAACGATATGGCGATAAGAAGGAAGAAGTGATTCGATGGACGAAGGATTGGTATGAGAAAGAGCGGCCTTCCCTGGCCGCAAAACCCTGACGCTCCCCCTATAAACGTGCTCCTGTCAGGCCTGCGGTCGGAAGACTGCCTTGTTCATGGGCCGTAAGGGAAGGACGCGTTTACTCACGCAGAGATGGATGGGTTGATTTCGTCCGTCTTCTGGCGACTCCGGTAGCGCGTGCCGCGGCGGCGACGGCACGTGCCACCCGAGGGACGACTTCTTTATCAAAGACACTCGGAATAATGTAATCCTCGCTCAAGGTATTCTCCGGAATCACGCGAGCGATAGCCTCGGCTGCGGCCAACTTCATGGCTTCATTGATCTCGCTGGCTTGGCTATCGAGCGCACCGCGGAAAATTCCTGGAAACGCAAGCGCATTGTTGATCTGATTCGGATAATCCGATCGTCCGGTGGCAAAGATCGAGCTGTGAGAGACTCCCACTTCCGGGGGAATTTCCGGGTCTGGGTTGGCTAACGCAAATACGATTCGATCCGGGGTCATCAGATCGAGATCTTCGGCAGTCATAACGTTGCCGACTGAAAGCCCGATGAAGACATCGGCACCTTTCAATGCATCCCTCAACGTCCCTTTCGGCTTATCTCGAGTCAAACAAGCACGAAGGTCGGTACGGCATGCTCGGAGTTGATCAGCTTCTCCGTACAGGATGATCCCTTCCTTATCGCATCCCAACAGATGAGTCGCTCCCGCAGCCAGCAATATTCGACAGCAGGCCGTGCCTGCGGCACCAAGACCATTGACGACGATACGAACGTGCTCCAGTCGTTTCCCTGTGACTCTGAGTGCATTCGTCAATGCCGCCAATAGAACCACTGCGGTGCCGTGTTGATCGTCATGCATCACGGGAATATCGAGTGATTGTTTCAGTTTCTTCTCGATCTCAAAGCAGCGCGGCGCACTGATGTCTTCCAAATTGATCCCGCCGAATCCGGGCGCAATGCCTTGTACGATCCGCACGATCTCGTCCGGGTCTTGCGTACTCACACAAATGGGCCACGCGTCGATGCCGGCCAGCTCTCTCAAGAGCATCACCTTGCCTTCCATGACGGGAAGAGCCGCTTCCGGACCGAGATTGCCCAACCCCAGCACAGCCGAACCATCGGAAACAATGGCGACGGTGTTGCTCTTGCTGGTAAATGTATAGACTTTAGATTTGTCCTTGGCGATCGCCTGAGCGACACGACCGACGCCCGGGGTATACACCATCGACAGCACATTTCTAGTACTGATCGGAAACTTACTCGCCACCCGAATTTTTCCACCAAGATGGAGGAGAAAAATACGATCGGAAGCCGAGAGCACAGTCACATCGGGCAACTTGCCCAAACGGGCGAGAACTTTCTCGCCGTGTTCCTCACTCTGCACATCAAAGGTAATATCTCGAACCATGCGGGTCTTCGTCGCCGAGACGAGATCGACAGCTCCAAGATTCGCCTGCTCTTCTGCCAAGAGCCCCGCCACTCTGGCAAAGATGCCGGGTTTGTTCGCGAGTTCCAGGCGAACCGTCAACCGATAGTTGGAGTATGGACCTATCTCTCTCATTTGTGTCCTGCCCCATCTAGACTATCACAACTTGCATTCACAGCAAGATTGGGGATTCTCGACATACTGAACCGGACCGCGACTTGCCTGGATGCCGTTGACGCTGTTCCAGTCACGATGCTAGGTTGATTGAATGTCTTCATCTCCAAACAAGCGATCTCCCAACCGCCTCATCCATGAGACCAGTCCTTACTTGCTGCAACATGCCTACAATCCCGTAGACTGGCATCCCTGGGGACCGGACGCGCTGCAGCTCGCGAAGCAGAGGAATCGCCCTATCTTGCTCTCAATCGGCTATTCCGCCTGCCACTGGTGCCATGTCATGGAACGGGAATCCTTCGAGAATGAGGCGATCGCCGAGCTCATGAATCAATGGTTTGTCTGCATTAAGGTAGACCGGGAAGAACGGCCTGATCTCGATGAGATCTATATGGCCGCTACGGTCACGATGAATCAAGGTCAGGGTGGATGGCCGATGACGGTCTTCCTGACACCGGAGCAAGAACCATTTTTCGCGGGAACGTATTTCCCTCCCGAAGATCGATGGGGCAGACCGGGTTTCGGTTCCGTCTTGAAGAAGATCGCCGATTACTGGGAGACACGGCCATCGGAAGTCCGGATTCAGGCCAAAGAACTGACGGAGCAACTACAAGGAGCGAGACAGGTCCCCTCCCCCATCTCCATCAGCGAATCGGTGATCGACGACGCCGTCGCTCAATATAGAGAGGATTTCGACGGCACTCATGGCGGCTTTGGAACGGCACCGAAGTTTCCACCGGCTACGGGATTGTCCTTCTTGCTCCGGAGTCACCGACGCTCACGCGATCTCCATACGCTCACTATGGTCACGAGGACTCTGGACATGATGGCGGCGGGCGGAATCTATGACCACATCGGCGGCGGCTTTGCGCGCTACTCGACCGACGCGCGATGGCTAGTCCCTCATTTCGAAAAGATGCTCTATGACAATGCGCTCCTGGCCCGTGTGTATGTCGAAGCGTACCAAGTCACCAGGAAGCCGCTCTATCGGCAAGTGGTGACCGAGATTCTCGATTATATACGCCGGGAAATGACCGGACCTGAAGGCGGCATCTATTCATCGACGGATGCCGACTCTGAAGGGGTCGAGGGGAAGTTCTTTGTCTGGAACCCTGCACAGGTACAAGACGTACTCAAGGATGATGAGGACACGCGACGGTTTTGCGCACTGTACGATATTACCGCATCAGGCAATTGGGAACAGAAGAGCATTCCCAACCGCTTACGACCAATCGAGGACGTGGCCAGACAGCTGGATCTGACGACCGATGAGTTGGTGGAGACCGCATCCCGAGTGAAGCCGCTCCTGTATGAGGCGCGACGACAACGCGTCCCGCCCGGTCTCGATGATAAAGTGATTACCGCGTGGAATGGGATGATGCTGTCGGCCATGGCCGAGGCAGCGCGAGTCTTCGGAGAGCCGGACTATCTCGAACACGCCAAACGAACCGCCGATTTTCTGCTGCGGAGTCATTCCAAGCCGGACGGACGGCTCTTACGTACATCACGAGCCGATCGCGCGCACCTCGATGCCTATCTTGAAGACTACGCCTATCTTGCCGAAGGACTGCTGGACCTCTATGAAGCCGGAGCCGAGGAATCGTATCTCCAGGCAGCGGCACGACTGGCGGACTACCTGATCACGGACTTTATGGATCATGAGCAAGGCGGCTTCTTCACAACTGCCAAACACCATGAATCTCTTATCCTCAGACACCGGGAAGGGACGGACGGGGCTATCCCGAGTGCGAATGCCGTCGCCGCTTCAGCCCTTGCCCGACTGTCTTTCCATTTCGATCGCGAAGATTGGCGACGTGCCGCAACCTCCGCAGTGCGAGCCTACGGCCGGCAAATGAGCCGCTACCCTCGAGCCTTCGCCAAGAGTCTGGCGGTGGTGGACTTTCTGACTGAGGGGCCAGTGGAGCTGGCATTCGTTGGAGCAGAGTCGCAAGACGAGCTTCGCGCACTCCGTGAAGCGGTGGCACACTATTATCTTCCCAATCGCATCGTGGCGACAAAATCTTCCTTGGACCCGTCAATGCTCCCACTCTTGCAAGGCAAGGAGCAGGTTTCGGGAAGAGCTACCCTGTACATCTGTCGCAACTTCACCTGTCAACGACCGATCACCGATCATCGCGCCATCCCAGATGCGTTACAGACCGACCAAACGACGTCAATGGCCCATCAAGACGAGCCGCGGCTGCTGCAAGGCACCAGCCTCTCGGGGTGCGCAACTGTTCAAGGCACTGCAGCCTATGCCTCCCGAATTATGGCGCGTGACGGCGAAATCGGTTTGGCCAACGGCTTCACGACACTCGGAACGACCGGCTTGACCACGACACGGCTGGGATTCGGCACCTACCGCGTCGATATGCAGAATGCCGAATTTCGCGAAGCGTTGAAAAAAGCATTGCGGACGTCCTGCAATCTCATCGACACGTCGACGAATTACATGGACGGCGACAGCGAGCGGTTGGTGGGATCTGTGCTGACGGAACTCGTTTCGTCGGGAGAAGTTCGGCGCGACGAAATCATCGTCGTCTCCAAAATCGGCTACGTGCAGGGACAGAATCTGAAACTTGCCGAGGCCAAAGAAAAGACCGGCCATCCCTATTCTGAAGTCGTCAAGTATGGGGATGGGATCTGGCACTGCATCCATCCGGAATTCCTGGCGGATCAATTGACGCTGTCGCTGGATCGTCTGGGACTGACGACACTGGATATTTGCCTGCTGCACAATCCCGAATATTTCTTTTCAGAAGCGGCGCACCATGGCAAAACAGATCTGGAAACACTACGTGCAGAATTCTATGCTCGACTCGAACGTGCATTTGTCTATTTTGAAACCCAGGTCTCGGCAGGGCGACTTCGATATTATGGTGTGTCCTCCAACACGGTTACATCTCCCGCTGAAAACCCGGAAGCGACCTCACTGGCACTCATGATCCAAGCAGCTGAATCCGCAGCCCGATCCGTTGGAATCTCGACCCATCACTTTCAGGTCCTTCAATGTCCAATGAATCTCTTCGAGTCCGGAGCCGCCTTCACGGCAAATACAGGACCATCGCACTCCCAGACCGTCCTTGAATATGCGCGGCAGAACAACATATCGATTTTGGTGAATCGGCCCTTAAATGCCATGGTGGCCCAGAACAAGATGCAGCGCCTCGCGGACTTCCCGCTCGAAGACACCCCTATCGATCTCGACCGCCAGCTGGTCACGCTCGGCAATCTCGAGCAGGAATACCGAAATTCCATCGCGCCGAGCATCAAACTGGCCGCGCAAGGGATGAATCCGGCCGAATTCTTCAATTGGTCGGTAGAACTGCAGCGCATACATCCGCAGATTCAAGGACTGGAACATTGGGAACAGATCGAACACCGCACGATTGCGCCGCACGTCAACCAAGTCTTTCAGTTGCTCTCACGCCAGCTTTCCGGAGCTGCGGCGGAACAATGGGAGGACTGGCGTCAACGGTATGTTCCGGAGCTGCTGACTCTGCTGCGCGGCCTCCGGCACGAAGCCACCATGCGGAGTCGAGCCCAAACCGAGCGGGTCGCACAGGCGATCGACCCCCTCTTGCCCGCATCCCACCGCTCAGCCTCGCTCTCACAAAAAGTGCTCTGGATCCTGAGCAGTACACCGGGAGTGACCTGTGTGTTGAACGGCATGCGGTTGACGAGGTACGTTGACGATACACTCGCGGTCTTGAAGTGGGAGCCGCTCAAAGATACTCGGCCGATCTATGAACGAACAGCGACGCTTGTTCAGTGACCATGCAATTATTCTTTACTCAGAGGAGGATTTATGAGGCAGGTGTGTAGCGTCACTCTAGTGGGCTTGTCCTTTCTCGCCGTGCTCCTTGCGCAGGGTTGCGCCACGAAATCCGGATCGGGGACCGGCCAAACGGGGCGCGCACAGGAGGAGCGGATCAACGAACCAACCATCACAGAGATTTCTCCAGACGACAGCCAACCGGCCGACCCGCGAAGAAGCCCGGCCATGCAATCAGAGCTCGCATCCCGCAATGCGACAGGCATGGCTGCCGGAATGCTGAGCGATATCTTGTTTGATTTTGACCGAGATTCGATCCGCATGGAGTCGATGCGCGTCTTGGAGGCCAATGCGAAGCAATTACAGAATGGCAGAGCGACACGCCTCCTGCTGGAAGGACGTGGCGATGAGATAGGCACATCGGCGTACAATCTCGTCCTCGGCGAGCGTCGGGCTCGGAACGTGAAGTCCTATCTCCAACAACTCGGCCTGTCCCTCGACGTGAACACGACGAGTTACGGAAAAGACCGCCCGCTTTGTTTCGAGCACAACGGCGACTGCAGACAAAAAAACCGGAGCGTTCATTTCACCGTCAAATAATACACGGAGCTCGCGTCATCGCCATGCGCGCCGTGTATTTGTAACACACAGTTAACAGTCTGCTCCTTGACACACCCCCCGTTCGTTCATTAAGGTCCATAAACTCTCGATTCATAGGGGGTTTCCGTGTCCAAGCTCGCCGTTATCGATATCGGGACCAATTCCATTCATATGGTACTGGCTGAGATTCTGCCGGATGCCAGTTTTAAGATACTCGACCGTTTCAAAGACATCACCAGGCTGGGGAACGGCGTCTTTGCCACAAAGCGGCTGTCCGACGAAGCCATGGCTCGCGCGTTGGAAGTCCTCAAGACATTGGTGACACTCGCCCGCAACAAAGGGTTCGACCGCATCGTCGCGGTCGCGACCAGCGCCGTCCGTGAAGCACAAAACGGCGGCGATTTCGTCGCTTTGATCATGGAACAGACGGGGCTGAGAGTGCGGGTGATCAGCGGGACCGAAGAAGCCCGACTGATTTTCCTGGGCGTGAAGAACAGCATCGCCCTCCCGGACGGACCGACGTTGGTCATCGACATCGGCGGCGGCTCCGTAGAATTGATCGTGGGTAACCGGGACGGGCTGATCCACGGCAAGAGCCTCAAACTCGGCGCGATCCGCTTAGCCGAACAATTCCTTCCCAAGACTCCGCCGTCGGAGTCGATGATGCACACCTTGGAACAGGCTGTCCTCACTCACCTTCGCGACGCTCTCGGATCGTTCAAGATGAAAAAGTTTCATTCGCTGGTGGCCACCTCCGGAATGGCCGGGAACGTCGCCGAGGTCGTCCATCTTCGTCAGACGGGACGACCGTTGCCGCAGCACAATCTTGCGAAGGTCCAGTTGAAAGATATCCGTGTCCTTGAAGCGGAGCTGGCCCAGTCATCGGTGAAGGCGCGCCTGGCGATTCCCGGCCTAGACCCGAAGCGTGTCGATACTCTGCTGCCGACCACTGTCGTCCTCCGATGTCTGACCGAGCTATCGGACCTCAATGAGGTTACGCTTTGCGACAAGGCTATCCGCGAGGGGGTGATCTACGATTTTATCGTCCGCCATCGTGAAGGCCTGAAGGCCGAGAATGACATTCCCGACGTCCGCCGTCGCAACGTAATCGGTCTTGCCCGCCGCTGTCACGCTCCTGAGGCTCATTCCCTGCACGTGGCCAACCTGGCCTTGCGCCTGTTCGATCAAACCAAGCGGGAACATCATTTAGGGCTGCAGGAGCGCACCTGGCTCGAATACGCGGCCATCCTGCACGATGTGGGCTACCACATCAATCCGAGACAACATCACAAGCACGCCTACTACCTGATCAAGCATAGCGACTTGGGCGGATTGACAGCCGAAGAGATCGATGTGGTTGCGAACATCGCTCGCTATCACCGGCGAGCCCTGCCGGCCCTGAAGCATGAAGAGTTCGACTGCTTGCCTCCCCGCTTGCAACGTGTGGTCAAGATCCTTGCATCGTTGCTACGGATCGCCGACGGACTCGATCGAACCCATTTTTCCCTTGTCCAAGCCGTGAACGTCAAGTTTGGGAAGCAGGTCACAATCGAGGTCCACGTGACGGGCGACGCAGAGATGGAGCTGTGGGCAGCGACAAGCCGAGCCGACTTGTTCGAACAAGTATTCCGCCGACGCGTCCAGTTCTCCGGAGTGCTGGTGGAAACCGACAAATCATGACCGAATCTCACACCATCAAGACCGCACCTCATCCTCACCCGGGGAAACTGATCATCGTCGAAGGCATCGATGGGTCAGGCAAGAGCACCCAACTGCAACTGCTTCACAAGTGGCTTGAGTCCAAAGGCCACAAGGTGTTCTTTACCGAGTGGAATTCATCGGAGCTCGTGAAAGAAACCACGAAACGAGGAAAAAAATCGAAAAGCCTCACCCCGACCACGTTCAGCTTGCTGCATGCCACGGACTTTGCCAGCCGGCTCTATCACCAGATTCTCCCTCCTTTGAAGGCCGGAATGATCGTCCTTGCCGATCGCTACATGTATACGGCCTTTGCGCGCGACGTCGTGCGCGGCGTGCCCAATGAGTGGGTTCGAAAACTCTATGCGTTTGCGATCAAGCCCGATATGGCGTTTTACTTCAAAGTCCCGATTGAAGTGGCCATTTCCAGACTCGTGCGAGGAACGCGTGGCCAGTTCAAGTATTATGAAGCCGGCATGGACATGAATCTGAGCGCCGACGTCACCGAGAGTTTCCGAATCTTTCAATCACAGATTCTTACGGAATACGACAAGATCGTCGATGAATTCGGTCTCTTGACGATGGATGCGACCCAAGACATCGAGACGCAGCAGGAACACATGCGGGCGTTGGTGGCGGACGCACTCCATGGCTATAAACCCAGACGAGGCATCTATGGCCGACGCACGCTTTTTTGGCGACGGTTTGAAGTACCTAAATCCGAGTGAGCTTAAAGGGAAGCTGATCGCCGTCGAAGGGACCGACGGGGTCGGCCGATCGACTCACATCGAGATGTTGCAGGAATGGCTGGAGGTGCAGGGCTATGGAGTGATCACGACGGGATGGACTCGCTCCAACCTCATGTCCAAAGCGATCGAAGCGGCGAAGGCCGGGAATATCCTCGACCGTTGGTCGCTCAGTCTTCTCTATGCCACGGATTTCGCCGATCGTCTCGAGCATCAGATCGTTCCGGCTCTCCGATCCGGATTCGTCGTCTTGGCCGATCGCTACATCTATACGGCGTTTGCCCGGGACTTTGTGCGCAGCGCCGACCGCAAATGGATCCGTGACGTGTTCGGGTTCGCGCTGATCCCGGATCTGGTGTGCTATCTGCGAATCGATGTCGAAACACTGGCGCTTCGAGTCATCGAGACCACCGGAATGAATTACTGGGAATCCGGCATGGATCTTCGGCTTGGAGCCGATCTCTACGACAGTTTCAAAAAATACCAATCGCTGTTGATCGAAGAGTTCGACAAGATGGCGGTGGAATTTCGGTTCAACGTCGTCGACGCGAGAAAATCTCCAGAAGAAATCCAGGATGAACTCCGTGGATATATTCTCCCGGTGTTACAGAACCACAAGCCTGTGGTCGAGGCCGGAACGGCCCCTGCCTAAGGCTGGGCAACCCGTTTCTTGGTGTGCGATCGTTTCCCCATTGCCCGCAGCTGCATCGGCTCAAGCCAGCAGCACAAGCGTCCTTGTCCCGATTTCACAACTCCCTGTACCTCGATCCAAGCGGTCCCGGCCTTCTTGAGATGAAAGCCGGAAACGGCTCTCCCGCAGAGCAGCAGACCCGCGACTTCACCAAGCAGAGGCTCATGCCCCACACACACCACGACCGAATCCGACGGGAGCGTATGGAGAAAAGCAATCAGTTGCTCCGGTTTGGCCCCGACAGCCAACTCTTCCCGCGTCTCGACCTTCAATGTCGGACAGACGGCCGCACGCAACAGCCTCGCCGTATCATAGGCTCGCACGAACGGGCTCGTAAACAGATGGGTCGGCTTACAGTCAAGCGCCGCAAGCCCTTCAGCGGCCTGTCTTGTCCGCCTCTTTCCCTTCTCCGTGAGAGGACGATTCTCTTCCGCTCCTTCCCATTCCTCGGGTTCGACAGCGATGCCATGACGAAACAGCACACAATCCATGCTCCCTCCTATATCTGATGAAGATGAGCCTACCACACAGGAACGGTACATTTAACAGAAGTTTTACGCGAGAGTCATAGTTCTGCAACTCTTGCTTAGTACCCTCACAGTACGACAAAAGAAACCGCAAATGCCCAAGCGAAGGAGGAATCATGATCACTGTGGGGCAACTGATGAAGCGAACGCTGGCCACCGTGCCCGCGAGAGTGAACGCCGTCGATGCGGCAAAACTGATGTCGAATTGCAAGATTGTGAGCGTCTTTGAGGAAGATGACAATCACATTATCGGTCTCGTGACGGAGCCCGACAGTATCCGAACAATGGCGGAGATCGATCAGGAACCGCCTCTTCTCTCGGTTGATGCCATCATGAGCAAGCCGATCGCGGGGATCGATGAACGGCGTCCCATCACAGAAGCGGCTGACCTCATGCACCAGCACGGTATACGGCATTTAATGGTGTTCAAGGCGGAGACGGTCGTCGGAGTACTCGCGGTTCGCGATCTCCTTCGTCCGGTATTGATCGATGAGTTCTAGTACGTTCTGGAACACGCCTGGACAGATTCTCCTGGCGGGGGGCGCCACGGCGTGGGATCGGTTGCGCCGCCTCGATCCGATGGAGGTCTGGACCTGGGGAATCAAAGGAGTGCTCAGTCTGATGATGATCACCATCTTGACTGCACTCACCGGCGGGATCCTGAAAACATTCCTGGATCTGTTGACCCTCACCCACCAGCCAACCGAAGTCGTGTTACGACAGGTCATCATCAACACCCTCATCTTACTGGCAATCGTCGAAGTGTTTACGACCACCCTCACCTATTTCAGCGAAGGTCGTGTCAAGGTGACCTTTATCGTCGACACCATCCTTGTGGTGATGCTGACGGAAGTGATCTCTGAATGGTTCAGAGGAGGCGATTGGAGGGCGTTGGTGGCGTTGGGTGGAATCCTGCTCACATTAGGAACTATTCGCGTGATAGTCGTTCGGTGGAGTCCAACGCAGGCGGGACGGCCGGTCTATGCGCCTATAACTCATGGTGATGGAGGAGGTCACACATGAATGCTATTGCCGGGCAAGCCGAAGCAAAGATCTTGATCATCGTTCAGGAGCAACGACATATTTTGCTCGAACAACTTCTTTCTCGTCTTCCAGAACTCACCTGGAATCAAGTATTCACGATTGTGGATGAACTGAGTCGACGGGACTTGATCCGTTTACGGCGCCGGGGATTCGAGTACGAATTGCAGGCCTGCTTCGCCGCTTAGCGGCCCTCTCTGTCCGCGGGCCGTTAGCGACAGATCATGACCGGGAAAGGCTCAGATGGGCACTATACCTTTTTCGCAGCCAGGGCCGGGCGACGGGAGCTCAGCCGCTCAATACGTTCAGCGACATCTCGATAGGCCGCATCCTCCCGCCTGATCCAGCGATAAGATTCCATGGCTTCCGCGACACGGCCCAACGATTCCAGCGTGCGACCGAGAAGATAGAGAATTTGAACGGTTTCCTTGGAGGACCCCGGTGTGAATTTGAGTGCTTTCTGAAATGCCGGGACGGCCTCCTCATAGCGGCCGGATAGCTTATAACACAGGCCCATCTGAGCATACGCCTTGACCGCGAACGATGGATCGACTGCAGCCATTTCAAGCTGATCGATTGCAGCCTTGTGCATTCCTGCATTCTTCAGCGCAAGCCCGCGTTCATAGCGTTCCGCCGGGCTCACGACTGGTTCTGACACCTGATCGATTGGATCCGACATGACGCTCCCGACCTCGCGCACCTAACACTGGTTCATGTCAATGAAACCAGAAATCGTCCCGTTTGGCACGTAAGAAATAGAAAACTTACTTAAGACGGATGGAAGCACCACTCCTGCCATTCATCGAAGCCTACTTCTGGCTCCCGATCAGGAATCGTTGAAAATTATCGATAACGCTGCTGAACCACGAGTCTTTTCCCATTGCCGTCTCTCGTCCTTTAGCCGATTGCTTTAAAATAATCCTCAATTCCCTTGTCCGATTCGCAACGTCTCGGAAGGTTGGTGCCGCTTGCTCAATTTGCTGGTAGACTTCAAACGCCTCGCCGGCCTGCCCGACCGATTCGAGGCTACGCCCTAAGAAATAGAGCGCATCGATGGTATCCCCCGGCGACGCCTTCTCATCCTTCAGGGCCGTACGAAACGCTTGTATCGCGGCGTGCGGCTCCTTCATCTTGACATAGCAAAGCCCGATTTGAGCATAGGCCTTGAGCCACATTGATTTATCCTTCGCCGCCACATGAAACAGGTCTATGGCCTCCTTCAATCGCTCTTCATCCTTCAGCATCAGGCCCTGCGAGTAGGCTCTTTCAGGAGAACCCATGAAACGGCCTGCGGCCGATTCCTCGTTCCCTGGCGATCGGAGGTGTGGAATAGAGACTTCCACTTCGCTCGCATCTTCCGGAGCCGCCGCCAGTCCAACCAACTCTTCTTTAGCTGCCAGAGGCAGGATCCCTCCCCTGCATCGATCTAGGGCCGCTTGGGCGACCAATTTAGATGTAATGACTTTCGCTTGCTCGGCATACCCATAGGTCAAGGCCACATCGCATACCTGATTGATCAGGCGCGGGGTTCCTCGGCTCAAACGATGCACCAGCGCGCATGCTTTTTGGGTAAAAAGGGAAGGCCGTCCACCAGCGACTTGGATTCGATGGCGAATGCACCTGGCCGTGTCGGCTTCAGACAGCGGCTTCAGATGATAGTCAACGACGATCCGCTGCGCAAATTGAGTCATATCGATTCGCTGGAGCAAGGTATGGAGATCCGGTTGGCCGGATAGGATGATCTGCAACTTCAATGTCTGACCATCGTTCATATTGGACAAGAGCCGCAGTTCTTCGAGCAACTCGGCTCCCAGACTTTGGGCTTCATCTACGATGAGGATGACCCGTCGTGAACGTTTCGATTCCTGAGCCAGGAATTCCGAAAACATGTGATAGGCTTCGATCGGATCAAGCCGCTTGGTGCTCAATCCGAGAGACAATAAAATCCAAGGCAAGAGATGCTCGATGTCGTAACGGGCGTTGGTCACCAGCCCAATCTTGTGTTTGTTTCCGTGTTCGGCAATCAGCTTCTGGAGAAGGGATGTCTTGCCCATACCGGGCTCGCCGGTGAGCACCATAAACGGAGCCTGGCTGAGGAGGCCATATTCGAGCAAGCTGTAGGCAGCCTGGTGTTCCGAACCGGAATAGAGAAAACTGCTGTCCGGCAAGAGCGCGAACGGTTTGGTCTTCAAGTGATAGAAGGATTCGTACATGATTGCTCCGATCCGCTCTCCGTGTCGTCTCCTATTGGGACAACATCGCCTTCATGTCGGCCAGCGTCAGAGATGATCGTCCTGCTTTATTTAAGACCGTTCCCAAAACGGGGCGGGAATTCTTGACCAACCCTAAAGCCCGCTGCAGCTCATCTGCGGTCGTTCTCCCCTCCTCCACCACCATGAGAAGGGCATCTGTGTAAGGTGCAAATGCCAGCACATCCGCCGTGTGAAGCAACGGAGGAAGATCGAAGATGACGACTCGTGAGGGATATCGATGTTTGAGTTCTTCGACTAACGCCACCATCTTCGGAGAGGTCAAGATCTCGGTGGAGTTCGAGATGGCTCGTCCTCCAGGCAACAGCACGAATCGTCCGATTCCCGGATGAAGTAGCAGATCCTCGACGGGCTGGTCGTCCAGCAAGTAATCCGCAAGCCCGAGACAGTCCTGCAAACCAAACACCTTGTGCACGCTTGGATCCTGAAGATCCGAGTCCACCAGGAGCACCGTCTGCGTCGTCTCCATGGCGAGACTGACGGCCAAGTTCACGGCCGTCAACGTCTTGCCCTCACCGTACCCTGGGCTGGTGACACCCAACACATTCCACCCGTTCTCTCGAAGCCGATGCGTAACTTGCGTTCTCAATATTTTGTAAGCATCGACAAATGGTCCCTTCTGATAGGAGGCCATCACCCGATGACCGCGCAGCACGGAAACTGGAATGTGGAGTGATCTGGTTCGCGTATACGTGATCGGAGGTGGGACAGAGTGAGATGCAGTCCGCTTCGTCCCTTCCCCACGAGAGGAGGTGGAGGAGGTGTCTTTTAAATCTTTATATAGCTTGAGTGCGGTTCGAATACGATCCATGTTCTTTCTGTGTCCCTATTCCATGCCAAATCGTCTCAATGCAGTAAACCACAGCACATCTAACGGCACCACGAAGACATGCAAGAAGAGAAGAATCGTCGCCACCGCGCCTATCCCGGCACTCTGAAAGATACGTCGCCGCAACCTCACCCGAGAGAAATCTCCTTCATTCGGCATAAAGGGAACGACCGCCAACGGGAAATGTTGTGTCAACGCAACGATCTGTTCCGGCGTACGGATCGAATGATCGAGTGATTCCGCCGTTGCCCCGGCGCCGATTCCGCCACCAACCGCGAGGATGAATCCAAGGAGCACAATAGCCAGCCGATTCGGTTTGAACGGCTTTTCAGGAAGACTGGGTGGGTCGATCAAAGAAAACCGTTCGCCTTTTCGCTGCACTTCCAGACCTTCCGACACCTTCGCTTCCAACAACCGAGACCGAATGTCTTGATACTTCTGCCCCGACGTATCCCGATCTCGAGTCAGCACAAGATACTCCGGTTCGATCTCGGGAGCCCGTTCCAGCCGTGTCGCGTATTCCTGAAGTCTGCGTTTCAAGTCCACTCTGGTTTTTCGAAGCGCCTCCAGGGAAGCGGTTGCGGAATTCAGTTGAGCTTGGAGATTGATGTAGGCAGGATTCTCCGGTCGCAGCTCAGTTTTCCGACTCGGCCCAGCTTTGACGCGCTGTACTTCTTCTTCGAGCCCAGCAACCTTCCGCCGTAACTGTATGATATCGGGATGCTCCTGCCCCAATCGCTCCAAATCCGCCGCTAACACGGCACGCGCATCGGTGAGCCGTTTTATGGTTTCTGCCTCATCGGGGAGCTGACCCGTCTCCTTCTCAAGCGCGTCCATCTCCTGCTTCATCTTGATGATATCCGGATGATCGGACGAGAGATTGGCCGCAGCACCCGCATACTCGGCGCGCAGCGCGCGCAGGCGATCCGCTGAATCCAAAATGCGCTCTCCCGTGACGGACACAATCGGAGTGTTTGGCTTGATCGTCGCCAATTCTCCCTCAAGATAGGTTTTCCGCTCCTCGAGGCTTCGCATCTGCTGATCGACGTCCATCAGCTCACGTTCAGCTTGGTTCATCAATTGTTGATTCAAGGGCGTCAACTCCGGGAGCGCCCCGCTGGCCCGTTGTTTGAACGACGCGATCTTTTCATCGATCTCACCGATATGCCGGGCCAGATTATCCGCTTCCTGCTGAAGGAACGACGAGGCTTCCTGCGCTTGGCGCTCGCGACTCTTCAAATTTTCACCCAAGAAGAGACTGGTGAGCTCGTTCGCCACCTTCTGCGCCAGTTCAGGAGACCGGTTTTGATACGCCACGGTAAAGGCAATAGTAGCTTTGGTCGCATGTTGAGTGCGTTTATCCACGACATCCGCGCTGATCACTTCCACTTCTATGTCCTTGACGAAACGCCTCACGATCTCCTCTGCCGGACTATTCCTCCGGAGATCCTCATACAGATTGAATTGCTCCACCACCTTCCACAGGGTGGTGCGGCTCATCACTTGCTGCTTGATGATCTCGATGCGCTGGTCGGCATAACTTGTGATGGTCGATCGCACAAGATCGGATGGAATCTCCTGTTCCTCGATCAGAATGGTCGCCGTGGATTTGTAGGTCGGAGGCCACAGAAAGGCCAGTGCAAGGGTGACGCTCAATAGTCCGACACTTGTCGAGACCATGAGCTTTCGGCGTCGGTGAAAGGACGCGACATAGTCTTTGAGACTTTTAGCCTGCTCCGAAGCCTGTGCTGGGATGTGTGTAGAAGCCATCGCTTTTCAGTTAGCAAATGCCCATTTGGGGGGAGAATAGGTCACCATGAACATTGTGGCATGGGATTGCGCTGTATCTGCGGAAGTATCGATATCCCGCCATCGGTACATATAGGACACCTCCGCTTGCCACCACTCGAAAATTCTCCATGACAATTTTGGTGCGACGCTGACGTAGCTGCTGTCCGGAAACACTCCGCCGACGGCCGCCCTCGTCTTTCCTGACGTGAGCATTCCGACCACATTGAGGGAACAGGCAACGGTTTCTGAGATTTCGTATGAACCCGACACTTCGCCTCGGTTGGTCTGGATAAGTAATCCAAAACCGCTGGGAACGAGATCCCGAGCGAAGGATGCTTGCAGCGAAGCCCTCTCGAAATTCTTCGTCACACTCGCCCCGGCCAACCACACCGTCTCTCGAGCCGTGATATCGCCGATCGGCGTCTGTGAACTGGACGACAAGAATCTGGGCCCGCCGTAGATGGTTCCCTTAAGCGATTCTGCAAAGGCATGCGTCAGGCTCATATTGATCCCGGGGAAATGCGCTTGAAATAGAGAAGGAGAGTTGGTGGTTCGGAAATCAACATACGACCCGGACAGTTGAATCTGATCTCGTTCAGTGAGTTGATAGAGAAACCCTCCGGATCCCCCCATCAACCGGTAGTCAGCCAATCTCTCACTTTCATACGTCGTGTCTGAAAACTGCACACCTGATTGAACAGAAAGTTTTTCCGTCAACCTTCTGGTCCACGTAGGATTTGCGGTCCACTGATTGCGCTGCGTGAACTGCAGAACGACTCCCGTCGCCTGTAACTCGCTGAGCAGCGTATTGTCACGAGTGAACCCACCGGTGAAAGCGATGAGGTCCTGTTCGGTCCGATACTGCAACGACAACGGCGCATAGACATTGGTAAACTGTCGGCTCTCTCCGCCAAAGTACCCGACGAAATCCGCTGCAACGCGGCTGCTGACGTCCAGGCGCTCGGTTTTTCCGGCAAACTCTGTGGCTGGTGTGACCCAGTATCCATAGGTGTCATCGTGAGGCAATGGGGTCAACAGTAAGTTGCTGTTATAGACCCCTTTGACGCCGACAGATGGCGAGAGCGACCATTCGGCCGCTTGGCCCCCCGGTACCAAGCCAGATGAAACGATCGCTGCCACAAGGATGACTCGAGCAGTCTCCCTGCGACTCCAAACGCGACTTCTCCCCTTGCAGTGCGGTTGCATGGACACTGCGATTGTCAGGGCACCATGACAACGTCACCGCGCTGGAGCATGATATTTTGCTCCAGGTCCTTGCCTTTGCGAAGATCGCCGTAGCGGAAGGGAATGGCGTGTTGCTCTCCTCGTACCCGGCGCATGACCCGAATGTCGTTTTCCGCGGCAAACGGAGTTAATCCACCGGCAAGGCTTAACGCCTGAAGCACGTCGGTATAATGGCCGATCAAGTATTCGCCCGGCTTATTGACTCGCCCGACAACGTAGACCTTGTAACTGACGACCTTCGTGACCGCCACGGACACATTCGGATTCGGGATATACTTCGTCAACCGCCTCACCAGGTCGCCACGGATGTCATCGACCGTCCGATCTTCGGCCTGGATATCACCGACGAGAGGAAACGAAAACATCCCGTCAGGGCGGACGACGACTTCTCGTGTCAGCTGTTCATCCTTCCACACCGACACCAGCATGACATCCTCGGCACCTAGGCGGTATCCCGGATCAACCTGCGATGTCGGTGAAGCTGTGATCGCATCACCGGCTCGAGCTTGACCCGGTAACCAGGCTACGATTACGGCTGCTGCCACGAAACACCCACTTACCACCAATCGCATAAAGCGAGACATGGATTCTCCTTACCCTCTTATCTGCGCGAGGATCTGTTCCGCCTCTCGCCGTCCTTCGAATTGATCCGGACTCTTGAGAGCTTTCGATAGGTAGGTACGGGCTTCCGCCTGCTTCCCGGACTGAAAGAATGCTATCCCAAGATGATAATTCAGGACAGAGATTTCCGGAGATTTGGCAACAGCCTGCTTCATCAATCGAATCGCTTCTTCCTGTTGTCCCATTTTAAATCGCACCCAACCAAGCGTATCGATAAACAGCGGATGTGGTGCTTCCTTCTCAAAATCGCGGCTCAACGCGAAGGCTCTGTGGAGACTTGATGGATCGCCTTTTCGCTCAACGAGCAAAACAGCCAGGTTATTGGCTGCAAGCACATTGCGGGGATTCGCACGTAGCGCTGACTCATACGCGGCCATGGCGGAGTCAGTCTGTCCTTTGTCCGAATGAGCGGAGGCCAACAGCATGTACAACTCTTCACTGTCGGGATTAGCTTTCAGACCGTTTTCGAGAACCTGCACAGCCACATCAGGCATTTTCTGCGCCAAGGCCAATGAGGCCCAGCTCAGCCATGGTGATATCCACTTCGGATTCAATCGCACGGCTTCGCGAAACTGAGCGGCCGCAGCTTCCTGCTCTCTCGTGATGGACAAGACCTCTCCGAGTAACCCATGGGCGAATGGATGGTTTGGACGTGAAGCCAGAATCGATTCCAAGCGAGCTCTCGCTTGGACGGTCTGACCTTGAGCCACTTCAAGCTTCACAAGAGACAGCAGCGGTTCTGGATCGTTTGGTGCCGCCACCACAGCACGTTCATAGGCGCTCCGAGCTTCCTCCACACGGCGTTGCCCCTCATAAAATCGCCCTTCAGCCATCGACGCCACGGAATTGCCGGCCGGTATCTGACGGATCCGCACCAAGGTCTGTTCAGCTCCCTGCCAGTTCTTCGTCGCCAAATCCAGCGTCATCAGCATGTCAAGAGCGGCCACATCATCCGGTCGCTGTTTCAGCAGTTCGTCGAGCCGGGCACGAGCCTGTTGGTAGCGCCCGCTTTTGCTTTCCAACACGGCAAGGGACCGTTTCGCATCCACCTGGTCGGGATACAACGCAACTGCCCGCTCAAAACTTTCCTTTGCAAGGTTGGTTTCACCGGTCAGCTGATAGGCCTGACCAAGCAGATACTGAACCGTTGCCAGCTCGGGCTGATCGTGCAAGACCGTGCGAAATGCCTGTACGGCATCCTTCCCATTCCGTCTGGCCAAAGCCATTCGACCTGATAGGATCAGCCCATCGGAAGAACGAGGATTGGCTTTTAACACTTCCTCCACTTGACGCTCAGCTTCGACTTCCCTCCCCGCGAGGAGATCCATCTCGGCCAACCTCACCTTGGCTTCCAGACTGACAGGCTTCCCCTTATATTCCTCAACCAACGCGGAATAGCGCTCCCGTGCTTTTGCGTCTTGCCCGCTCCTCTTATAGAGGGTCGCGAGTCCGAATTGAATGTGGCTTGAATACGGCAGATGTGCGGCAGCCTCGAGAAGTACCCGCTCGGCGGAAGGAACATCCCTTCGATTCATAAAAAAGTCGGCCAACATAAGGCGGCATTGCTCGCTGTCCGGATCCAGGGTTACCGCCTCGCGCAGGACCGATTCCGCTTTCTCGTATGCGCCCTGACCCACATTGAAGCGGACAAGCCTTAGTCGATGATCCAAAGACTTAGGTTCAGCCTCGATCATCCGACGAATGGCCGCCTCGGCACCAACCCAATCTTTCGCTCCCGTCAACACGGCGTTCAAATTGTTCAGAAGATCCAGATTTCTTGGCTGCGCTTCCAGGGCTCTTCTGAGTGTGTTCTCCGCATCACGATACCGCCGCTGCTGACCGTATAACGTAGCCAGCAAGATGGCGACGTCCGGTTCTGTCGGAAACTCCCTCGCCAGCGCTTCCGCCTTTGGAATGGCCGGGGGAATGGCTTCTTCTGTCACAGCCTGTGCGGCGATCTTGAGCGCATTGGCCTGCGGCTGGTGCGGATCGGTTTTCAGCACCGTGTCGGCCACTTCCACCACGTGATCAGTCAGACGGGCTTCGAGATAGTATTTGCCGAGCGTGATCAGCGCAGCGGAGTGATCGGGGACCAATCTGACGGCTTCCTGATAGAGTTGGACGGCGTTGCGCCAGTTCTTTTCCTTCTCCTCAACGTGAGCAAAGAGGACATAGGCATCCGCATCCTTGGGGTCTATTTTCAGGACATTTCTCAGGGCGACGCGAGCCTTGGGATAGTTGGCCGCTTCAATGTACTCATTGGCACGAGCAAAGTACTTTGCCTTTCTCTCCTCGGGACCACCACAAGCAGTCCATGCGAGTACCGACAGAAGAACAATCCCGATTTTTACACACATGCCGAGAGTCCATCCCCATCTGTGCTGTATGAAAGGCGTTGTCATGGACCTAGGTTATTACGTAACCGGGTTCGCTACAACAAAATCCGAATTCCGAGTCCGAAGAGGATCCAGAGCGAAACCAGTCCCAATTGACGGACGCGATGAGAAAAGGCGTGGAGGAGCAGTTCAAAGGAAAAGAACAGCACGAGTAGCTTGGCCGCAAAGACTCCCAGATGAGATATATCTGCATTCACTTCCGGGAGCAGCGGGAAGGTGATCGCCAAGAACACCATCAGATAATCGAGCGGGGTGGTCTGAAACCGGTTCTGTTCGTTAAACCGAAGACTCAACAGCACCATGACCGCGACCACAACGAAAAATGCATTGTGGGCCATCGCGACGGCAGATACGGACGAGGATCGCGATCCCTCACAGACATAGAGCAGAAACGTCGTTCCCACATAGAGTCCGCCACGCACAAAATATGGTGCGACCTGTGTCGAAATGCCAAGCAAAACCACAACAAAGAGAGCGATCGAGAGATAGCCCACATCACTTGGCACGTTCGAGGGAATAAAGACGAGTGCGATCAAAAACAACGGAACGGCGGCAGCCAGGAACTGGATCGGCATATCCGTCAACAGCGGCCCATTCACAAAGCGCGTCACGGCGACATTCGACATGAACAATCCCTCTCGTGATGTCGGAGTGGGAAGAAGACCGCGTCCAGCCGCTATAAAAAGCAACAGCACTGAAATCGCCAGGGCGAGATAGAGCGGCAGAATCAACGTGTCGGACTGCCATCTGAGGAGATAGGCCACCCCCAGCATGCTTGCCTGGATCAAGTAGATCACGGTCACAGCCTCATAGTGAGTCAGTCCAGTCCGCAGCAACTTATGGTGGATATGCGCCCGGTCGCCGACGAATGGAGAGCGCCCTTCAGCCAATCGCTGACCTGTCACACCGAGTGTGTCTAGAAACGGCAGCCCCAATAGGAAAAGCGCGAGACTCGGACTGAATGGCCCACGTGACGAATCGGTCAACAGGATGGCGAGCACACCCATCATGAAACCTAACAGTTGACTGCCGCCATCACCCATAAATATTCGTGCCGGATACGTGTTGTACCGCAAGAAACCCAAGAGCGCCCCAAGAAAGGGAACCGTGAGCGTGAGCACCACCGAGTCATTCGCGAGAAAGGCTAGATAGGCGATTCCCGACAGCGTCAAGAACGATAAGCCGCCGGCCAGTCCGTCCAAGCCATCGGTCAGATTCACCGCATTCGAGACTCCGACAAGAAAGACAATGGTCACGAGAGCGCCGACCCATGCCGGCACTTCAACGTCAGGCAAGAAGGGAAGCGTCGTAAACCAAATGTCACCGCCGATGACAACCGCCATGGCCGCGAGTATCTGCCCCACCAGTTTGGTCCGATAACTCAGGTCGACACGATCGTCCCAGACTCCGAATGCCACTATAATCACGCACCCGACCAGAACCGAGAACGTAGTCGCATCTCTCGCACCCCACCAGGCAATTGAAGCGCAGGCCCCCACGGCAAAGGCAAGCCCGCCGACGCGTGGGATCGGGTGCTCGTGGACTTTGCGTCCTCCCGGTAGATCCATGACCTGAAATCGTTCTGCCGCCAGCCGTAAGGGAGGGATCAGTGCCATGCACAGAAGTAACGCCGTCATGGAACTGAAAAACAATTCGTTCATCATAGATACGCTCGCATGCCTTGGCTGCCGCCGGTCAATCCGGCACAAACCGGTTCAGCTCTTGGCCGATCTCAACCGCAAATGCTTGGAGACGTTGGTCGACGGCCGCCTCAGATTCACCAGGACTCACAAGCGACGCCAATCTGATCAGCGCCCCGTCGGTTCGATGGCGAATAAAGGCATCCCACAACAGATACAACTTGACCTGGTACTCGTCCGCGATCTGTCGATCGCGCTGTTTAAACCAGTAGAGGACGATCTGCTTCTGATCACCCTTCTGAATCACGGCGCGATTGACTATGACCGGCTGCCCCATCGTCGGTGACGACGGCAACTCCGTGCGTGACAAGGACGCAATCTCCCATCCCCCTCCAGGCAGACAACTTTGAGGCGAATGTGCCGATTGTCCTTTCCTTTGTGACCGATAGTAGGCGGCATAGAAATTCATCTGAGGTCCCTTGTCCGAATGGTAGTCGGCAAGGACGTAATCATCGAACCGAAGGGCATCGATATATTGCTTTTCCAGAGCGAAGCGGGCTCCTCGCCACGGACCAACCTGCATCGGGAACTCGATAAAGGGCGCCCGAGCTGGAGCAACCTCTTCCCGATCACCGAAGGCCGTCGACAGCAGAGTGAATGGCGCAAGCAGAGCAACACTGCATAGATAGGCGCGCCCTGGCGCGAATAGGAGACGGATCGGCTGGTTGAGGCTGGGCTCGTGGCCGTCAGTTTTCGCCTGATCTCTCCAGGTAAACTGTTCACGAAATGATCTCTGGGGTATCACCGCCGCGACTCGTCCTAGTAGTCTCATTTCAGCAATCAGCAGCCCAAAACTCGCCATGAAAATGACCCATCCCTCGAACAGGTGATAAAACCCTTCGGCAGCTCCTTGCCCATAGAGTTCGACCAGAACTCCGATCATGCCGATACGAAAACCATTGATGAGGATCGAGATCGGAATCGCGGAAAGCACCAGGACCACTCGCTTCCACATCTTGTCCTTGAACAGGTAGGCACAGAGCAGCGCCAGAGAAGTCAGAGGCAGCAGGTAGCGAATACCGCTACAAGCTTCGACCACTTGAAGCTGTACCGGTCCCAAGTCAATGACATTGCCTTCGCGAAACGCCATGACTCCGATCAGTTGTAGACACCCGACTCCCAAGGATGAAGACCACAGCTGAAGCTGGCTCGATAAACTCGCGTAGAAAAATACGGGCAAGGGAATCGCGGTCAAGAGATAGCCGAGTGGAAATGCGATCGCCTTCGCGCCGCTCATCCCGATGAGCGCAATCGCCAAACCAACGATCACCATCCACAAGGAGAGATGGAGGACAACATAGAGCGTGGACAACTCACCAACTACATAGAGAACAAGACCCGCTGCGATGACCGCAAGACCCCACCATGAGGATTCTCTCGGCATTTGCAAGAGACGATGTCGGGATTGCCATATTAAGAACCCACTGATCACCGGGACAAAGATTCCATGACTATAATCGTCACTGCCTAACCAGTGGTTGAACAAATAGATGAGGCTCTCCTCATACATGTAGCCCAACAACACTGCGATCAGGACTGAGGTGAAGAGAAGGACCCGCGTACTAGTCATAAGAGAGAGCCCTTCAAACAATGATTGGGAATGAGCCGAGCGAGCAACGTTTAGCCTGAAGCGGGGGGCGCAAGCTTCTATCTACGGCAATTTCTACCTATCGCTCCATCCAAGAGAAAGAACGGGCTTGATACCTCCTTGAGGTATCAAGCCCTCGCGATCACAAACACCGTCGCACTTATGCCTGCGAGCTTCGAAGATTTCGCAGACCTCCCGCACCCAAACCAACCAAGGAGACGAGACCCGCACCGAACAGAAGGACCGCCGCCGGCAACGGCACGGCCGTCAAGCTCGTGATCGATCCGAGAAAAACGGCTGGATTACCTTCTGAATCCTCAAAAAAGAGCCGCCATCTCGCTGCAGTCAGACCGCTCAAACTATATACGCCATTCAATGAACTAAAACTTGGAGGGCCTTCTAGATCCGTGCTGGTAAACAATGCCCCCCCCTTACTGTCGAGACGAAGATCCAAATTAAACGGCGAGTAGCCGGAATTCATAAAGTTGGGACCGCTAACTGCAGACGCCAATGCCCAACGATTGCCACTACCACCGCCCATAGGAATATTCTGCGAAATCGTCACAGCGTTGGCGCCAGGCGCCAAAGATGACGTGTAGTTGAACCCGCCAAAATGCAGAGAGAAGCCCGTTACTGCACCATTATAAGCGCCACTGTTTACGGCAGTGTCACTGTTGAATTGAAACGCACCGGTAACCGGGACAATCATTGTGGACATACCATCGATGCTACCGGTAAACGAATAATTCACCAGAGCAGCATGTGCCGCGTTCAAAGGAACCATCAATGAACACAGCGCAATCGCCGGCAACAGAGCTCTCCTGAGAAACAATCGCGTCATCATCGGCATAACACTACTCCTGCTAGAGGTTGGTACATTAGGGACACGTATGAATTGGCGTATTGGTGAGCAAATCCTGGGCCATCGAAGAATGTTTCTATACTCCTGATATCTCAACACGCAGGAAGGCCTTCCGGGCTCCACAATGTGTGCACTTTCCTACGAGGGCGTTCAAATATGTAGATATCACGCATATTCAAGGGGAAAAACCTTCCTCGTGACACTACCTATGTTTGGCAAAAACGTTCCTATCGATGAACGGTCCTTCAGCACACATACTTACTGCATCTATGACCTAATTTGGCGGCTTGTGCATCGTCCGTTCTTTGGGCAATACACTCATGCAGCTTGTTCATAAGAATCATCTGCGGTTTCGATAGACGGCTTGTGAGAAACAGATTCGAGAACAGACGCAAGCTTTCTGGCAAGTTCAATGCGATCGAAATGACGGAGAACGAATTTTCGCCCGTTTCTTCCCAGCTGCTGACACAATTCGGGGCGTTGAGACAGTTTCAATACACCGGCCGCCAATTCATCGGCCTGCTCGGGCTCGATGCACAGGCCGGCCTGGGCCGTTTGCAGAAGATCAGCGGTTTCTCCCTCTACCCCGAGAATAATCGGCTTTTCCATCGCGAGACTTTCAAAGATCTTCGAGGGGATGACCGTCTTGAACAAATCGGACTTTTTGAGTAACACGAGGCTGACGTCGGACAGCGCCCAGAATTCGCGCATACGCTGTTTTGGTTGCTGATCCAGCATCATGACATTGTCGAGCTCCATCTCGTCTCGCATCCGGACGAGCGCCTTCCGTTCAGCTCCGTCTCCGACCATCAAGAAGATAATGTTTGTTGTACTGCTCAATTGGCGTGCCGCGTGGAGAATCGTCTCAAGATGATGAGCCATTCCATGAGTGCCGAAATACGAAACGACAAACCGCCCCTTGATCCCAAGCTCTTGTGCAACGGAACTTGGCCCATCGAGTGGAGCATATTGGGCCAGATCGACTCCGTTCTTGACGACGACGACTTTCCCCGCCTCAATTCCCTTGCTGAGGATATAGGTCTTGAAGGAGTCCGTTACCGGCACAATCCGATCGGCTTTTCGGTATGCGAATCTCTCCGCCCATTCCAGGATCCTGATGATTGCAGGATTTTTGATGGCTCCTACGGCGACGATCGACTCCGGCCATAGGTCGCGAATCTCCAGCACCCACGGAATTCCCATCACCTTGCTAACAAAGTACCCCGCGAGCCCATTGAAGAATTGAGGAGAGGTCGAAAGGACAACATCTGCTTTCGGCAGAAAGAGAGACACAATAACCGCTGCGTACATGTACGAGATGTAATTCAACGTCCTTTTTAAGAAGCCTTCATTCGCTGTGACGAATGTCCAAACCCGAACAACTGTGATCCCGTCCTTGGTTTCTTGTTGATACAATCGATTGCGATACCCGTCATAAACCTTTCCCTGCGGATGATTGGGCGCGCAGGTCACGACCGTGACCGTATGCCCATCCTTCACCCACTGCCGACAATGTTCATATGTTCTGGTTGCAGGAGCATTCACTTCGGGAGGGAAATAATGTGACAAGAAGAGGATTCGCATGGGCTTGGGGGATCGGGTTGCCGGGATGTCGCTCTCTGGATTCGATAACTCAGTTGGAGCGGGATTTCTCCGGAACAAGAAAAGGCTATCACAAGGTTCTCCTGCCTCAAACCAAACTCAGAAAAATAGCATCCCTGCTCAATCTCCACCCGACAGGCGCTCATCGCTTCGATCGTGGCCACGACTTCCCCGTCTCGCTCTATCCTGAAACAGCCAGTCTCCGATTTGGCGATTGTGAAATCAGGATGAATATGAACAAAACTTTCCATTCGATGTGTTCCCTGACCTTCAACCTTGTCTGTAACGATCCAACTCCCCCGTCCATCACAAGCAATTCGTCTTGTATGGATGGGCTTTCCACTCAATCTCCTATATCCGTCATGACCGCCTTCGAACAAGGCCGACTCGTGTCCGGTTGCCGCGATATGAGCGCGAAGCGGCTTAGCCCGCCGTGCCACACGAAATACTCCCCATACCTCGGATTGTTCCTCTCCGTCGACCATTACCGTGTTATGAGCTCTCGTACTTCTCGCATACGCCCGTTCAAGACTCGGCTCATAGTCATACACCCCGCTATCGACAATAACCCGTCGCCCATCTATCGCTAACTCATAACTGAGCGTGTCGCTATGGGCATGCCCGGGCTGATAGTCGGGGCCGATCGGCCCACAGTCAATAATAAGCATATCGTTCCCCTGACGGCAGACGTAGTAGCCAGTCGCCGGAAATGCATGTAACGTCATATCTGCTGTCGAACTTGAGGCCTTGTACCCGATTATCCTGTCAGCATAGTCGAAAATCTGGTCAGGAGTTGGAGCGATACCGAACGCCGAATCATTGAAGAGAGGAGTATCCCCGTCTGGCATGCGGATGCCACTCAGGAAATCAAGCGCAGCAGTGACCTTGCTTGTGAATGTGTCCGTTACGTCATGTGAAATCACCGCACGTGAGTTCCGGGCAAGATTCAACACGTCGAGATAATCGACCAGACAAATGGAGTGATACATAGGGCTTCGCTCAAAATGCCCGCCATCGGGGAGAAATTGTTCATCCAATTCTTCTTGCAATATCTGTTGGCCCTTCTGAATCCATCTGTCTGCATCCGCTCCTTCGAAATATATGCCGGCGAAGAACAGCGCCACACCATTTTTGAGGTAATGATTCGCCAAGAGGTGATACTCAATGTTCTGTTCCAACCACAGCGCCTGTCGATACAGACTTTCCATCCACTCGAGCCTGAATACCTGTCCAGGGATATGATCAGGACTGGTCTTGCCAGCCTCCATGCGAGAACGGGGCGCGTCACTCGATAGGAAGAATTTTATCCAGTTCACGACCCTGAGCGAGACCGTATAGGGTTCCCACGCATCTTCAGTCCCGAGCGGATTGTGCCGGATCCAGTCCGTAACGAGAAGACGCTTATTTTCAGAAGAGCGCTGCGAATCATGCAAGTAGTCAAAATAGTGAAGGTTATAGCGCCACAGTTTTGGCATCTCCTTGGAGGCCCAATTTCCCGTTCCCGGATCAAACGGTTTCGATCTCCCAAGAAAACACAAATGTGAATCACCCTCTCTATGGGCAGAGGCAAAGACTCCAGGGAGCATCGCAATCCCTGGGCGAAGACTGACATCAACAGTCTTGCTTATTGACTGAAACCGAGGAAAGATTCGCCGCTGAAGAAGGTACCCAACCTGTGAAGGGCGGAGATGAACCAGCGTCCTGGCGTAGAAAGACAGTCGATTCATGCGAGACAACGCTTATCTCAGCGAATCCATGATGTCGAAGGTAACTTGAGTCACTTCAACAAGTTCATGCCAGGGAATCGGCGAGCATTCGCCACGGCGAATCGCGCTCACGAATGCGTCGACGCATGAGGTATTTCCTTTGTCTTGACTCCAGAGATCCATTTTTCGAAAACCGGACCACCCATAGCCGCGAAGCTTTCGGAAATTATCCAATTGCAGCACTTTACCTGCGCAAAACACTTCCAATCGCTCTTTGGGGAACGATTTATGCCCATTCCCGAAATAGTGTATGGTTCCAATTGATCCATCTCTGAACTCTAAAGTGACAGTAACGTTGTCTTCTCTGGCAGGAGCTCCTGACGATTTGCCCATTAGCATAGCCTGGACCGCAATAATCGGTGAACCTGCCAGAAAACGAAGAAGATCCACAAAATGACACCCTTCACCGATAATCCGCCCCCCTCCGATCATTCGATCCTGAGTCCAGTGTTCATCGGAAATGTGGCCGGCATTGACCGTCATGACAAACGTCTTGGGCTCCGTAATTCCGACAACCAACTCTTTCACCCGTCGAACCTGCGGAGCAAAACGACGATTGAACCCAACCATCAAGAGTGGTGGAGAATCCCGCTTCTCGATGCATTCCTCATAGAGATCAGCGACCGCTTTCAGCTCTTCCCTGGTGATGGCCAACGGCTTTTCAACAAACACATGTTTGCCAGCTTTCAGAGCTTCAGCGGTAAGCGTTGCATGACTGTCATGCCGGGTTGCGATTATGACGGTGTTGATATCGGATGATTCGATCACATTCTTACTGTCGCTCGTGATCTCCGAAAAGCCGAACTTGCGCCCTGCGTGGGCGGCAGTCACACCAGTGCTACTGGCAACAACCTTAAAAATGATCCCGGCGCGTTTAAACGCCGGCAGAAGCACTTGCGTCGCATAGTTACCGGCACCAATACAGCCCATGACCGGTGAGGTGGCTGGATGACCCACCTCGATTGACTCCTCCGAACACCTTATCGTCCTGCTCAGCAATCTCTTATGGGCAAAGACATCTGGTTTCGGATATTGCAAGACAATTCCGAGTGACGGGACTCGGCTGGAAATAATGTCATAGGCGGTTGTAGCCTGCTCAAACGGAATACGATGCGATATGAGCAAGTCTGTCTGGAGACGGCCGTCTGCCAACATATCGAGAACCGCCTCAAAATTACGTTGCTCCGTCCATCGGACGAAGCCAAGGGGATAATCGTGGCCGTGATCCTCGTATGAGCTATCGTAGCGTCCCGGCCCATAGGAGCAGGATACCTGGAACGTCAATTCCTTTTCATAGAAGTCGGCACGGGAAAGTTCTAACCCCGTCACACCGACGAGCACGATCCGTCCGCGCTTCCGGCACATGTGCGCTGCTTGATGAACAGGCTCGTTACTCTTCGTAGACGCAGTGATGATGACTGCATCCACACCTCGGCCGCGGGAGAAGGCCATGGCTGCCCCCACGGGATCGGGGTTCTGACTGAGATCAACCGTTTCCGCTCCAAGTTTCTGCGCGAGTGCGATTTTACTTCCGTCATAGTCTAACCCCAGGACCCGACACCCATGAGACCTCAACAGTTGAACCGCCATCAATCCGATCAATCCAAGTCCAGTAACCACGACAGCCTCGCCCAGGCTGGGCTGAATGAGGCGGATCCCCTGCAACCCAATCGCACCGATCACGGTGAACGAAGCAGCATCGTCGCTCACGGAGTCCGGAACTCTCGCACAGAGGTTTTTCGGGACACAGACAATTTCCGCATGCTTGCCATTCGACGCCACTCTGTCTCCAACTGAAAAGCCGGTCACTCCCTGCCCGATCTCAAGCACCATCCCCACGTTGCAATACCCCATCGGGAGCGGTTGATCCAGCTTATTCCGGACCGCCTCGAGCGTGGGCAGCACTCCGTCTGTCTTGACCTTATCCAATACCATTCGAACCTTTTCCGGTTGCTGGCGAGCTTTTTCGAACACATTTGCCTTACCGAATTCGACCAGCATGCGCTCCGTTCCCACCGAAACAAGCGAGTGAGTCGTCCTGATCAGCAGGTGGTTCTCTCTGACCTTCGGGCTCGGAATATCGGCGAGACTGGTTTCACCCGATGAAAGATTCTGCAATATTTGTTTCATTTACACCTTACTCACAACAAATCGAAGCTTTCCCGTCTTGCCGCGTTCCAGATGGGACACATGATCAACTTTGATTGTTACATCGCGGCCTACACGCTTCTGCGCTTCATCCAGAAGGCGCCGTTCGTCAGCACCGCTATAGCCTTCGCGTTTGACGATTCTAAAGACGAGCGTCTCACGATCCGGTTGATAGATTTGAGCCTCTCTGATCTGAGTCAAATCTTTGAAAATATGATCGAGCCTGCCTAACCGGGCACCCGACGGCAACACAACATAATCTTCCTTCCTGCCGTCGACGGACTCGACAACACGGCCGGTCATAGGACATGTCGGACGTTCTGCAGAAAGACGCGCAAAGTCCCCCGTGTCATAACGAAACAATGGAAAAGCTGGATTACTCCAATTGGTTCCCACAATTCTGTATACATCCGGTTGATCTTCCAGTGGGACAAATTCTACCCAAGAGAAGTCTTCGTCGACATGTAAGTGACCACTTGGACATTCTGAAATGTTCGCCACTGATTCTGCTTGACCATAGTGCTGGCGGACGGGACACCCGAAAGCCTTCTGCATGAGATCCTTTTGCTGCGGGAGCAAACTCTCAGCGCCCGTTGTCACCACGTTCGGAGCCTTGCGCAATGATTTTCCTCTTTCCAAAAGATAGCCGGCGATGAGCGCCAGTAGTGACGGGTAGCCGTGAAGCCAAGATGGTAAATACTCGTCAAGGCCGGCGAGATAGTCTTGTGCAGTCGTCGGAGATAGATGGTATCCACTGAATAGGATCTGCCGGCCTGGACGGTTGAGTCTCCAAAACGGCGGAACTGACTGTATCAAAGGAACAACCGACCGACCGCCAAAATACCCGCACCACATATTGTGGGAGATTCGGTGCCAGGCGCGATACCGCCACCATACGGCCCATCGTTCTTTTTCTGCAGCTTGAGTTTCCCAAAACACCAGTCCCGAACCTGTTGTTCCGCTGGTATGGCTTGAAAGAAGTCCGTCCATTCCGATGGTTGGATTACGAATGGTTTTCGCCTCATCCTGAACCTCTGCCTTGGTTAGGATGGGGAGTTTCTTGAGTTCCTCCTCTAAGTTCTTGGCGGAGGGGTTTACCTCGTACTGCCTGAATCGCTTTTTCCAAAATGGACACTGGAGCGCAGTCTCGACATGAGTGCGAAGACGGGATTTTGTGACCCCTTCCGCTTCTGCCAGGGAAGAGATTGGCCGTTCAATCAACGCTCCACTGATCGCCCAAAACTCTTCGTTGTATCTCCTCTTCGAAAGCCTCCAGCCTTCAATAGAACACGCAACGTTTTGAAGCGTGATCGGAAGGTGTTTGTACACATCCTCGGCATTCATGGATCGATCTATTTTGTTACGAGCGCGCAAAGCCAGATGCTATCCGCTGAGACAGGAGTCACAAAGGAAAAGTCTTCATGGCGGTACTGTTGACCACCGCCTAGCCATCGATGAACCGGTTCTAGTCGCAAGGTTTTCCACGCCAGCCGAATTGGATCGGCCCAATACCACTCGCCAAGAAATCTGTAGTCCTTGATATTCCGCGCCACAATTCCCTGCTGCATCTCAAACAGCCGGTGATTGATGAATCGTTGCCCCCAAATTTGGACGTTGGTAAACCGCTGCTCAAGCATCGCGCGAAATTCTGGGAGGTTGTACTCCTTCAGATGTGTATGATTTACGGGAGACGGCTCAACATCTAAGGAAAACACTGGACGGTTGGGCGTAGAAATCAACGCCACACCGGTGGTCCGAAGATGTCTGTAGATGGTTTCCAGCAGATGTTCAGGCCTGTTGACATGTTCGATGACTTCGCAGCATAGGACTACATCCCAGGCTTCCGATCCACAATCCAGATGCTCACTGCAGACATCGCCCTGCATAAACGATCCGTTCGGATTGGCGCGCTTCGCGTAAGCAACAGACGCTTCAGATATGTCCACCCCAAGCACCTTACCGGATCCCAGTTTGTTCTTGGCGTAGGTATAATTAAAGCCTGTTCCACACCCGAGATCTAAAATCGATTTGTTTACGAGGTCGACCGTTTCTGCGAAGAATCGTATCCGAGATATTTGTTCCTGAACCATCATCGACGGATCATCGTCTAAGTCACCCCCAGCCGCATGAGGAACTGCCCGCCCGGAACCCACACGTTCATCAAATCCCTGTCTAGAATCACTCATGTTTTCTCACAATCATATCCAGAGGCAGTCCCATCAGCGCAATTCAGCCTTCCAGTTGGCCGCCAATGCAGCGCTAATCAAGAGGTGTCGGCCTTTCACCCATAAGTCTTTGAGCCGATTGATCCGGCGCGATCGGCAGTCTTTGTAGATTGGAAGAAGAAGTTTCTTGCGGCGATGTAGCTTAAACCATTGCACATACTCCCGATGGCCCATTCCGACAAATGGAGTCAACTTCGCCACGGACCGAGAGTCTTGCAACGCTTCTGACTGCTCGAAGTCGAGCGATCGTGTCCCACGATTGTAGGAGAACCAATGGCACCTCATTTCTTGAGTGGAAGGAATCCATTCAAATGCCAGTTGCCGCAGGGCAAAATCAGGGAACCGTAAATTTCTCCCAAAGATCATCCCTTCGGGTAAAAACCAGTTCCCCAGGCCATACACGATCGGACATCCTTTGTAGAGTTCAATTCCCTGAACACAGTGGCTATGGCAACCCACCACGGCAGAGACTCCCCGATCTACAGCCATTTGGGCGATTTGGCGATGCATCGGCTGGGGATAAATTTCGAGTTCATAGTTCCAATGCATGAGTAATACGATAGGCTTGCCAGGGAAATTCTCCTTCGCCTTCTTGATCCCATCAAGGACAGAATCCAAGGCGAATGGATTCACACCGGCTCTGTCTGCAGACGCGATTCGACATCCAATGGTGTCCCACCCAAACCCGATAAACGCGACAGCCCCCTCTCGCTCTTCCAACAATACTGGACGCGACGCTTCATCCAACGAATCCCCGGCCCCACAAGTGAGGATTCCGTGTTCTCGCAGAACACGAATCGTAGCTCGAGGTGAACCATCAATGTCGACAATATGGTTATTTGCAAGGGACAGCAAACGAAAATTGTTTTCCCGAAGGTATTCAATTACGGCGTGATCGTTGTACAAGCTCGTACCTTGAGGTTCGACCGATCTATCCAGAATCGCACCCTCAAGGTTGGCGATGACGGAGCTAGTTCCAAAATAGCCAGCGGTCGATGGCAGCGATGCACGAGCCTCCCTCGGAACAGCAATGTCTCCTACAAACACCATCTCCCTACTCCTGCAGCCTCGCTGACCCCATGAAAGTGGGTCGCTGCTTCACGCCTGTCATAAACAAAGTCTCTATCTACTTCGGCCGAAATTACCGCCTCTCAATTTATGAATGCAGTTCGTATAAAGCTCGTACTTTTCTTCCTGGGTCGGCAAGGCTTGCAGAATGCCTTTCCCATGGTTCACGAGAGATTTCCAGAACACCTCATCCTTGCAGACGTCCGCAATCGCACGGGCCGCGTCACGTGCATTCATCGGCTCGAAATAGGAAGCTGCTTCCCTGCAGACTTCTCGTGCAAATGCCAGATCCGTGGTAACAATCGGCATACCCATAGCCATAGCCTCGGGGTAGTTCGCCGAGAACGTTTCCAACACAGACGGCAGAAACAGGATATGAGATGTGCGGTAGACCTCAGGTCCTCGACTGACCGGAACAGGGCCCATATTTACGATCCGATCTTCTACACCCAGCGCAGCGGCCTTTGAGAGAATCCGCTTGAGCCCAAGACTATCTTCCGGCAAGGTTATGGTAAACTCTACATACCGGTTGGGGAGTATTCCTTGAAGTTCTTTTGCCACAGCCGGAATAATCTCCAGGTTCTTGTGTCTATAGTAGGCAGATAGACACAGAACCCTGAGAGGGACTTGAGGCGACGGAATTTTCGCCGTAGCCTCAACGCGTAAGTAATGACTTGCACAATTATTGGGGACGACAACGATTCTGGATTCTGATACCCGCAATCTTCTCACCAAGCCCTCTTTTGCTGTCTCTGATTCCGTGACCCAAGCGTCAGCTTTTCTGAACATCACGGCCTTGTAGAAGATCGCTCCACACAGCCTAGCCGCGTCTATTGGGCTATGGACTGTCCGCCATGCCCATCGATCTCCGTGGGTGACCCAGCCGTCGGCAACGCCACAGAGATGCGGAACCTTGAACTCGACATAGGCCGGACCAAAAAATGTGAATACAAGATCCGGTTGAAGTTCTCTCGCCAGCGTTCGAATTGCTTGTCTGCTTCGACTGCTTCGGGCCGGTGATTCTTCAATCACTGAAACCTGTGGCCCCTCTGGCAAACGACCCGCTTCGCGCAACTCATCGCATACACTCGCGGAAATCATGTAATGCCATTGGATGTCGTCGGCCTTCCTCATGGCAGTCTCGATGAATGACACCGCTGCCTGCAACGCCCCGCCTTTGACCAACGTCGTACAATTAAGCAACACGCGCACGATCCGTTTTCCCTTCGGTTGAGGTATCCCAGGACCACAACGCCTTGAAAGACAAGATGTCAAAAGCGCCAGGGGACCATAACCACATTCCAAGCCTCACCTTGTGAATCGAAACCGCATTCTGCAAAACACCTTCGCTCCTGACGTCGTTTTCCTTAAGTCACTAGAAGTGCGGACGAGTTGCCTACATCGTGGTCGGACGTGCGTTCGTCTCGTGGCTCCAGCTGCAACCTGCACAATGTTGCCCCGCTTAGACCAAACCCCAATGTCATCACTATTGAATTGGCGAACACATCTGCCGTGTTTGACCACAGAAGAAGACAGACCATCCAGACGCAAAAAAACAGAGCACCAGACCCGACAGGCGTACCTCTTTGTGTCCTGCATAAATACCAGGCTCGAACAACTACGGTGAGGTAGGCCAGAACCATAGTCATAGCAACCAGCAGGCCTACTTCTCCGCAAAATCGGATCAGAGAGCTCTCACCCAAACCCTCCATCTTGATCCCTTCGTAGACGAGCGTACCTCCAAAGCTGCGTGAGCCAAAGGTGAAGTACCCAAGTCCTTTCCCATCGACGAGGTGGTCCTCCAGTATCGTCTGAATGGGAAGCCAAAGATTTCCCTCTAATCTGATCGGAATCGCAGTGATAACACTTGCAAAACGGTCATAAACCGCCGTGGCAATGCCCGGTTTAGCGATCCACACACCGGCGAGTCCGGCCGTAATGAGCAGCCCCGGAGCAAGAACTCTTCGAAAAAGAACACCCTGCTGTCTGGAATAAAAGACGGCGATACTGATGGATAACACGAGAAACATGAGAGCCGCCCTCTGGCCCGAAATCAGGATCACGGCCAAGTCGAACAACATCAGAACGTACGGCCAGATAGATCGTCTGATATTCGAAAACCACAGGTAGCACCATTTGAAGAGAACTAAAGTGAAAATGACCTGCCCGAACTTGCCCGTATGAGTAAAAATTGATGTGGGACGAAACATTCCTGGGATCAGAACTCCTTTATCCGTGGTCGCAAAGTCACCGACCCCCAATGCCGTTGTTCCCCACACCGCGTTGATCGGATGGCTCTTGCCAAGAATGACCTGCACGACTGCCATGATCCCGATAAGCAGAATCCACACATTAGCGCACAGAAAGATTCTCTCGTAGCCGTTCGTCACTACCGACACGTACCGAGCCGACACGAGCATGTAGATCAACGGCAGGAACGTTGCTCGCAACCCAACTCCGTAGACCCCTATGTGATTGCCGCTCACGGCATGATTGACTGCCGTTGCAGCGACAAACACGCCGCTCAGTAAGAGGAAGGCAGGCGGTATATTTCTAAGATGCAATCGACCTTGAAAACCGATAGCCACTGCCGTGGTCAGTGCTACGCCATCTCCCATCAGGAAAACGAAATCCGAATGGATCGAATACTTCCTGACGGCCTCCTGCAGAAGCGGCACGTTGAGTACGAACAGTAACCACCAATGGTTCATGTCAGACAGTTGGGAACGTCTTGGGCTATCCTTGGTTAAACTTCAATGACCAGCCGGACCATGCCTTCGCCCCGAGCACATACCGTGAGGACGCGTAGGAGTACCCGACGAGCAACGTCAATTCAGTCACAATTCTGCTGATAATGGCTCCATGCAACCCGTACTGAACGATAAGAATGTAGGCGGAAGAGACACCGATGATGGTTGACACGACTTGGCAATACAATCTGTGTTTTCTGTAGTCCCCTGACATTAAGGCGCTTTCAAAACTGCTGGAAACGAATCGGAGCACGATACACACGGACAGAAGCGAGAGGATTTCACCCGACTCTTTGTATTTCTCGCCAAAAAACAGATTCACAAGCGGCTGCCCCCATAAGTAAGTAGCTCCAGTACATGCAATGCCCAATAGGGTCATGACCGCGCAACCTAATCGGTACACCGACAGGAACTTCTGCCAGTCGCTGTAGAACCACCGATGAATTTTGGGCAAGAGAAACTTCTGATACATCGCCTGAGGCACGAGGAACGCCACCAAGAGAAACGCCGCCGCGACGGAAAATTGACCTGCAGCCGTGGGGCTTACGATACTTCCCAACAACACGATATCAACACGACCATAGAGCATGACCAATGCCGCAGTGCCTGCATACGGCCATGCGAGATTGAATAGCTCCCGATAACTGGGACTCTGGCTTGGCCTTTCACTGCGGTAAGGATTATCCGTCGTATGACCGGACAGCTGCATCTTCGAAGGAGTCAGTGAAAGTAAGCCGATCCCAGAGGCGACAATGAGTGCCAGTGAAATAGCACAATAGCCTTGGGCGACCAGATCGACGCTCGATGCGGCCGAACAATATACGGTCGCTGCGACAATCAAACGACCCAGGTGAGGCAATATTTGCCAGATGGAAAGTGCCAGATATCTTGCCTCTAGTTGCAATTTGGCTGTCAGCAGCTCCACCATCACCTGCATGACAACCATCGCCTGTAACCATCCGATGGTGTTCAATAGACGCGCATCGTCGAAGAGCCAGAGGAGTCCGATCCAGGAAAGTGCTAACACGATCGGTCCCCAGACCATCAGAAACGTCAGCGATCGCCACACCCAAGGAAAGGCCTCCCACCCCTTCTGGCCGAAGATCAGCAGCCAGACACTCGGCATGCCAAATCCGATGGCGGCGGCCATAATGACTCCGACCGAGACTGCGGTGCTGACGATGCCAAACTCCTCGACCGTGAGACTGTGTCCGAGCAGTATTTGAGTGAGAAACGCCAGGAAGCCTGAGCCTGCCAGACTGACGAAGATTGGCAACACAGTCTTGATTCCTGCCTTAATGTCTAATGGAGCCAACTGGGCCCGTCCTTTGCCACAACAATCCGCTCTGCGCACTCCGGTAATAGAGAGGACAGACGACGGCCGTTACCTTCAAAAACTTCGCGGAACAGCGAAGGTTCCTGCGCTATCTGCCGAAGACAGCCGAAGGATGTGATGCGCAATTGCAGAACGCACTTCTCCCAGATTCGAGGGAAGATCTCCTCGCAAGTCTTCCAAATATTGGAGAGCCTCGAGGGCAGAAGGGGTGTATGGTTTAGGAAGCGCTTCGAGGATATCTTCCAAGGTTGTCACGTAGCGAACATCGTCAATTCCTTCTCGAAATCCTTCCCACGCCAACGTATCAATCACACCGTCAACGGTCGGATATGTGAAGTTGTGGTCGCGATAACGGACATGATCGAAATCATTCCAGATGAATCCCATCGAATCCTGATAGGCATATGGCATGGCCCCATCATAGTCGTTTCTCCACAGTTCAAGCCCGTAATTGCGCCTGAATATCTCTGGGTTTTCCGGCCCAGTCTGCGGATTCGCGTACGAGAAGATCTTGTGACCTGCACGATGAAAATTCTCCGCCTGCGATTTCTGCAGCTTACCCGCCATCACAAGCAGGTCCAGCAGATCCCCAACCACTGGAAAGGCTTCTGCATATCCTGCAGTAAACACTTTGACTCCTTCATTCCTGGCCATTTGCCACGCTTTCCTTTGAGCGATAAGCTTTTCCCCTTTGGCTTCATCGATGCCATACAGATAGAGTTTCTCGATTCTCTGCTCACCGGCTATTTCTTTGATGACCTTCAACCGACGTCTCAGCTCAGCGAGTTGCTCGTGGGTCTGAGGATTTCCCGTACCCGTACCAAGATAAAACAGGGTTGCGGAATCCATGCCGGCTTGTTTTCTGACTTCCAATGTCTTGTTCAGCTCTGCCTTGTTCAAACGATGATACACGGTCGGATTCGTGACGCCGTGCGCAAACATATCGTTCAACTCGGCGGCAAATTGTGCTGAGTCTTTTCGTTCCGAGGAGATGCTTGGTGTATCCGAAAGGGTTCCGCGATAGTAGATACTGTATTGTATTTTGGGGAGATGAAGATCGATAGGAAGTACTTGAAGGATGAATTCCAAGCTGCCCAACGAACCTTGGTCATCAGTAAGAGTGATGCCCCCCTTATAGTTTCCTCCTTTGGCATCGGGCGGAATGTGAATCGTGATCCAGAGCTGCTTCGCTTCACCACGATGAATGCTTACTGGCTGAACATCAGCGGTGTCGTGAATTGGGAATTCGGCAACTGAAGCAACAATCCGGCTTCTTAAGGCAGCTGGCTCGCTGATTGACACAAGCCTAGTCCTTGACGAGTACTTCAACCTGAGAAAATTGGTCTTCGACTCCTCGTTTGCCTGAACCAAGCCGTCATCTTTTAGTAGAAGCTCCGGCACCAAAACTTTGGTCCTCCCCATATGAGACAAACCGATGGTATTCCACCCTCCTCCCGCCTGAAACCATACCTTCACGAACCGAAGATCAATGTGGGAACTTGAAATCATCTCGCCATCACTGACGAGATCGCTCATGGAAACCCGCAAATTGTCAATATCACGAGCCATAGGCCGAATAACGAAACTCGCAGGTTCGTATTCACCACGAGAGCCTACAATTTTTATGGTCGTAGACGGCTTTCCTGGCAGAGGAAAAGTTCTCGGGAGAATTTGTTCCCCGCTGATGGGATTCACGACATGCACGAGCAGAGGGCCCAGATTCGACGTCTCAGCATGTCCAGGCAAACTGAAGTAGAACGCTGCACCGCCTCCCAGTAAAAGCACACCTGCTATCTGGGACAGAGCTTTGAAGACACTAGCTGAAATTTGCACGTTCCACCTTTCTGTTGCCCTTGTCACTTATACAGTTCCATAGAAAGCAGTCGTATTCGTCGACTATTTCAGCAGCGTTTTGCTCGTCCATTCGTAAAAGAATGGCATCCCATTTCTCTCCCACCATTCGAGGTCAAAACAGCATACGAGTTTGCTTGGGTCAGTTCGTTCGTTCCACTGATAGCGATTCCGAGCCGATCCGTATTTCACGCAGATCGAGACAAGAGGCGCCCCGGACAGCGGTTTCCTCCAATTTAGTTAGGAAGACTGCTGTGATGATATGAGCTGTACACGCATGTGACAAACTAAAACGGTTTTATAACAGCAAGAGTTGGTCCATACGGAGGACTCAAGATCGCGTGATGAATCAGTAGATTGGGGCAATGATCGGGAACGTAGCCCGGAGCGAATGGAGGTAGGACGATACAGATGCGTTCGAATTGGAACGGACAGGGATGCGGAGCTGTTTTGCACTACGCGTCCGTATTCAATTGACGGACTATCATCAGCTCGGCGTGACTGACCAACGACAGCGCTCCAGAACATGGATGACAGTTACTCATCGCATAACACTCTCTCCAAACACTCGACGATCCGTTCGGCTGTCTTACCGTCCCATTTCGGTGGGATTGCCCCTTTCTTCCACTGTCCGGCCATCAATCGAGCCAGGGCCGGAGCAAGTTTGCTTGGATCGGTCCCGATCAGTTCGTTCGTCCCAATCGTGATGGTTTCAGGCCGCTCGGTGTTGTCACGGAGCGTCAGGCACGGCACCCCGAGTACCGTCGTTTCTTCGGTAATCCCGCCGGAATCGGTAATCACACCTTTGGCGTGCTTTACTAAGTAATTGAATTCCAGGTAGCCGAGCGGGTCGACATAGTGAAGTTGAGGTATCTTGTCGTCAAGATCTCGAAGACTTTTAGCGGTTCGTGGATGGACCGGAAATACCACGGGCAATCCTTTCGTGCCTTCAACAATGGCGCGGAGGAGAGAGACCAATTGATGCTCTCCATCAACATTGGCCGGCCGATGAAGCGTGACGACAAAATACTGTCCAGGTTCGAGGTGGAGCGATTGCCAACAGGTAGGAGGTCGCAACCGCGACAAGTGCTTGAGCAGCGTGTCGATCATGGTATTGCCGACAAAAAAGATTCGCTCATCGATCACGCCGGCACGCCGAAGATTTTCGTTGGCCGTCTCACTTGTCGTAAAAAACCAATTGGTGATGGCGTCGGTCACTACCCGGTTGATTTCTTCCGGCATCGTCCAATCGCCGGACCGAATCCCGCCTTCCACATGGGCCACCGGCACGCCAAGTTTTCGCGCCGCGATCGAGCAAGCCATGGTGGACGTCACGTCGCCGACCACGAGACAGAGGTCGCTCTTTTCCTTGAGTAGAACCTTCTCGTACGCGACCATGATACCGGCCGTTTGTTCGGCTTGAGTGCCAGAACCCACTTCTAAATTGATATCCGGTTTGGGAATTCCGAGTTCTTCGAAGAAACTGCCAGACATGGCACGATCATAATGCTGGCCTGTATGGATCAATCGATACCGCAGAGGACCACCTCGCTCCGCAGCCTCTTGTAGCGCGTCGATGATCGGCGCGATCTTCATAAAATTGGGGCGCGCTCCGGCAATGATATCGATATGCTTCACCCAACACCTCAACGACGCGAGTAGATCCCTCGCATCAGACTGGATCGTCGCCTACTCAAAGCATCCTTCAATGACTCGAGCTTCTGACAAGCCGCTGACCAGTGATGCGATCAAGGCGCTGCCCCGACTCATACAAATTTAGTTAGGAAGACGATTGTGATGGTATTGGGTCTAAGCGTACCTGGCAAACCAAAACCGTTTTTATGACAGCAAGACTCGGTCCACGGATAACAATCTGAATGGTATGACGAATCAATGAATTAAGAGATTAAGATGACAAGTCTTCCCGCATGAATGGATGAAACACCGTACAGACGCGTTCCAATTGGAACGGACAGAGAGAATATCTAGAAGTGCACTTCGCGGATCGATTCGCGGTTGGTTCGAAACCATTGGACGGTTTTCTTTAGCCCTTCGCGCAGGTTATGTCGCGATTGAAACCCGAAGAGCTGCTTGGCCCGGCTCACGTCAAGACATCTCCTGGGCTGGCCGTTCGGTTTCGAGGCATCCCACAGAATCTGACCGGTAAATCCCACCTCGGAGGCAATCAACCTAGCCAGATCGCGAATGGCAACCTCTTCTCCGGTTCCCAAATTGATGGGCAGATCGCCCTGATACTCTTCCGCAGCAAGAAGAATCCCCTCGGCCGCATCCTCAACGTACAAAAACTCTCGCGTGGGCGACCCATCTCCCCAGAGGGTAATCGACGCGTGCCCTGCATCTTTTGCCGTCGCACATTTCCGTACGAGCGCCGGAATGACGTGAGAGGTCTCCAGATCGAAGTTGTCACGCGGTCCATACAGATTGACGGGAAACAGCACGATCGAATTAAACCCATATTGTTGACGATACGCCTGCGACTGGACCAGCATCATCTTCTTTGCCAGCCCATATGGGGCATTGGTTTCTTCGGGATACCCAGTCCAGATATCATCCTCCCTGAATGGGATCGGCGCGAACTTGGGATAGGCGCAAATCGTCCCGAGTGCGACAAACTTCTTGAGCCCCCGTTGACGGCCTACCTCGATCAGCTGCGTGCCCATCATCAGATTATCGTAAAAGAACCGTCCCGGATTGGCTTGGTTTGCGCCGATTCCGCCCACACGAGCCGCCAGATGGATCACCATATCGGGCTTCGCGTCGCTGTACAGTTGCCGTACGGCATCCATCTGCACCAGATCGTAGTCCTTGCTACGCGGGACAACGACTTGCCGACAGCCTTTCACCCGCAGCTGCTCGACGACGAACGAACCGAGAAACCCGGCACCACCCGTCACCACGACACACTGATCTTCCCAAAATGAAGTTCCGGTGGTCAGAGCACACCCCCTCTAGGTTCGCTTTCTCGTCCCATCCAACTTTTCTTTTTCCGCTGCCAAATCCGCATCGACCATCATGGCGATTAACTCTTCGAACCGTACCTTGGGCTGCCAACCGAGTTGTTTTTTCGCCTTAGTCGCGTCCCCGATGAGCAGATCGACTTCGGTCGGTCGATAATATTTCTCATCGATCTTCACATGTTTCTTCCAGTCCAATTGGAGCCGGTCAAAGGCCAGCTCCAACATTTCCTTGACCGTATGGGTTTCACCCGTTGCGATGACATAGTCTTCAGGCTGTGGAGCTTGGAGCATCATCCACATGGCTTCGACATAGTCGCCGGCGTACCCCCAGTCGCGCTTCGCATCGAGGTTTCCCAGGAACAAATCGTGTTGGGTCCCAAGCTTGATGCGCGCCGCCGCTTTGGTGATTTTCCTCGTGACGAAGGTTTCACCCCGTCGCGGCGATTCATGATTGAACAGAATTCCATTGCATGCAAACAGATCGTACGCCTCCCGATAGTTCACTGTAATCCAATAAGAATAGACCTTCGCCGCCCCATACGGGCTCCTGGGATAGAAGGGAGTCGTTTCCTTCTGCGGGACCTCCAGCACCTTGCCGAACATTTCGCTGGACGACGCTTGATAAAATTTTGGTTTGAGCCCCGATTCGCGGATGGCCTCGAGAAGCCGAATCGTGCCGAGCCCCGTGATCTCTCCGGTGTACTCGGGAATATCGAAGCTCACACGGACGTGACTCTGCGCTCCGAGATTATAGATTTCATCGGGTTGGACGGTGCGCAAGATCCGATTCAGCGAACTGGCGTCGTTCAGGTCTCCGTAAATCAAGTGGAGGCGCCGGTGAGGTACATGCGGATCTTCATAAATCGGATCGATGCGGCCCGTGTTAAAGGAGCTGGAGCGGCGGATGATGCCGTACACTTCATAGTCTCTGCCGAGTAGAAACTCCGACAGATAGGATCCATCTTGGCCCGTAATCCCCGTGATCAATGCTTTTTTCACGTGTGAGGTCCCCCTGAGCCTTGAATGAGGAAGGGATTATTGCGTGCTTCCATCCGTTTGTCTACTCTACATGCGAAAGGATCGTTAACAAAAGATTCTTGCGACCACCGATACCGACCAGGTACGATGCAGAACAAGTAGCGAGAAAGGCAACACCTTGGCCGCATTACCTCCGCAACACGCGCGTCGCGTCGGAATGTTTTTCTGTATGGTTGTGTGCGGTCTGCTCATCGCGCACTCAATCAATGCCTTCGTTGCCGAGGCACTATATGTGATCCCCGAGCATCCGTCTGGCTCCGGCAGCGGTGGATTTCCAGGCTCTCCGTTGCTGGCATCCTATTCACCGACTCAGGCGGTGGACGATGTGCAGGCCAGCGGTCTGTTCGTACTCCCTCCAACACCTCAGAACGGACAAACGAATGCGACGAATTCTGATAGACGCGGTCTCTCCGGGACTCCGGTTCGCGCGTCCCTCGGATTGGCGGCAAGGATTCGCTTGATCGGTATCGTGTTCGGCGATCAGCGCGGCATCTTTGCAATCGTTGAGGAGCTGTCGTCCAAACAACAATCATTATATCGCCTCCATGATTCAATTCTCGATATGGGAGAAGTGAGCGAGATTCGTCGAAACGGACTCCTGGTCCGTCAAGGCAATGTCGAGGAGTTGTTGGAACTGGCGGTAACCGACAACCCGACCGCACCGGCCGGTTCTTCCGGCACGGTTCCTACTGCCGCCCAGGCACCGACACCCGGCGCTCCTCTGCGAAAAATCGTCGACCGCCGTGAAGTGGAACAAGCCATGAATGATCTGCCGAAACTCTTGTCGCAGGCCAGAGCCGCCCCATTCATGGTGAACGGGACTATAAACGGATTCCGCCTGGACTACGTCGCTCCGGCCAGCTTCTATGAAAAAATCGGGGTTCAGGCGGGGGACGTGCTGCAACGGGTCAATGGCGTCGATATCCGTGATCCCAGCACCATGTTGAGCTTACTGCAGCAACTCAAGAATGAGCAGATCGTCAAGCTCGACGTGGTTCGAAATAATCAACGCTCCACGATCACGTACGAGCTTCGCTGAGACCATCGTTCCTGCTTCGTGTGTGTATTGTCCTTGACCCTCGCTCCTAACGGTTCTGGGCTACGGCCACTTTCAGCCCGCATTCTCAGTGATCGACAACTCCACAAGGCAGCGCTTAACTTTACGTTAAGAATGCACGGTGTCCTTGCCAGGCCGTTGGAAGGGAGAGTATCTTTACCAATTGAGGGAAAGGCCAGGCGAAATTGTCTGAAACACTGCACAACGATCAACCCAGTCCGGGCTCCGGCCGACCACGGCTGGGACGCATTCTCGAAGAAAAGTTCAATTTATTGGAGTCGAAACTCGAGGAGGCACTGGCCTATCAACAGGACAAGGGTGGCCGATTGGGAGAAGTCCTCCTGCATCTGCGCTCACTGCGGGAGGAACAACTCTTGGAAGCACTCGCGCAGCAATTTGAGATGGCCTGGATGCCTCAGCTGGATACCACTTCTGTCGACCATGAACTGATCAAAAGAGTCCCGATCGCCTTTTGCCGGCGATACCGCGTCTTGCCGCTCCGATCTGAAGACGGGGCCATCTTGACCGCCTCGACTGACCCCCTGGAAACCGTCGCGCTGGATGACCTTCGACTGCTGCTGGGCAAACCGATTAAGCCGGTTTTGACGACGAGCGTCGTCCTCCTTGCCTGTTTAAACCGGGCCTATGACGAGATCGCCAACCCGGCCGGCGCCGAGCAAGTCATGGAAGATATCGCCGCCAGCAAGAGCCTCGACCAGCTGGCGCACGAACTTGATGAGCCGCAAGACTTGCTGGACTCGACCGATGAGGCCCCGATCATCCGGTTGGTCAACTCGGTGTTGTTTCAGGCCGTTCGGCAACGAGCGAGCGACATCCATTTCGAATCGTTCGAACGCGGACTGGTGGTCAGGTATCGCATCGACGGTGTGCTGTATCCGGTTCTTACACCACCCAAGCATTTGCAAGCCAGCATTATCGCGCGCCTGAAAATCATGGCCGGCCTCAACATCGCCGAAAAGCGCTTGCCGCAGGACGGCCGGTTCGCCATTCGCACTGCCGGGAAGGACATCGACCTCCGGGTCTCCGTGCTGCCTACCTCGCACGGCGAGCGGGTCGTCTTGCGATTACTGGAGAAGGAAAACCGCCTCTTGAACCTGTCGGAGATGGGCTTCTCGAAGGAACGTCTCGCGGTAATTCATCAGCTGATCCAACTCGCTCACGGGATCATTCTCGTCACCGGCCCCACGGGGAGCGGCAAGACCACCACCCTGTATGCCGCCCTGAGCCACATCAATGCCCCGGACAAGAACATCATCACGGTCGAAGATCCGGTGGAATACCAGCTACTCGGCGTCGGGCAAATGCAGGTGAACCCCAAGATCAATTTGTCGTTCGCGGCCGGACTGCGGTCCATCCTCCGGCAAGATCCTGATGTCATCATGATCGGCGAAATTCGCGACCGCGAAACGGCGGAGATCGCCATCCACGCATCGTTGACCGGACATCTGGTGTTCTCCACTCTGCATACAAACGACGCCGCGAGCGCGGCCACTCGGCTGATCGATATGGGGATCGAGCCTTTTCTGGTCGCGTCATCGGTCGTCGCCGTCCTGGCTCAACGACTGCTCAGAAAGATTTGCCCGGACTGCAAACACCCCTATACACCGAGCGAGGAAGAATTGAGCCGGCTCGACCTTGCGCCTGGTTCAAACATCACCCTCTATCGAGGAGTCGGATGCGCCGCCTGTTCTCAGACCGGCTATCGTGGGCGCACCGGCATCTTCGAGCTCATGGTGCTCGACGACGAAATCAGACGCCTCATCGGAAGCAAGGCTGACTCGACGGCCATCAAGCACGCGGCGATCGCCAAAGGGGTCGTGACGCTGAAGCAAGAAGGCGCTGAACGTGTCATCCAAGGCCACACCACGATGGAGGAATTCATGAGGATCACTCAACAAGAGATTGAAGTCGACTAAATGCCGCACCGAGTCTCCGACCCCCTCCCTCGGCCATTTCCAGATTGGACTGTCGGACCGCCTTCAGTGGCGTGTGACGCCTCCGGAGCCTGCTGACCATGCCCGTCTATCAATACCACGGGTACCGCAACGACGGCGGGACCGCAGCCGGAATCATCGATGCGGAGAACGTCAAGGTTGCGCGGCTGAAGCTGAGAAAAGAAGGCGTCTATCCGACGGACGTCGTCGAGCAGAGCCAGTCCACGGTTCGGTCACCGGACAAACCCCGTGCCACCACCGGGCGCACGATCGGACGGTCGTCCGTCCTGACGGCCAACGACCTGTCCTTGCTGACCAGGCAGTTTGCGACGCTCTTAGTGGCCGGGCTCCCACTCGTCGACGCCCTCGGCGTGCTCGTGGATCAAGCGGAGAAGAAATCCATCAAAGCACTCCTCGCGGACATCCGCGAGCAAATTCGCGGAGGAAAAGCCTTGAGCGCGGTCCTTGAATCCTATGACAAGGATTTTTCCGCCATCTATGTCCACATGGTACGAGCCGGCGAGGCCAGCGGCGCGCTCGATCAGATTTTATTCAGGCTTGCGGAGTTTTTGGAGAAACAACTGGCCTTGAAGAACAAAGTCACCAACGCCATCCTCTATCCTGTGCTCATGCTCATCGTCGGAATGTCGGTTCTGTTTTTCTTGGTGACCTTCGTCGTCCCGAAGATCACGGCGGTCTTTGTCAGCATGAAACAGGCGCTTCCCTGGCCGACGGTCGCCCTGATGTCGGCGAGCGGATTCCTCGCCGACTATTGGATGGTGCTGCTGACCCTGGTGGGTGCAAGCCTGTATATGACCCGGCGATTTATCCGGACCGGGCCAGGCCGAATGGTCGCAGACCGTATAATACTGAGACTCCCCTTAGTCGGAGATGTCGCGCGCATGGTATCGATTTCCAGGCTCACGAGTACGCTGGCGACGATGCTGGCGAGCGGCGTTCAATTGCTCGATGCGCTGGATGTCTCTAAACGAGTCATGAACAATCGGGTACTTGAAGCCACAGTGGAAGGGGCCCGGCAGAATATCCGCGAGGGTGAGACCATCGCGGACCCCTTGAAGCGAAGTGGAGAATTTCCCGCGCTCGTCACCCACATGATCGCCGTCGGTGAGAAAAGCGGTGAGATGGAAGAAATGTTGCGTCGTGTCAGTCAAATTTACGACGGCGAAGTCGAGCGAGTCATCACGCGGTTGACCTCGCTGATGGAACCGATCATGATTCTGGTCATGGGCGTCATAGTGTTTTTTATTGTCGTCGCGATTCTGTTGCCCATCTTTGAGATGGGTCAGATGATCCACTAAGATGGGCGATCTGCAACACGGTAGAGGGAGAGCTGGAACGAGACAAAGGGGGACTGACGATGACTGATTCGGCAATGCAGAGCCGGGACACCACACCTGTCGGCGAAGAAAACCGACTGCTTCGCGTATTCGTCTACCTGGCCCGGCGGACTTCAAGGAACTCCGCCGGTTTTACGTTCATTGAAATCATGGTGGTCGTGGCCATCTTGGCCATTCTTGCCGCCTTGGTGGTTCCGCGCATTATGGGCAGAACGGATGACGCCAAACGAACCGCGGCAAAGGTGCAGATTCGAAATATCGAGGGTGCGCTCCAGCTCTACAAGTTGGATAACGGCGTCTACCCCACGACCGAACAGGGCCTCAAGGCGCTGATCGAAAAACCGTCGGTCGGGGTTGTGCCCAAGAAGTGGAAGATCGGAGGGTACCTGCCGAAACTCCCGGAAGATCCGTGGGGCAATCCCTACAAGTATCTCAGCCCGGTCCAACGGGGAGATCAAAAGATCGACTATGAAGTCACCTCCTTGGGAACAGACGGCGAAGTCGGCGGTGAAGGTGTGAACGCCGACATCACCAATTGGAATCTGGACAAAGAATAGGCTCAATGCTCAGGCGCGATGCACCATCGAATCGAAAGCGGCAGGTTCGAGGACTCAGTTGCGCCTCACGCCCTACGCGTCGCCCATTACGTTCTTCCGGCGGCTTCACTCTCCTTGAAATGCTGATTGCCCTGTTTCTCCTGGCCGGAGTCGTCGTCATCGTTCTCCCTCGGATCAGTCTCGACGAAGATTTACGTTCCACTGGAAGAAAACTGGTCGGGATCCTACGAACCTTACAAGGTATGGCCATTACGAGTCAGACGCCCATCAAGCTCTACCTCGATCTGGATCAGGGGAAATACTGGATGATGACCGTGGAAGGAAAGGAAGAGCGCATCCCGCTTGATCCGGGTTGGAAAACACCCCGTACACTCCCTGAATCGATCCGCTTTACGGAGGTCTCCATCGGACAAGACAAGCGCTTCTCCGGAAGAGTCGCGGTGACGTTTTTTACCAGCGGGCGTATTGAACCGGTCACCATGTATCTGATGGACGGCAAGAGCAATCTCTTGGCATTGGCAGTCGATTCTTTGACCGGGGGAATTCGAGTCAGCGACGAACGACTCGATCCTCCACCCAACCGGATCATCCCCGACCGCGTAAAACTTCTATTGAAAGCCAGTGCGCAAGCCGGTGTCGGAGGGGCGCCGAGGGGGATATTACCCAATCAGTGACACGTCGCAATGGGACGGAATGTACACCACCCCAATTTCGATGAACGCGGTTTCACGTTGCTCGAAGTGCTGCTGGCAATCGCCTTATTGGCGATCGCACTTCCGATTCTCCTCGGCCTCAGAAATTTCGACCTGGATCTTCAGGGTCGAGCGACCGAACTGACTGCCGCGACCCTCTTGGCCCAAGAGAAATTAGTGGAAACTGAACTCTCTGGACAATATTCCATAGGAGAGACTGTCGGGGATTTTCCGAACCTCCCGCTCGGAGCCCAGACCACAACCCAAGCGGTCCCCAGGGCCGTCGGTTACAAATGGAAGCGTACCATCGCGCCGACCCCGCTGGAGTTGATTCGAGAGATTCGCATCAAGGTGTTTTGGCCGCGTGGCGAGCTTGAAGAAAGTGTGGAGGTGAGTACCTATGTCTTTGCCGGGCGTCTCACCTTCTAAACAGCAAAGTGGTTTTACGCTTGTCGAGGTCTTGGTTGCCATTGCCCTGCTGGGCCTCATTGGCGCCATGGTCTTTGGATCACTCATCACGACAACGCGAACCATCGATGCCGGAAGAGATCATGCGGCAAGGGAAGAAACCGTCAGAAAGCTGTTGCGCCTTATGGCAGAGGAAATCTCACTCAGTAAGCGCAATCTCGCATACCCGTGGGTCGGGATGAACGGGACATGGGAAGGGTATCCGGCCGATACACTCGCGTTCCTCGCGATGAGTCAGGAGTTGAGTACCTCAACCGCCAAAGAGACCGATCCCACAAATATGATGAGCAAGGAGAGCGAAACCGTTCGAGTCGTGTACACGCGGGAACGCGACCGGCTGATCCGCTTCGTCCGCAAAAACGTCTACACATTGACCGACACCAACGAATCGTTGGATCAGATGGAGTTGGCGGATCGTGTGCAAGCCTTCAACGTCCGGTACTACGACGACCAGAACAGGCTCTGGCTCGATGAATGGCCGACGGCCAGCAAAATGCCCAAGGCCGTACTGCTTGAAGTAACGTTTCAGGATCCCGATACCGAGCCTTGGACGGTGCGGGAATGGGTGGCGATCGGAACACCATGACCTTTAAATGGACTGACGCATGGAGAGAGATCCTGGCGTGGACCGTGGGCGGAGTCTGCATCTTGGCTGTGTGCGTGATGGCCACCTTTCCGTATGGAATGCTCCAGGCCAGGTTGGTTGCGGAGCTCAAGCGAGCCACCGGTATGGATGTCCGAGTGGCCGATTGGACCCTGGGATTGCCGCTGAGCCTGGAATGGAGGAACGTCACTCTATCGAAGCAGAACTTGGCTCCCTTCCAGATGGCCGTTCTGCAAGCCAAGCTCGGAATCATGAAGGCCTTGAGCGGCGCGCTCGGACTCGACCTAGTCGTGCAGTTGGATGAGAACTCATCGCATACCAGTCTTGCCAAGGGCACGCTCACGGCCTCGTCGTTTTCGTTCTCCGGCCCCGTCACGGCAAAGGGTCAGTTTCAGCAGGTGGATCTCTCCAAAGTCGTCCGCCGCTATGTCACTCACGGCACGCTCAACGGAGATTTCTCTCATCGGGTCGACTCCGGCTTGGGAGCCGGAACCAGGATGAAGGGCGAAGGGACATGGACCGCGGACGCAACGGACCTGGTCATCGACCAGATTCCACTCGGCAACGGCCGAACCTTGTCGCTGACGTTCAGCAAAGTCTCGGCAGGGCTGGCGTGCCGGGACCTCCTCTGCGAAGTCACCCAGTTGAAGGGCGAGGGAATCGACGGCTCGTTCTCGGGCGAAGGGAACATCACCCTTCAGCAGCCGATGCCGAACAGCCAATTGCACCTCACGGTGACGGTAATCCCAGGCCCCGGCTTTGTGGCGAAAGCCGGGACACTCGGCCTCCCCTCACCGCCTCCTGGAACCCCCATGACCGTGAAGATCGTCGGAACCTTGGCACAGGCGAGGATTGCATTGTAAAGTAGGATCCTTGTAGGACTATTCATCCGAGACTGTTATGTCAATCGTGAACGAATGTGTGGGGCTGGATATCGGGCAAACGGGCTTGAAAGCCGTCCGTTTCCGCCGCCGTCTGAGCGGACGCGAAACCGTCGACTACTTTCAACACCCCATGCCGTTTTCCCGTCCGGAAGATCTTGAACCGGCTCGACGCGTGCAGTCGCTGCGGGGATTCCTCTGGAAGAATGGACTCTATGCCACAGATCGATTGGTCACCGCGATTCCCTGCCAGGACCTCTTCGTCAGAACGCTCTCGTTTCCCTTCAAGGATTCAGCCAAGCTAGCCCAAGTCGTGCCCTTTGAAGTCGAGAATCTTGTGCCCATGCCGCTCGAAGATCTCGCGGTCGGAAGCCTGGTCTTACCGCCTGGACAGCTGGTTGAAGGGGCTTCCCGCGAGTCCAAGGGCTCGGAGGTTCTGGTCACGGCAGCGCCAAGAGACAAGGTCGACGAGCATCTCAAGTTTTTGGCCCAAGCCGATGTGGAACCGTCGGCAATCAATGTCGATGCCATGGCGCTCTTTTCCGTCACTCAATTTCTGCAGGAAGAAGGAGCCGCCGTCCCGCAAGATTTGGCCATCATCGACGTCGGAGCTTCGAAAACCACCCTCTGTCTGGTGCAGGGGGGACGTCCCGTCATGCTCCGGACGATTCTCTGGGGCGGTAACCATGTGACGCACGCCCTGGCTGTCCGGCACGCCTGCAGCTTCGCCGACGCGGAACGTCACAAGCGCACGATGGCCGTGGATCAAGTACACGGCATGTTGGAGCCTATCCTGAGAGAGCTTCGGATCACATTACAGGGCTATCAAGGAAACGACCGTAGTCGCTTGACTCACTGCTGGGTATGCGGAGGAGGGTCGAAGCTCCAGGACATCGGAGGTTACATCTCTCGTCAATTAGGACTCTATCCGGTAGGGCCGCGCCAAGGATTTGGCGCCGATACTCCGAGAGCATTTTCCATCGCATTCGGTTTGGCCATTCACCCGAAAATCATCCGACCCCGCTGGCGGTTCAAATCGTCTCCGCTAGGGCTCGCGCTTGATCTGAAAGGGGTCTCGGAAGCGGGTTCACCGGACTCCGCCATGACCAAACGAGACCGCCGGTTGGCGACGGCCGCCGGCTTGGTGATCGCCGTCTTTGCTCTCGTGGATTTCTCGATTCACTTCATGCTGCAGGATCAACGAGTGACCAGGCTGAAAACCGCCCTGCACAGCCAATATGAGCAACTCTTCGGACCAGGCGCCGCCTCCGGAGAAGAACTTGATCAAGCACAATACCGACTCGGAGTCCTCGACAAGTCACTCGGCCTTGTCGATGCTACGAACGGGAAGGCCTTGCTCACGCTCTCGACATTCGTGAAACAACTGCCGCCGGGAACGATGGTCAAGGTCCGCGAGCTGACCGTCGATGGCGCGGTTATTATCCTGGAGGGAGAGGCCACGTCTTTTGACGCGGTGGAACGCATCAAACAAACCTTCATATCGAGCCCGCGGCTGACGGACGTGTCGGTGACGGAAACGCGAGTGGGCGCGACTTCCAATCAAGTTGTGTTTCGCATGACGGTGACGGTGCAGCAACCATGATACAGAGCTTCCGGGAACGATGGCATCATATGTCACAGCGCGAGCGCGTCATCATGCTGACCGGCGGAATCGTGCTCGGACTCAGCCTGCTCTTTGTGCTGATTGTGGATCCCCTGCTGGACAAGCTCGATCGCCTCGAACGCCAGGCGGTGCGGAAACAGAAAGACCTCGCCGAGCTGACTGTGCTCGGCCAAACCTATCTTGCCAAACGAGACCGCTTGACCAAGGTCGAAAGTCGCATGCCCGGAGCCGACAGCCATTTCTCTCTCCTCACGTTTATGGAAGAAGCGGCGACCACCGCGCACGTGCGCGAGCGAATTGCCGGCATGCAGCCGCAAGTACAGTCGCTGGCGCAAGGGTATGAAGAAACAGCCGTCGATCTCCGGTTGGAAGGCGTTCAACTTCCGGAGTTACTGGCGTTACTGGTCGCCATCGATCAAGCTCCATACGACCTTCATGTTCGCCACCTGCAAATTCGCCCGAAATTCGATAATCCCGTCAATATCGACGCAACCATTCGTGTCTTGAGCTATGCCAAGAGCTGATGAACGGGGCGTCGCGCTTCTACTGGCGCTGCTGATACTGACCCTGCTGACAGCGCTCATCCTTGAATTTGACGCGGAAGCTCGCCGTGAGTACAGAGCTGCCGCCACCTTTCGCGACGACTATAAGGCCAGCATGCTGACGCGGGCCGCCGTGCAGGCAGCGCGGGCGGTGCTGCAGCAGGATCTCATGCGCGAAAAGATGACCGGTCAAAAATACGACGGCCCCACCGATATTTGGGCCATGCCGATCAAGAATTATGCGATCGGAGACGGATTCCTGACCGCGCAAATCCAAGACGAGATGGGGAAATTGAACCTGAACGACCTCGCGTCAAGTTCGGGAAGCGAGGTGGAGCAGAAAAAGAAGGTCCTCCGGGTCAAACGATTATTCGAACTGCTCAGGGTCAACCCGAACCTGGTCGATGCGCTCATCGATTGGGTCGACCAGGATGAAGTGCCCCAACCGACCGGCGCGGAGAGCCTGTACTACCAATCGCTGAGGCCGCCTTACCGATCCGCCAACAGTCCGCTGCCGGGCCTAGGAGATCTGCGGCTCATCAAGGGATTTACTCCGGACATTATCGAGCGAATCTCTCCATATGTCACCGTGTACCCGTTGGAGGGTGGCGCAGCGGTGAATCTCAACACGGCTGATCCCATCGTCATCCAAACGCTCGACCCGAGCATCAGCCAGACCGTCGCGATTGAAATCGTGCAGGGACGCCCCTACAAAACCAAGGTTGAACTCGACCGGATCGGAAACTTTCAAGAAATCGGTCGAGCGTTGAGGAACGACTACGATGTGAGGTCGGACTATTTCTCCGCGCGCCTCACCATCACCATCAACGAAACAACCAAGAGTTCCCTTGCAATCTTGAGGCGAGACGCCGGTAAAGGCGAGAGCACCGTGGAGTACTTGCGGGTGCTTTAGTGATACAGACTGAGTTTCAGGTTGCGTGTTTCTGGTTTCGCGAGGCGAGTGTTTCTCTTTTGGGTTCCCGTTTCTTGTTGGCGCAATACCACAAACTCGAAACATGAAACGGGAGTCTACTCAAGCGGCACCGTAATCATCGCCTCATTCCCCCGTTCGTTGTATGTCAAGCAAGGAAAGAACGATCGGGCCAAAAAGATCCCTCGCCCGTTCGCGCCTACGGACTCACAACCGTCCTGGGATCGCGTGAGCAGACTCCGCCACTTGAAGCCCTTTCCCTCATCGGTGATGCGGTACACCAAGTTGTTGGCACTCTTGTCGTGAAGCACATGAATGACCACCCGGCGGTCTCGGAGCCGAGATTGGGCGAGGCGGTTGGCGAGGAGTTGCTCATAGTGGCCGTTAATCAGAGCTTCCCGCTTCTCCTGATAAAAGATCTCGAGATTCCCATGTTCGATCGCGTTGAAGAGCAACTCCTGAAGGGTTCCCCGAAGATGGAGCCGTTGTATCGGAGGCAAGGTCGAGGCCGTCGTCTTGATCAACCAGGAAATGACCCCCGGAATGTGTGTGGGGTCGGAATCGACCGTCAGTCGATATTCCGACAGGCAAAGTCCAGGCAGCTCCGCCAGGTCTCCAGGCAGTAGATCCTGAGCACGCTGCAGCGCGCGGGCCAGTTCTTCCTCGACGATGGGCTTGTGGAGATAGTCGGCAGCCCCGACGCGAAGCGCCTCGACAATGATGGGTTCCGGCGCATCTCTCGCCATCACGATGACCGGACAGAGCTCATGCCGGGCCCTGATCTCTTTGACCAGTCTGAGACCGGCTGCTTCCGGAAGAAACGCGTCGGTGATAACAATGTCCGGCGAAGCCAGATCGATCGCAGTCAGAGCGGTCGCCGGATCAGACGCGGCGACGACCGAAAATCCTCTCCCCTCCAGATGTCGGACGATACGTGCCTGCGTTTCTCGACATGGATCGATGATCAAGAGCTGGTTGCGAGCATCGAGCATGCTCATGCGGCGATTCCCTCGTCGAGTACCCGGCGGAGCGCCGCCAGAAGGCGAAGAAGTTCGCGTTCCAACGCGTCGTAGTGTTCTCCGGCTTGCGTTAAATTTCCGGCTTTCGCCGCTTCTTCCAGGTCTTTGCAGGCGTGAAGGGCAGCCGGAGCGCAGAACTGGAGAATCGCTCCCTTCAAGCGGTGACTGGATCGCGCCAACCCTACGGCATTCTGGCCGCTCAGCGCCGCCTGAGCTTCGCCCAAGTCCTTCGGGCCATGCTCGACAAACAATTCCACCATCATCTGAAAGATCTCTCGATCGTGATCCACGCGGGCGAGGGCCTCGTCGAGGTTGAAGACGGGGTCAAGAGTCATGAAAGGTCTCTCTCAATTCGGAGATTTCGAGACCCATCAACGCCACATCATCGGGAAATTGTTCGTGCCCCAGCCACCCGATCGCCGTCTCGATGGTCCCCGAGACGACCTCTTCCAGAGGGCGATCGCCGAATGAACGAATCGTCTTCTCCAGACGATCTTGCCCCCACAGTTCGCCGCTCGACGACGGCACTTCATAGAGACCGTCACTCAGAAGGTACAGGCGATCACCCGGCTCAACAGGGACCTTTTCTGTGAGGTAGGTCATCGACCCATCGAAGCCAAGCGGAAAATTTGGTCGAGCCATCCGACAGATTTCACCCGACCGGCGGTGAAGAAGCGCCCCATTGTGTCCGGCTGTCGAATAAGAGAGTGTGCGAGAGCGGGTATCGAGTCTGGCAAAGATGATCGTAAAGTAGTTTCCATCCTCCGTCAGAGGAAACTGTTTATTTGCTTCTGTCAGGATGGCGCCCGGATCGTTCGATCCGACGGCATGCAGCAGGCTGTCCCTCCGCAAAAAGGTCGAAAACGACGCGGAGCGCAGAGCCGGAGAGACACCGTGCCCGGACGCATCGAGCAAATACAGCCCCAGCACGTCTTCGCTCCACGGGACGACATTGAAGAGATCACCCCCCAACGCAAGCGACGGTCGATAGGCATGCACCATGCGAACACCGTGCAAGAGCGTCCCCGCAACGGGAAGGAGTGATTCGACATAGCGTGCGGCAGACTGGAGTTCCCGTTCGATGGCCTCCTGTTTTCGCTGGATTTCTTCCGTCACATGCTCCAGCCTTCTGATCAACGTCGCCGCGCGCATCCCGGCCTGGACTCGAGCGGTAATTTCATACTTGCTTGCGGCCTTGCTGAGAAAGTCATCCGCACCGCGGGCCAGCCCTTCAGCGATTTGCTCGGGCTGATCATGACTCGTCATCATGAGAATCTGGCTCGTCAGGAGTTCCGGATCTTGACGAACCAGTTCGCAGAAGGACGGGCCATCCATTTCCGGCATCATCCAGTCCAAGATGGTCAGATCCGGCCGCTCGCGTCGAAGCATATCGAGTCCGGCCTTTCCATCGCCGGCTTCGATCACACGATAACCGAGCCGTTTGAGCCGAGCCGCCAATGCGATGCGCGCAACAGGCTCGTCGTCCACAACCAGAACGGTTTGCTCTTTCCCACCTTCTGAATGGCGGAGCATAGTCACGGGTAATGGAGTCGGCATTGGGTGATGCTCTAATGAGAGAGACGTTGCGCGTCAGGAGGAACGGCCACGCGTGCCGTCAGACAATTCCACGAGCGATCTAGGCTGCGCGTTGGTGTCCGGCCAATGCGTCTTGCTCGTTGTCGTAGACAGGAATCAACTTCTGAATATTCGCCAGGCTCATGATCTCCCGCACATAGCTTTGAGGCTTCAACATACTCACTTTCGCCTGACTCAACTTGAAGTTCTGCGAGACGAGGGCCAATAATCCGAGGCCGGAGCTGTCCACGAATCGGACCTCGGCCATGTTCAAGATCAAATGCCGACAGCCTTTTTGCCGGATGGTTTCCACGGCCGTCTTGAATTGTTCGCGATTGGCATAGGTGAGATCGCCCGTCATCTCGAGAATGACACCGTTCGGCACGGGGCGCTCTTTCGTCTGCATCGACATGGGATCCTCCTTCATTCGGATGAGTCCGGACCAGGTTACTTGTTTCGATCAAGCGGCGCGAGCATCAACCGCAGCCTGCTCGCTGGGAAATACTGCGATCATCCGGTCTATATTCGCCATCTCCAAAATCTGCTTCACCGTACCTTGCGGGTCCACGAGGCTGATGCTTCGGTTGTCCGCCGTGAGCTGCTGAGACGTCAACGCCAGGAGACCCACTGCGGCACTATCCATGTAGGTCACCTCGTGCAGATTGACGATGAGATGCCTGCCTCCGGACTCCCTGAAATGCGTCACCGCAGAGGAGAAATCCTTGCGATTACGGTACGTGAAGACGTCGTCGATGTCTATCAATGTCGCGTTGTGTGTGATCCGTTGAGTGATCGCCATAGCGACTCCGGGGTCAACCGCGGCTCACGTGGGTAAGGATGGCGCCGGCAATGTCATCCAGCGGTAGAACCTTGTCGACGGCGCCCGCTTTGATCGCCTCTTTCGGCATACCGAATACGACGCAACTCGCTTCATCTTGTGCAATCGTAAACGCGCCGGCCTGCTTCATCGTCAACATTTCCTTGGCGCCGTCGCCTCCCATTCCGGTCAAGATCACCCCAATCGCGTTGGCGCCGGCATAGCGCGCTACCGATGCAAACATCACATCGACCGACGGGCGATGACGATTGACCGGTGGCTCTTGGTTGATGCGCGCCGTGTACCGGGCCCCGCTCCTGACCAACGTCATGTGATAATTTCCTGGGGCGATCAACGCATGTCCAGGCAATACACTGTCTCCATCTTGAGCTTCCTTTACGGAGATCCGGCAGAGGCTGTTTAACCGATCAGCCCATGTCTTCGTAAAGCGTTCCGGCATGTGCTGCGTGATCAGGATGGGGGGTGTATGAGGCGGAAGCATTTCCAACACTTGCTTCACCGCCTCTGTTCCGCCGGTCGATGAGCCGATGGCAATGATGGTGTCGGTCGTCTTGATCATCGCGGAAGAAGAATTATATACCGTCTCTCGCCATTCACTTCTTGTCGCAGATCCTTCCGCTCCTCGATTCGGCGTTGAAGCCCGGATGCGGGCTACCGCGGCCGCTTTAACCTTGGCGATCAGATCTTGCGCGAGCTCCTCCATGCCTTCTCGAAGGTCGATCTTGGGCTTCGTAATGAAATCCACGGCGCCGAGCTCCAGTGCACGCAACGTCGTTTGACAGCCGGCTTCCGTCAGAGAGCTGACCATCACCACCGGCATCGGATGCCCACGCATCAACTTCTCCAAGAACGTCAGGCCGTCCATTTTTGGCATTTCTACATCGAGCGTCAGCACGTCAGGACTCAAGGCCTTAATCTTTTCTCGCGCGATATAGGGGTCAGGCGCGGCCCCGATCACTTCAATTTCCGGATCCTTCGATAAGAGAGTCGCCAGGACTTGCCGAATCAGCGCTGAATCGTCGATCGTCAAGACGCGAATCTTCTTCATCCGTACCTCGTGATTCGTGAAGCATCTCGCTCCATCCCTGCAAGCGACGGGATCTAAACCATGCCTCACGATCGATCAGAACAGTGTCACGTCCTCCGCCGGCTGTTGCTCACGTTGCTGGATGCGTGTGGCGTATTCATTTTCGCGTTCGAAGATCGTTCGATTTTTGATCCGCTCGAGTTTTTTCAAGAGCACACGCCCCGATTCGGTGAAGTAATACACCTTTCTTGGGAAGACATCCCCCAAATCGGTTTTCAACACGGTCAGACCTTCGCTCTTCAGGTACTGAATCACCCATTTCGCGTTCTTGTCTCCCACGTCGATGTGTCCGTCGTAAATTCTCCCCGCCCCAAACAGTTTGATCTCCAAGCGACTTTTGATCCCGCCGCGTTTGAGGATTTCATTGATGAGAGACTCCATGGCAAAGGAGCCATAACGAGTCGATTCCCCCCAAGAGTCATGGGCATTCTCTTTCGGTTCCGGGAGCATGAAATGGTTCATCCCGCCCACTCTGACGATCGGATCCCGGATACACGCTGAGATGCATGAGCCGAGCACGGTATAGACGACCATCGGTTCACGGCTGACAAAGAATTCTCCAGGAAGAATCGATGCGATTTCGTGAGGGAAGCGCCTGTCACGCATCCGTCGGATATGGGAAAATTGATCGGCTTCAGGCTGTGACATGCGCGGTCATCGCTCTCTTTGATAAATTGTCGGCTCCAAGGCTTTGAAGGCATGCTTGACCCATTGAAGGCTTTCAGAGTGTCCAATGAACAAATATCCGCCCGGTTTCAGGTACCGGTAAAATTTATTGACGAGTGTTTCTTGGGTCGGACGGTCGAAATAGATCATGACGTTTCGACAGAAAATCAAATCCAGCGGGTTCTTGATGGGGAAATCATCATCCATCAAATTGAGTCGCCGAAAGCGGATCATGGAAGCCAAGTGCGGCTTGACCTTATAGCAACCCTTGCTCTCGCCGCACCCGCGAAGAAAATGCCGCCTCAGCATGGTCGGAGGCACGTCTCGAAATCGGTCTTCGTCGTAAACACCCGCTGATGCCTTGGCCAGAACGCGTGTCGACAGGTCGGACGCCAGAATCTTGAAATCCCATTCCAGCGGGTTATGAACGCCCTCAAAGAGCGTCATCGCGATCGTGTAAGGTTCTTCCCCGGTCGAGCAGGCAGACGACCAAATACGGATACGTTTCTGCGGCATCAACTCCGGCAGAATGACGTCACGGAGAAAGTCAAAGTGTTTGGGCTCGCGGAAGAAATCGGTCTTGTTGGTTGAAATTAAATCCAGCATCCGAGTGAACTCTTCCTGCGTCGGATCCACCGTCACCTTGTCGTAATACTGCGAAAAGGTCTCGAGCCCGAGCTCCCGCAGGCGTTTAGCTAACCTGGACTCCAGCAAACTTTGCTTTTGCTCGTTGAGCGAGATTCCGCTCTCGTCATAAATAAGTGTCCGGAAATGTTCAAATTCCTTGGCTGTGATTTTGTAATCCACTTGGTATGCCCCTGACTGGACCTGAAATTCAGGCTGATGAGCTGTTACGCAACCAGCCTCCGCAGCCTCGCATTGGCTGGCCCCGGCTGCCCCGTCGAATCGTATCTCGCAGCCGGCGTGATGTCCCGCGCTCCACTGAACATTGGACATCCGGCCTGCCGTAACCCAATCACTTCATCATCCATACTCTGAGGAGATGACCGCCTCTTTAAAACTCCTCAAACTCGTCTGCCTTGTCGCGACGGTCCCTGCCGCTGCCCGATGTCAGAGCGACCGGCTGATGCTCTTCGGCTGATCGGGCAGAGGTCGCCGGCCTCTTCGTCGTCTTCAGATTGTATGTGCTCACCGCCGGCTTGGCCGGTTGTTTGCCGGCCACCGCGCTCTTCGTCGCCTCTACTGCGCGCCTGTTTTCAGACTGCTGGACCTTGAATACCTCCACTTGCCGCATCAACTCTTTGGCCTGTTCCTTCATCGACTGGCTGGCAGAGGCGGTTTCCTCGACCAGAGCGGCATTCTGCTGGGTGCCCTCGTCCATCTGCATAATCGCCTTGTTCACCTGATCGATACCGCTGGCTTGCTCCTGTGACGCCGCGCTGATCTCGGCGATGATGTCGGTGACGCGCTTGACGGACCCGACGATCTCCTCAAGCGTCTTCCCGGACTGATTGACCAATTCGGTGCCGTCCGTAACGCGTTGGATGGACTCATTGATCAAGCCCTTGATCTCTTTGGCAGCGGTCGCGGAGCGCTGGGCTAAATTCCGCACCTCGGCTGCCACCACCGCGAACCCTCGCCCATGTTCCCCCGCTCGAGCCGCTTCCACGGCGGCATTCAATGCCAACAGATTCGTCTGGAAGGCGATTTCGTCGATAACGGTGATGATATCGGCGATTTTTTTGCTGCTCTTGTTGATCTCTCCCATCGCATCGACCGCCCTGGTGGTAACCGCTCCTCCCTTGTTGGCGATATCTCGCGCCGCGATGGCCAACTGATTCGCTTGCTTGGAGTTATCGGCGTTCTGTTTGACGGTGGACGTCATTTCTTCCATTGATGCGGAAGTTTCCTCCAAGGCCCCGGCCTGCTCGCTGGTCCGTTGCGCGAGATCATCACTGCCCTTGCTGATTTCTTCCGCTCCGGCTGTGACGGCTTCGACCGCGTCGCGCACAAGCGACACCGTTTGAGTCAATTGCGTGATCGCCGTATTGAGGCTCATCTTCATCTGGTCGAACTCGCCTTGATACGCGCCCGTCATTTGCTTGGTCAGGTCGCCGGAGGCGAGCGCCGTCAAGACGATCTGCGCTTCGTGCAGCGGCTTAGAGACGGCATCGAGCAGCTGGTTAAAGCTGGACACGAGATCCTTCGCTGACCCTTGGAACCGTCCGGTATTGATTCGATCCGAGAGATTCCCTGTGGCGGCGGCGCCGATAAGTTTTTCCACCTCGTTCTGCGCCTGCTTTTGGCCGGTGATGTCGGCGGCGAACATGACAACCTTTGACACTTTTCCATCGCCGTCCAACATCGGGTTGTAGGAGGCCTGAATCCAAATTTCCTTGCTTCCCTTCCCAACCCGGCGATAGACACCGGCATCGAACTCCCCACGGTTGAGTTTGGCCCAAAAAGCCTGATATTCGGTCGACGCGGCATACGCGGGCTCGGCGAACATCCGATGATGATGGCCTTTGATTTCGTCGAGGGTGTAGCCCAAACAGCTGAGGAAGTTCTGGTTGGCTGTGATAATGGTGCCGTCTGTATTCAATTCAATCACGGCTTCCGCTCGATCCAGTGCGGCCATCTTGTATTTGGACTCGAGCGACTCCTTCACATTCGATTCGATCTGTTCCCCCATCCGGTTGAATGCTTCGGCGAGGCCGCCGATATCGTCCTTGGTCGTGATGCTTGATCGTGCCGTCAGGTTGCCCGCTCCCAGCGCTTGCGCCGCCTTCAAAATATCGCTCAATCCTCCGGCTACTGAGCGCGAGATGAGCCAACCTAAGAACATTCCTAAGAGCAGGCCGGCACCCATGATGATGATATTGGTGGTATGAAGAGTAGAGGCCATTTCTAAACTGGTGTCGAACGTTTCCTTGGCTTGGACTTCGTTCTCGTGAGTCAGGCCGTTGATCGCTTCCAGAATACCGGCAAGTTTCTGGGCCAACTCGGTCCGCTGGATCTCAGCCGCACCATCTTTGCTGAAGTTCGAGCTCAGCTGCATGACTTTTGTGCGGATCTCTTTATATTCAGCCCAGCTGGTTTTGAAACGCTCATAGATCCCACGTTCCGATTCCGCGACGATAAGCGGCTGATACTCTGTTACAAAGCGATCGACATCTTCGTCGAGCTTGCCGATTTCCTGGGTCCATTTGGCCATCGTCGTCGAGTCATACGCGAGAATGTGCCAGGCCACGAGCGCGCTCATCCGTTCAGCCTGCCCATGCAGATCTCCAAGCAGCTTGAGCGAGGTCAGATTCACCTTGTAAATTACGTTCATTCGCTGATTCAGCTTGTCGATGCCGGTGATCGACAGCACTCCGACCGCTACCAAAAGCAGCCCCACGAGCCCGAAGCTGATCAGCAGCTTGGATCTGGTCTTAAGATTCCGCAGGGTATTCACGATACTCCTCCTTTATGGCGTCCACTCGTATGAGAGCAGCACCGGGCTAATCGCGATCCATTCCACGTGTTTCTTCCCCACCACACATCCACCTTTTCTGGCTCCATCCTCACTTCACGGTGCAAACGCACGCGTCATCCTTCGCCTTGTGATGCAGTTCCGGCCATCGATAACTAAGCAGCAGCCGAGCCGCCGTTCTCCGGCAACTCTCCGTCCATCAGCAACCGGTCGATATCCAGCAAAGCCACGAGTTTATCGCCGGACTTCCCGATGCCGCTGATAAAGGTCACATCGACTTTGGCCCCAAATTTTGGGGGAGATTGAATCTCTTTCGCGTCGATGTTCAGGACGTCGGAAACTGAATCGACGACGAGCCCCATGACCTTGTCACGCACCACGACGACGATAATGACTGTGAAGGGTGTGTACTCGATTGTCGGCAAGCTGAATTTGGTGCGAAGCTCGACGATGGGAACGATGGTCCCGCGCAGATTAAGGACGCCCTTGATATGGGCCGGAGTGTTGGGGATCTTGGTGACAGCGGTATACCCCTTGATCTCTTGCACGCGCAGAATATCGACGCCGTAGAATTCGTCACCCAGATTGAACGTCAAAAACTGACTGCCGTCCGTGGTCAGCCCGATCCGCTGATTGAGCTCTTTGGTCGCGCTTTCTGTCGTCGATGCTGCCATCGGCCCTCCTTTACGACGAATCGTCCTGTCGAGCTATTCAAGCTCCTCGTTGATATGCCTCACTATTCGGGATGGTCTCACGCTGCCACCGCTTCGCCTCTGCGGGCGATTTCCAGCATTCCCCGCACGTCCAGAATAAAGCCCACCGTGCCGTCTCCGAGAATGGTGGCGCCGGCAATTCCTTCGACCTTGTGGAAGTTTTGCTCCATGCTCTTGATGACGACCTGCTGCTGGCCAATAATTTCATCCACCATCACTGCCACTCGCTCGCCCTCCGTCTCCAGGATGAGCAGAATGCTCTTCGCCGGATCCGTATACTCCGGTTGTAGATTGAATACCTCGTACAGACGCACCATCGACAGAAAGGTGCCGCGGACATTGATCAGCTCCCCTTTGCCGACGACGGTTTTCACCGCTTCTCGCTTCGGCTGAATGGACTCCAGAATCGAGAGCAGCGGCACGATGTATGTTTCTCGCCCGATCCGGACGGTCATGCCTTCGATGATCGCCAGGGTGAGGGGCAGTTTCAAGGTGAAGGTCGTCCCCTTTCCCGCCATGGTCTTGATGCTGATCGTGCCTCCCAGAGCATCGATGTTCCGCTTCACGACATCCATCCCGACCCCTCGCCCGGATACGTCCGTCACTTTCTCCGCGGTCGAGAACCCGGGTTTGAAAATGAGCAGCCAGATCTGATCGTCCGTCAGCTTGTCGTTCTCCCCGATCAGCCCTTGTTTGATCGCCTTCGCGACGATCTTCTCACGGCTCAGGCCACGCCCGTCGTCTTCCACCGTGATGCAGATGTTTCCGCCCTCATGAAATGCATTCAGCTTGATCGTGCCGGTTTCGTGCTTGTTGCTGTCGAGGCGTTCCTCCGGCAGCTCCACGCCATGGTCGGCTGAGTTCCTGACGAGATGCGTCAGAGGATCGCCGATGGATTCGATGACGGTTTTGTCCAATTCGGTTTCTTCACCCGATAAAACCAACTGAATTTTCTTCCCCATCTTCGCCGATAGATCGCGCACCAGCCGAGGGAAGCGGCTGAATGCCGTTCCGATTGGAAGCATGCGGATCCCCATGACACGCTCTTGAATCTCGCGGGTGTTCCTCTCCAGCTCCACCATTCGCTCAAGCAGCACCGGCAGCTGCCGCATCTCGAACCGTGCTCCCAGATCACTCAACATCGACTGGGTGATCACGAGTTCACCCACCAAATTGATGAGCTTGTCGATCTTGGCTGTATCCACACGAATGGACGTCGTGTCGGTTTTCTTGGCTTGAGCCGTGGATTCCTGTTGCCGCTGTTTTTGCAGCGCCTGCTCGACCTGCTGTGGCGTAGCGGCGTGTTGTTCGATGAGGATCTGGCCGACCCGCTTTTGCTGTGCCAGCGCGCTGTCCAACGTTTCGCGGGACACCACGCCGCTCTCGACCAGAATCTCTCCGAGGGGCTTCGGCTCTCCGTCTTCGACGCGTTGCTCGTCGTTCGTACCTCGTGAAGCGTTCCAATCCGAGGACGAAATACGTTTCACGGATGACGATTCACGTTCTTCAATCGTCAGCTTGCTGTCTTCCCGGACAAACTCGAATACCGCCTCAACGACTTTTCGGTCCTTGGCGGTAGCGAGCTGCATCTTCCACGTCAAGTAGCACTTCTCCGGGTCCACCTCATCCAAATCCGGTAACCTGGAGGCATCCACCTCTACTTGCAATAATGTGCCGAGATCCTGTAGCTCTTTGAAGACTTGCAGCGGGTCGAGGCCGCGCTGAAACATCCATTCTGGCGGGGTCCAGTCAATAGCAAAGAGATGCGACCCGTCAGCCGATGGCGAAGACGACGGCTTCTCTGATTCTCCTGTGGAACCGTCCGACGGAGTTTTTAACACACTGGCAGCGGTCAATTCCGTCGTGAGCCGTTGGGCCGCCTCGTTGTCCACCGACACACCGGTTTTGACGGCATCGATCAACGTCTTGAGACAGTCTATGGACCGGAGCAACAGATCGGCAATCGCCGGTGACACGGCCTTCTGCCCATTTCTGAGCAGATCGAGCAGCGTCTCCATCTTATGGGTAAACTGTGCGACGGCGTTGAAACCGAACATGCCGCTCGTGCCCTTAATGGAGTGGGCGGAGCGAAAGATCTTGTTTAGCAGGTCTAAGTCTTCAGGATGCCGTTCCAGTTGCAACAATCCCTCTTCGACCACCGCGAGATGTTCGGCGGCTTCTTCAAAGAACGCATCCTGAAATTGCGCGAAATCGCTGCTCATCTTGAATCCTGTCGTTCGTGAGGCTCGCCTCGACTCAGCGAGACGAGCGTCGTTCGTGAAGCGCTTGATTGATCCGATTCGGACACTTCACGCTTCACGAGATACATGTGACCCATCATGCCGGCAGCACCTTGGCGATGGTTTTTAGCAACAGTTCAGGATTAAACGGCTTCACGATCCATCCAGTGGCCCCGGCTTCTTTCCCCGCCTGCTTCTTCTCCACCGCAGACTCGGTGGTCAGCATAAGAATGGGGGTAAACTTGAACGCCGCCAGCTTGCGCAGTTCCTTGATGAGCGTAATGCCGTCCATCTCCGGCATATTGAGATCGGTGACGACGATGTCCATCTTCGGACCGGCTGCGACCTTGTTGACGGCATCCTTCCCGTGTTCGGCCTCGACGACCGTGAACCCGGCGTTGGTAAGCGTGAACGCCACCATTTGGCGCATGGTGGGTGAATCATCGACAACGAGGGCTGTCTTGCTCATGCTGATCCTCCACCGTCATGTGCCTGTCTTTTTTGAGGCCTTCCTGCTGGTTTCATGGGTGACTCGCCTAGAACAGCGTGACGGAATCGGGCTCCTTCACCGGCATGTCGACCGGCACCGGCTCTTGATAGTCGGGCGTCAACGCTGCCGTGTGAAGACGGCGTTCTTCTTCCATCGTGTAGTGTTGCTCAAGCTGTTCCAGCGCGGCGATTTCCTGCTTCGCGCTGTCGTCATCCGGTCCTCGCATCAGCGCCTGAAGATGTCGGCTCCATTGATCCAACGCTTGCCCGACATGTTCCAGCTTTTGTCGCGTGATATCTTGAAACTGCATCGCCATCACGATTTTTGACACACAGGCCGACCTCTCGTGCGGCGAAGCCTCCACTTCTGGAGATGCCAGCAGGTGGAGATTCAGCACTAAGTCCATCGTAGCCCGCTCGGTTTCGTCGGTGACGGCCGTCATCTGAGCTTTCAACACCGGTATCAAGCGCACGGCGCACGCCGCAAATGCCTCCCACGCCTGTCGATGCTCGTGGAGCTTGGCTACGTCGCCCATCTCGCCGCTGCCGGCTGAACATTCAACATTGTCGGTCATCGTCTTCTGTCCAATCGTAAACCCGGCGTCGAACTATTCGCTGAGCGGTTCGGAAAATCCGAGTTGAGTCAATCTTGCTTGCAGATCTCGGGAAAGACCCGTGACAAACATCCGGCCCCGTTTCCGCGCGGCCCATAGCAACTGGATGATTGCGGTATCTGCCCGTGAGACTTTCCCAAGATCGAGTGAAACCAGCCCATCGTTCTGAAATAGTTTGAGCAAGTCCGCCTTGAACTCCGCCGCCTCGAAAATGGTGAGATCGCCGTCTGGAGCCAGGTGCCTGCCGTTCGGCTCTTCCGCCCGGTGTGCCTTAGATGCAATCGGTTCCTCCGTCATCGTGATCTCTCTCCCCTGTAGTCACTAAGACATATTGTCGGCTGCTTCTGATCAAGACTTGAGAGTCCACCTGCCGTAAAAACCCCGAGATGCGCTAAGGTGTCCGGCCATTGCCGGACGTCTCCGGAGGCGGCTGCAAGGAGTTCAGCGGCCCATCATCCGATGGCCCGGATTGATCCGTCTCATTTCCCGTCTGGAGAAGAGGCGCGGGAGGCGGCTGCTCAAGAATGACGACCTCTACTCGACGATTCTTAGCCCGCTGTTCAGGATCCAGATTGGCTGTCACAGGCCTGGTGTCGGCATGCCCCACCGCAGCGAGATGATCCGATTGGACTCCATAGAGCTCGGACAGAACCCTGACGACCATCACAGCCCGGGTGGATGACAGTTCCCAATTGGAAGGAAATTGCGCTGTCCGAATCGGCACATTATCCGTATGTCCTTCAACGCGGGCATGTCGGTTCAATTCCAGAATGGCCCCGCTCAATCCTTCAAGAAATGGAAGAGCTTCTGCTCGTATCGTCGCTTCCCCACTGTTAAAAAGCAGTTTATCTGGGATCGTAATGACGATGTCTCCATTAACGGTCTGGACGACGGTGACGAACGCCGCCAAGTCTTTCAGTTGCTTATCCTTGATACCTTGGAACACTTGGCGGATATGTCGAATCGTGACTTCCTTGGCGTCCGTTGGATTCCTCCCCTGCTGCACCAGCCTTGCCTCACCGACGCCGAATACCCGGTTCGCACCCGAACGATTGGCGAGCGGATTCAGCGCAGCCTTGATCGATTCGCTGACGGTTCGGTACTTTCCTTCATTGATCGAAGAAATCGAGTACATGACGACGAAGAACGCAAACAACAAGGTGATGAAGTCGGCATACGAGACCAGCCAACGCTCGTGGTTTTCATGCTCCTCGTGCTTGTGCTTCGCCATTTATTACCGCACCGCGTGAAGCGTGACTCGCGAAGCGTCGTCATAGTTTCCGCTCATGACGTCGACAAGATACGAACCACGCTTCACGAAGGACCTCATTTCTTCGTTTCCTTTGTCCGCTCATTGTGCGGCAGAAAACCTTCCAGCTTTTCCTGTAGCAGTCGAGGGTTTTCCCCTTGGGCAAGTCCGACAAGTCCCATGATGACCAAATTACGGGAGCCTGCCTCCTCCTTCAGCTTGAGCTTGATCTTGTTCGCAATGGGTAAGAAGAAGAGGTTGGCGGCTCCCACACCATAGACCGTGGCGACGAAGGCCACCGCGATACCACTGCCGAGCTTTGAGGGGTCGGCCAAATTTTCCATCACGTGAATCAGTCCGAGGACGGCGCCAAGAATCCCGACGGTCGGCGAATACCCTCCTGCGGCTTCCCACACTTTGGCCGCCAAGATGCCTTGCTCCTCATGCTGCTCCACCTCGATCTCGAGGATCTCATGCACGGCTTTCGGGTCGGTTCCATCGACAATGAGTTGAATCCCCTTTTTCATGAACGCATCATGGATGTCTTTCAGCTTTCCCTCGAGCGCGAGCAGACCTTGTTTTCGTGAGACGTTCGCGAGGTCGATGATGAGTTTGATGTTCCCCTTGTTGTCGACGCGGGGACCGGCGAAGGCGAGAGACAGACTACCGGCTGCCTTGACGATGACCGGCAAGGGACTCTGCACGCAAATGGCGCCGACTGTGCCGCCGATCACAATGATAAAGGCGGTCAACTGCATGATCGAACCCAGATGGCCGCCTTCGAGCGCCTGGCCTCCGACGATGGAGCCGATTGCAATCACCACTCCAAGAATTGTCGCAATATCCATTGCGTGAGCGCCTCATTTGAACCCGAATTGAGCCAAGATATCGTCGGCGACTTTTTGCTTCATGGCCGTCGTTTTGGAGTCCTCGAGTTGTTTGAGCAAGTGGCCGGCCGTTCCGGTGGAAGTGACTTGTTCGCCGTTTTGTTGGAGCCCGAAGACGACGACCAGTTCCATCAGCTTGTTCTGCACCTCATCAAGGATGGTCACAAGCTTCTTGACTCGTTGAGCGACAAGATCTTGAAAGGAGAGAGCGGTCATGATTTCCGTCAAGTGCTTGGCGTCCTGCGCGATCACGATGCTCACCTTCTCCAGACGTTCTGCGAGCTTCACGCAATCGATTGCCTGTAGCGTGTCGACGACGGAACAGAGATCCTTCGCCACTCGGTCGCGATTGTCTTGGATCATCTCGGTCAGACGCATGACCTCGAGGGTTCCGGTCTCCGTCATCCGATTGAGCTCGCTGAGATGTGATGAGGCCGCCGGCAATTGCGCGCTGCTGGCCACGATCTGAGGACCGGCGTGCGAAATCGTCGTCATCGCCTTCTCGACAAAGCGAGCCAGTTCACCGAGTTCTCCGTACAACTTGTGTCCCTGGTTCTCCACACGACCTCCATCCCCGACGGCTCGGATGCCCTTTGGTCGCCCGAATCTATTTGAAGATCTTCGCGATCTTTTCCTGCAGTGTCTCAGCCGTAAAGGGTTTGACGATGTAATTGCTCACTCCCGCCTGCACGGCCTCAACCAAGTTGCTTTGCTGAGCCTCGGCCGTCACCATCAGCACAGGCGTGGCCTTGAGCTTCTCGTCCGCACGGATCGCGCGAAGCATGTCGATACCCGTCATGACCGGCATGTTCCAATCCGAGACGACGAATCCATACGTGTCTGCCCGCAACTTTTGCAGAGCTTCCTGTCCGTTTTCTGCCTCTTCTAAATTGGCAAACCCAAGCTGCTTCAAAATGTTCTTGACGATTCTCCTCATCGTCACCATGTCATCGACGACGAGGATCTTCATGTTCGGATCGGCTGGCATAACGCCTCCTTTGTCTCATACGGCGGTCACAGCGGTAGTGGCCCATGGTCCGGCGATCACGCGACGATTCGGTCTTCCAGCGACCTCGCAACGCCTCGCCACATATCGGCACATTCGCCACACGACCTGACCCCCGGAAAGCTCGGTGGGTCATCGATTTCACTAGGCCTGCAGGAGATAGTCGACTTGCGTGGAGAAATGTGCGTTCCAGCGATGACAGTGCCGGCAGGATCATGCCCACCGCTCATGTCCTGAGTACCCTCTGGAACGTGAGAGCGAAGGAATGGTCGTTCTGCCGATGAACCTGACAGCACCTCATAGAGCCACTAGCCTTGCCTGGATCGGCTGTGCATCCACTCATGAATGTCACGGCGCAGGAATCGCCAATGTTTACCGATCTTGGACGCCGGCAGTTCACCGACCCGTGCGAGTTTGTAGACGGTGGATTTCGGCACCCGTAGAAACCGCGCCACTTCCATGACGGTTAAGATTTCTCCGTCCCGGGCGGGACTTCCTTCCAGCTGGCTCGTCGTTGCTGCTGATACGTCATTATTCATGCCGACTGTGGTATCGGCGTAGCGGTTCGGAAACTTGAGCGCCCTGCCATGATCGGCTTTCCATCATGCCGTCACCTTCCTCTGGCCGCACCGGGATGGGCCGCGTCTATTCAGGATTCTCAGCCGGTTACCGAAGAAGGTGTGGTATTCACCCCGAACGAATAGGAACTGAACTCAATGGCACGCATCATCTCCGTCGCGTCCGGCAAAGGAGGGGTTGGCAAAAGTGTGGTCGCAGCCAACCTGGCTCTGGTCTTAGCGCAAAAAGGCAGGCAGGTGGTCCTCGCCGACCTCGACATTGGAGGCGCCGACGCCCATGTGCTGCTGGGCCTCCCCAACCCTGCGCGTACCCTCACTGACTTTCTCAACCGTCGAGTCGAACAGCTGGACGCACTAGCTCAACAGCTTCCCATTCACCCATCGTTGCGCATTATTCCAGGGACAGGCGACACCCTTGCGACTGCCAATATGTCCTATTCACAAAAGCGGCGTCTTATTCGAAACTTCCAAGATATCCACGCCGACGTGATCGTCGTCGATATTGGGGCGGGAACGAGCTACCATACGCTGGATTTTTTTCTGATGGCCGACCATCACCTCGCCGTGGCTACGCCGGACCCCACCTCCGTCCTGGACCTCTATCGCTTCATCAAACTGGCCGCAATCCGTCGAGTCTTGTCGATGTTCTTGACGCGCGATGTCATGGCAGAAGGACTGGCGAACCGGGATTACAGCAGCGTGGAGGAAGTATTGGACGTTGCGGGCAAGACCGATGAATCCGGCCGGTCGATTGCGGAGGCTACCTTGAGCGTGTTTCAACCGGCTCTCATCCTCAATCGTGTTACCGGGCGTGCTCGCGTCAATGTGCCGCAGCTCAAGAAGCTGCTCAAAGAATATGTGGGAGGTGACTTGACATTATTAGGCGAGATTCCCGAGGACTCCGCAATGGAGCAAGCGGTACGAGCGTACGTCCCGGTGGTTCAGCATGCGCCATCATCTCCGGCTGCCGTCGCGCTCACGAAAACCGCCGAAGCGCTGGCACAGTTGCTGCGCGGCTCCTTGCCGCAAGCAGCTTGATTCGGTTGAACGGCCTGAATGTTCCTGGCGGTGTTTCCTGTCAATCGTCATTCGTGATCTTCACATGCGGAGCCGTTCTTCCAGCGCGCGTACACTGGACACTTGCACGGCGTTTGCGCCTTCTCATCATCGAAGCCCTTGCACGATCACCGCATACCATCCGAGGCCGTCGTATTCCTGATAGCCGAGCGTTTTGGCATACGCGACCACGTCGTGTTTGTCGTTCACGTAATGGCCTCGTTCACGTCCTTGATGTTGGAGCGCGAAGGGCAACAGTATTCCTTGATCATCGGATGCCGCGATCACCCGCAGCTTGTTGTCCAGCAGGATCACGCGGGTACGTTTCCATGCAGCTTCGGATATCGCCGGTTCTTTTTGAACAATAATTCTGGCTTGCTCTTCCCAATCAAACACCACTCCTAGAACACCGATGATCTTTCCGTTCGGCTTCCCCTCCTTCCGAACGGCGGCGGCATACACCGCGACCAGTTTGTCGCCGTGGAGTGAGTCATGACCGATGTCGTCGACCACGTACTGGTCGCCGTTCGTCGTCGCCATGGCTTTCTGAAACCACGCGCATCTGGTCGCATCGGCCCTGGTGACCTTGGGAAACTTCTCCGGGTGCGAGCAGGCCATGATCTTTCCGTCGATTCCGACCAAGACAAGGTTGAGATAGACCGAATAATATCGATTGATCAGCCCGAGTCGTTCGGCTGCATGATGGAGAGCAGTTCCATCGGCAGCTTCGAGACCGTTGACCAAGGCTTCATCCATCGCCCACCACCGAACGTCGGCGGTGCGTTCGTACAGATTGCGTACGATCAACTGCACCAGTGTCTGTGCCATCTCTGAAAGGCGATCGTGTTCTTTATCCATGAATCGCCGATTCAATTCGCTCGTTTCCTCCCGTATTGAGCTCAATGCTTTGGAAGCGTCGGCGGCTTGCGTGGCCAGGTTTTTCACCTCTGTCGCAACCACGGCAAATCCTCTGCCTGCATCACCGGCTCTCGCCGCTTCTATGGTCGCGTTCAGCGAAAGAATGGTGATCTCGCTTGTGATTCTTGCGTTCACAAGCCGATGGTCGTCGATCCGATTCTCAATGTTGCCGATGATCTCTTTAATATTGAGCTGGTTCATGAACGTTCCCTGGGTTTGTCTCCGCTCGTGCGGTGCCGCCTGGATCCCTCCGTGAGGCCCGCGGTTTCCATGAACTCTTTTTCTCCTAGCCGGGATGTGCACGACGTGCACGCAAGCGTTCCGCCTGTGTGTGGAGGATGTGGCGGATGAGGTGCTCCTGACCGTCCACGCTGATCTCAACAAACTCTGTGGCCAAATCCCAGCCCTGTCCCTGAGGATTCAGCGTCGATCGGATAACTTGCGCGACAGCATGCACGGGAGTAAAGGGAGGCAGGATCATCTTGACCGATAATCGGTCTCCGGCGGCGAATTCACGGGAGGACACGAAGCCCACTCCTCCTCCGCTCAGATTGACATCCATCAGCCTCGCCATCGCGACACTGGACGGCGCGATCGTCGCGAGAGAGTTGAGGATGACTCCGAGGAGATAGTCGACCTTCATCATCCAAGGCAACACCGGTGAGTCCATCAACGATTCGCCGGATCGAGCCAAAAGATCCGCTGTCGGTTTCGTCACTGCCGCCGTGATCGTGTCCGGGGTGGCGCCCCCCTCATCGACACCGGTTGCAATCACCGGCTCGTCCACCAGGCGGTATTCCATGAGCACCCGATCCTCGATTCTGATCCATTCACGCCGTTCGTCTACGGCGTGCTTGGGTTTGGGTGATGAGGGGACGGTCGGTGGTGCCATGGTCATCTTGCTTTCAGGCATTATGCCGCAAGACTCAGCGAGGCCACGCATGCCAAAGCTGGCGGTTTCGGCGTATGGAGGACGACACAGTTCCGACCCTGAGCTTTGGCATGATTCAGCGCAGAGTCAGCGGCACCCATCCAATCCGCACAAGACGCAACGGCGATGTCGGGAATGGCAGCCAAACCTATGCTGGCAGTGGTACGGACTTGTCCCGCCTCGACTGCAAACAGGTGTTGCTCGATGCGCGCTCGCAACCGTTCCGCTAGGACACGAGTCTGCCCCCGATCAGTATGCGGAAGGATGACTGCGAATGTGTTGCCCTCGTATCGACCGACAACATCAATATCACGTACCGTGTTTCGTATCACCTCGGCAGCCGTCCGGAGCACATGATCTCCGGCTGCGTGCCCAAGACGCTCGTTCACGGTCTTGAAATAATCCAGATCCAATAACAAAAGACAGGCCGGAACTCCGTAGCGAAGCCCGACTTTCAATTCCCGTGTCAACGCCCCCTCAAACGCATGTCTGTTGAGTATTTCCGTCAGCGGATCACGCATGGCGATATCCTGTGTGCGATGATTCGCGTCGAGATTCTGCAAAGAAAGCGCGAGCGCGGTACCGACAGTATCGAGTAATTGCCGTTCCTGCTGGGTGAGGGGTTCTACGCCCCTCTTACGAACGAGGAAAAGACCCGCTTCCTGCCCAATAGCCAAACTACTTTCATGGCTGTTCGCCGGCGCCTCGATCGGCTGCGGTCGTTGAGACCCTGAACGTGGTACGAGACGAAGATGCCGCGCGTGCGCGCGCTGATGCGGAGTCGACGGACGAGTACTCTCGGCAGGCAGGCGACCGAGGCGGCGAAGCAAATAGCGCCGTGCGCGCGCTTCAGGTTCCAGATCTTGGGTATCACACCAGACCCATACTTGTCTGCGGTTTGATCTGGCGATCCCGATCATATCCGTATCGACCAAGGTCCGTAACCCGCGGGTCAGCGTTTTGCCGATCCCATTCTCATCACGCGATGCCGCCAGTTCTTCGGTAAGTTGGTGCAGCGCCGAAAGCTGTCGGCCGTACGATTGCGGTGCACCGCGATCATGTGCCGGTTCCTGTGTGACCCGGGGCCGTTCGCCGGATAGATGCCTCACCTCGCGGATGGCACGCTGGTACGTCACACCACGCGCTATCGACTCCGTCACTCTGGCCGCAGTGCACGGCCAGGTCAGATAGTCAAACGCACCATCCCGTAACAGCCTGGCAGTTCGATCTGAGCCGATGGGTCCGCCGAGCAGAATGATACAGAGGTTGTGTCGCGCCTGGACCATGCGGGCGAGAGACTTACGTGCATCGGCAAAACGGGCGCCGATCTGATAGATCACGAGTGTACGGTCATCTGAGGTATCTCGGTCGAGCGAAAAGTCCTTATGCCCATATGATTGGACCGTCACGCCCGGGCCGAGTTTTTTCCAGATGGACGCTCGAAGGATGATCGGAGCGGCGACAAGTAGAACCGTTGTTGAGGAGGCCGACTCTGGGCGAAGGGAGGAGGCACCGCCCTCCGAGACTTGTGGGCTGGACAAACGGACAAGGTTGTGAAGCATTTTCACATCGATGGCCATTGCCCGTTCCTGATTCCGGCTATGCTTCAACCGACACGGTCTTGGGCGTTGAAGCAGCCGCACCAAGTCGCTGACGCAGTCCGTGCAATCGCCGCCTGGTCGCCGCGACCTCGCCCAAGAGCGACGCCATCACGGCTTGAACGATATGCGCGCGGTGACGGACTTGTTCATCGAGTTTCAGGAGATCACCGGCATCCCCCATCGGACTCTGCATTGCCTCCAAAAGCACGCCGCGATCTCGGTAACATTGAACCACGGCATCCCATCGTCCGAGTTCTGCCGCCTCAACCGCAGACTTGGTCAGTCTCAAGATGTCCGCCTGACATTCACGTCTTGTTGAGATTGTCATACCCCTGCCATTCGAGCTGGTTGTGCCGCGATTTCACGCCAGCCCTCTCGTAACGTGGTCAAGCACCGCAGTGGGCCATCAAGGTGGTGTGCCTTGTTGCGGGCGTTCGCCGCGACCAGTTCATTGAGCATGTAGTCGTAAAGCCTGTGCAACGAATGCGCGATCTCGCCGCCCTGCTCGAAATCGAGGACGCTGTTGAGCTCTCCAATAATGGAAATGGCTCGACCCAAAAACCGCGCTTTTTCTTTCGTGTCGTTCGACTCGATCCCCGCCCGAGCCAGTTCGATCGATTGGATGGCCGCGTCATAGAGCAGCACGACGATCTGAACTCTCGACGAGGTCATCACCTGGGTCTGCTGATACTGTCTCACATTTTGAGTAAGCATAGGTCCCTTCCCTGGACGATTTAGTTTCCTCCTGTCAACGCGGAATTGCTCTGGAGGAAACTAAGCTGACTTTGCTGTTGTTTAAGCAGCCCATCGAGCGCAGCGTACTGTTGACGGAGCCGCTCTTCATACTGCGCAAGGACATCCTCTTTCCGCGTAATCTCGTCGGTCAGATCCGAGATCTGGTTGGTAAGGCCCTTCTTCCGCAGTGTCAACGCGCCGGACTCGATGTCATCGAGCGAATCCACCGACACGTTCAGGAGCTGCGCGATCCCGACGCTGTCGGTTTGATTCACAAACAGATCCTTGACGGCTGTGTAATTTGAACTGAGCGCCGCACTCAGCTTGGCCTCGTCGACGGTCAGTGTGCCGTCGCGCTCCGTTTTAAAGCCGATCTCACCCACTGAGGTGTAGGTGGTCAATCCCGGCACGACAGAGGAGAGTGCGGTCCTCAATTGGCTGAGCACGGTCCGTACGGTTGGCTCGTTGAAAAAGATCCCGCCCTTCTTGGTGGTGACGTCATACGTGTTCCGCTCGTTGATGAACTTGACCACCTCATTGTAGGCCGTCGCCAGATCTTTGATATTGGTCTGGACGGCCGCTACATCCCGTGAGACATTGACCGCGACGGTACTCGAGCCTGTCGTCTTGGCCAGCGTCAATGTTACACCGGCAATGGCATCGGTAATGGTGTTGCTGCTCCGCTGAAACGTCAGCGGATTCAGATTGGGGTCTCCCACGCTGATAACGGCGTCTTGCGCCGCCTGCAAGGTATCGGTTCCTCCGGTTCCGCTAGCGTTCAGGAAATCGAGGTCGGTGTCGTCCGCCACAATCGTCACGCCGCTACTGGCGCCTGTACTGGCGGCCGTTAACACCAGCCGGTAGGCGGGAGAGGACTCGCTGCCCGCGTTGACGACCGACGCTGTGACACCGGCACCGAGGTCGTTGATGGCGGTTTTAAGATCCTCAATCGTCGCGGTGGCGCCCAGGTTGACGGTTTGATTGCTGCCACTGCCGACACGAAACGTAAAGGTCCCGGAGGCACCACTCACAATATCGGTTGTGGTCGACGCGACCGCTTTCGCGGCCTTATTCGTCACCTGATGCGACTGCGCCAGTTGTGTGACCTTGACGGTATAGCTTCCCTGAACGGCCGTGGACGCGCCCGTGGCTGTGAGTACGGTCGAGTCGCTCGCCGACACGCTGGAGCGGTCGAAATTGGAAACCAGACGCATTTTATCGGCCGCGCTTTGTAAGGCAATCAACTTTGTGCTCAGCGTGGCGTAATCAGTTGATTTCGAATTGAGGTCGGCCTTCTTGGTGGTGAGCCGATCGACGGGTGTGTGCGCCGCCTTGACGAGTTGGTCGACGACCTGACCGAAATCCAGTCCGTTCCCAAGGCCGCCAAAACTTATCGCCGCCATTCCATAACCCTCGCGACTGAGCTAGGCTTCCTCACTCAGCAACAACCCTTTCGGGCTCGACAGGTACTTGTCCAATTTCAACAGCTCTTCGGGGGGAATCTGGCGAATCACCTCGCCGGAATTTTGCTCGACCACTTTCACGACTACTCGCTCGGTCTCATCGTCCACTTTGATTTGGAGTCGCGGATCCCCCAAAACCAGCATCTCGTTGACCTTCGCCGCAGCCCGATCGACCACGGCGCGATCAGCGGCTTGCTGGGACGTCGACTTATTGTCCGGGGCGCTTGCCTTCGTGCCCGGCTTTAGCCCTGCGGCAGGCGAGACCTCTTCCTCGCGAACCCGCCCAACGCGTGGATCTGCCTTTGGTGTAACGCTGTGTATCATGGCAGCCTCCCTACGATCCAACGATCGCCGCACCCTCTCGTTCATCCGAGAGGGTGCGACGCCGATGGCTTATTACTTACCGAAGTAGCGCCAACGCCTGCTGCGGCAATGAATTCGCCTGCGCAAGTATGGCGATACCTGTTTGCACGAGGACCTGGTTCTTGGTGAACTGAGAAGTCTCATAGGCAATGTCCGCATCGCGGATCCGGGATTCGGCCGCGGTGAGGTTCTCGCTGGAGATCTCCAGATTCGCGATCGTGGCTTCGAACCGATTCTGGAGTGATCCATATTCGGCGCGAGCGGTGGCCACGGCGCTGATGGCGCTGTCGATGTTGCTCAACGCGCTCTGCGCATTGGCCGATGTGGACACGTTCACGCTGCTGATGCCCAGCGCGGAAATCGTCAGCTGGTTCAGGTCCATCGTCAGCGTGTTCCCCGTGCCGCTCTTGAAGCCCACCTGCATCGTGAAACTGATCGTACTGCCGCTGGTCAAGGCTTGCCCGTTGAATTCCGTCACCGTTGCGATACGATCGATTTCCGAACGCAACGCCACAAACTCCTGGTCGATGTACGACCGTTCGGTGGCGCCCACCGTTCCGCTGGACGACTGCGAAGCCAGTTCGCGGAGCCGGCTCATCAGATTGCCGATCGTGGCAGCCGCACCGTCGGCGATCTGGGTCAAACTGATGCCGTCTGACGAGTTCCGAACGGCTTGGTTGATGCTGCGAATGTGCGCCCGCAACGTCTCGGACAATCCGAGACCGGCAGCGTCATCCGCGGCACGCGTGATTCGGAGACCGGACGAGAGGCGCTCGACTGAGCGTCCCAGGCTCCCCGTACTCACGCCTAGATTGCGCTGGGCCGAAATGGATGCAGGATTGTTGTTGACGATAATGGACATTGACACGTCCTCCTTGAGACAAAAACTTGATCCAACTCTTCGCCTCCGGCATCCGTGCAGAGGCACATGCCCCGCTCATACCCATGAGCCGGTCTGGTGTCTTATCGGTAGAGTCGGGCGGGACTTGAGCCGCCCGCCAATTGAGCACGAAGAGACGCTAAGGCTGTACCAACGGACACCAATCTGCCGTCACCACGGGATATCCAGACGGGGTAGTATTTCATACTCCAACAAATCCGCCAGACGGACCATGTCTTGGGCCGCACGAGCCTCCAACAATTGCTGCACCCATGGCGCCAATGCAGAGGCGCCGGTTCCCGCTCGCATCGCGACCGAAGCCTGGTCTACGAACTCCAGATAATCTGCCAGCCGGCCCATCCAGGCATCGAGCGGGGAAAGCGGCGACGGTCCAAATCTCAACTTGGAGATCAAGGCGGTTCCATCGGCGCGTAGCGTCTCGGTGAATTTCCTGATGGACCCCTCGGCAGCCCGCATGAGCTCCGGCATCGGCTGCGACAACGCCGTGAGCCGTTGGAACCGCATGGCGGGTTCGGCGAGAAACGCCGAATCCAGGTCTCGGTCAGTAATCGTGCGATGATCGAGCTGCAGCGTGGTCACGATACGCGCGCGGGCATGGGCCCGTTCACTGACTTCCGTCAACACATCCTCCATCGTCAGGGGCGCGTCGACTTCCCAGTGATCTTGATCCAGCGTGATATGCATGGTCGGTCTCCTCTTATCTGATACCGGCATACGAAGCGGGCACAATTGGGCTTGGGTTAACGGTATCCGAAACGGACGCAAGTCGGGAGGCCACAATGCCTATCTCGCGGCGCCAGCGATGATAGGCCGCCGCGTGATGCCGCGCCATCTGTTCCAGTCCTTGCACATTGTCCTGATGCAGCAGGCGGAGCGCGGCCGTGGTCACTGGCCTTGTGGCCCACGTCGCCGTGCCGGCCATGGCGACTTTCTGACGATCCTCCGCCTGGGTCCGCTGTAGTGATTGAACGGCTTGGACAGGAATGGGTGCTTGCCCAATAAGCGTCACGATATGGTCGGCGCGTTGGCAGAGCGTGTCGAGCAGGGGCACCATGGCTCCGATGCACGCCGATGCCTCCCGGGTATCGGGAGGAAGACCGTTCAATACCGGCAGCCGGCTGGGCTGTCCGGTAAACGACGCATACCATCGGCGTCGCCAGAAAGCCGCATACCAGGCTATGGCAGCGTCCTCGCGGCCGGAGACGAGCTGGAAACAGCCCAACTGATCGTCGTCGATGCCCGATCGATACAAGCGATAACCAGGGGCAACCGTGGGCAGCGGCCCTTCCCCCACCACATGTCGCATGACCTCGACGATGGAGTCGATCGGCAAACGGTCCTTACAGGCGTGGTGCGGACAGACCTGGTCGAACCCGCAGGGGGCACAGTCCAAATCCGGTTGCACAACCCAGTGCCCCGTTCCATACGGGCCGGTTTCCTGAAAATCCACGTGGCCGACAGACAGATCGATCACCGGAGTCTGGACGCCGACGGCCAAGTGCATCGGTCCTGTGTCGTTCGTGAGCAGCAGCCGGCACCGCGCCAGGAGGGCGGCGAGTTGCGCCAGCGTCGTCTGACCCACGGCATTCTTGATCGAGCTGCGCCCACCCGCCTCTCGATACGTCCTGATGACATGAGCAACGGTTTCCCGCTCCGATGCGGCTCCGACAAACAGAATGCCGCCGTTCCAGCGTGCGCTGAAACGGGCCAGCGTCTCGCCGAAATGCTGTGGGCGCCATGCCTTCATGACGTCGCTCGCTCCGGCTTGTACCGCAATCCATTTGGCGTCCGGTCGTTCCGGGTTGGACAAAAAGCGCTGCGCCCAGTCTCCGCTTTCGGCCGGTGCCGTCACATGCAGCGGCGCAAACGAGCCGGGCCGGCTCCCAGCCAGCGCATAGACATCGACGAGGTTGAATCGATTGATCCGGCGGATCTGGTGAATGTCGGTAAAGTAGGCCATCCAGGGATTGTCGATGACCGTGCCCCCATCCCACGCGCTCCGCGCCCCACGGATATCCGGAGCGCCGACGTAGTCAGCCAGCAGCGCGCTCGGACGGTTGAACGTGAGGTTGATGATGCGGTCATAGCGGCGCTCGTGCAGATCTCCGGCCCATGCCGCGACTTCTCGATACAGCGCGACGGTATCTTTGACGCAGGCGCGGCTTTCGTCGATTAACGCATGGAAATCATAGGCGATGATGTCGCGCAATCCATTCAGCATGGAGGCCACCGGCGCGAATTGCCGATCCACCACCAGGTCCACTGCCACACCCGGCCATTCTTCTCGAAGGCGAGCCAACAGCGTGCCCATTTGCACGAGATCTCCCATGCGGGTGATGTTTACAATCAACACTTGCTTCATGTTCAAGCCCTAGAAAGACGAGCTTCGAACTTCCGTTTCATGATCACCGAGAAACCCGAGACGAGAAACGTTGATTCAGACAAGGTCCCTCGTTTCAGCGCGATAACAATCCAACATCAGGATCAACAGCTCTTCCCTCGCCAACTTGTGGCCTGCGCCTTTCGCCTTGATCTGGGCCGCCACTTCTTTGAGCTCCACACGTTGACCTGGCGGAAAGCTGCGAAGCAGCGCCGCAAGCTCAGGAGGCGCGTCTCCCCGCTGCGCCAATGCGCCGGCGTCACGCCCTCCACGCATGATCGTCCCGATCCGGTCAGGCTGCTGCAGACCGATCGCAGCCAACAACTCTCTCATACGATGTCCATACGTATGGTGCGCAAGCACCCGGCGGCGCGCCGCCTCGGCAATCGCGCGCCGCCCGGATGCATCAGCGAGCCACGTGCGGATGAGTGACGGGACCTCAGCCAGAGTGGTAAACCGGGCCATCTCGTGGGGAGCGAAGAGGTCGGGAAAGAGTGCCCGCTCATCAACCAGTTGAAACGCGCCGCACGCCGCCAATTCAAACGTCCGTGGATTGACAAAGTCGGCCTCCGGATCGAGCCCATCACCCGCACAGGAATGAAGGTTCAAATTGATGGCTGTGGCATTGAAGACCTTCATACAGGTCTCGGTATCGATGCGGGCGCCGCCGCGCTGGAGAACCGGCGCGAGATCATCCGCTCCTTCCCATTCATTACCCCAAAGCTTGAACGACCAATCCTTCGACAGCCATGTGGGAAGGACCGCGCGACGATTGGCATATCCTGCGCCGACGAACGACACGTCTGCGCCATATTCACTCTGTTCGGCTGGGGTGAGCGTACGCGGCCGATGCAGCGCAGGGTCAGCCGCCATCGGCAGATAGCTGACCTGGCGCGCTCCGGCCCGCTTCAACGCCTCAAAACACCGAGCTTGCTGGATCACGAACCAATAGTCGTAGCCGCCGGCCAATTGCTGCCAATACGTCAGATGCCGATAGTTTTCAACGAACCACATCGCCGTGAGAAATTTCTTTTTACGCAGATGCTCGAGCACCGGGAGATTCAACGGCGCCTGCGCGAGCGCCAGCACAAGATCCGGCGGATCCTCGGCGAGATGCGCCATCACCCCCAGGCTCAGGCTATCTGCGAACCGGCTTTGCATCGTCAGACGATGCCGCGGCTCGCGATACGATCCGAACAGCTCATAGCTCGCCTGATGGCGGCTCTGATCCAGCCAACTGACGCGATGCCCCAGCGACTCGAGCGCCGCCACGGTGTGATGGGCAATGGGAAGCGAGCCGCCGTAGATCGGCCCGACGACGGCGACATGGAGCCGGCCACCCTGCTTGCTCGCAACCAGCTGGCGAAGTTTCGCGTCCAAGTCGCGATGCGCATCGGTGTGCAGACAGGCGGCCGACGCAAACGTCATGAAACGGAGCGGCACCGAATTCGTGACGAGTCGCTCGGCCATCACTTCCGGTGTCCCCCAAATCCAGTCAACTGTGTTGACCCACGCATCCATGGGTCTGGCCGACAGAGCGTTCTTGAGCACCGCCAGATCGGGCACGACGACCGCCAGTCTCGCTTCTCTCGGCTTCAGAGCAACCAAGGCTTCGACGTGATAGAGCAGTCCGACCCCGAGCACAACGCCGAGTTCGTCCGTCTTCCATTCGAGCAATCGGGCTTCGGCCCACACACGGGCTTCTTTGCGCGGATCATACCCGCTGTGTACCCATCGTCCATCATACGTCGCCGACGGACTTCCTTCGCGCGACGGCACGATCGTCAACAACCCGTCCGGACTATCCTGAGCCGCCTGGACAAGCGCCGGAGAGAGCCGTCGAAGGCCTTCGAGATTTTTCGCCAGATAGCTCATGCGCACGCCGGCTCCAATTCACGCCAGAGCGCCTCCCGCTCATGCGGCGGAACGGCTGGTTGCCCGACTGGGGAATAATACGCGCCCCATCTGTCGCAGTGACTCGTCCATACGCTCCAGCCGGCCGGCGCATGGAGACCCTGCTCCAATACTGCCGCGAGGGTTTCATCGACCGGCCACGTTCCGTCCCGCGCCTCTTCGGCTTGCCACACGAGGTGGTGGAAACCATACGGTCCCGTTTCATGCACCCGCGCCCGCGCGAAATACCAGCCGATGACCGGCCTGCCGAGCGCTGAAGCAAGATGCAGTGGGCCTGTATCGGAGCCGATAATTCGATGACAGCGCATGAGAATCACAGCCAGCTGAGCCAGCGACGTACGGCCCGTCGTATCCCAAATCCGACCCAACGCTGTTGGGGACAGAGGTGCCTGAATCTCGGCCGCTCGCTCCTGCTCTGTTCCAACAAGTACAACGCGGCCTTGTGGTGCCGCGGCGAGAAAAGAGGTAATCCACCGGCGCCAAACCTGTGTAGGCACGACCCGCTCAGTCTCCCCTGCCCCCACAATGAGCGCGACCCACGGAGCCCCTTGCTTCCCGATGCAGTCCAGATCGTCCGATAGTTGAACCGTCGGCGGATTCAGCATAACAATCCGTTCCGGCGGAGAGACTCCGCAGAGCCCACAAAACGCATCGGCAAGGTGCACCCGCTGGCCCCGGCGCCGCTGCGCTACATCGCGCACGTAAGCTGCCCAGGGTGTCAGCGCCTCGTCGAGCGGTCCATGTTGTAACGGCCCCTTCACTTCCCGGCCAAGCAAGGACGCAGCCACCAGTGCGCGACGGTGTTGATTGAGGACGTACGCACAGTCGTACCGCTCCGGCGCCAACGTTTTGAACGCTGCTTCGACTTCAATCAGATGTTCCGCACGCAAGTCCTGCCGGGCAATTTCAGCACGCTGTTGCCAGGCTGCTCCATCCCACTCAAGGACGTTTTGAATCCCCGGGATCAGACGTCCCACGCCAGCGAGATGCGACGGGCAGAGCAGATCAAGTTGTGTTTCGGGAAAACGAACGCGGAGTCCAGTGATTGCTGGAAGGGTTTGCAGGAGATCGCCCAATCGAGCCAGTTGTATGACCAGTGCGCGTGGCATTCGTTCATGCTTTCGCCTGACCGACATGATCGAAGAGCTCGATCGGGTCAGAGGTTTGGGTAGACTCAAGCAAGCGGTATGCTGAGTCGCTTTAGAGATGCGCTGCTTCCACGGCAAACGCCGCTTCCTTTCCTGCGATCGCTTGCTCGAGTTCGGCCAAACCATCATACGTCGGGGCAAGCGCGCGAAGCGTTTCATACTCTTGGCGTGCGCCCACGATCTGTTCCCCTCGGACCAGTACACCGGTCAGCGCAAAGCGAACCGACAGGTCGGCCGGATTCCGCGAGAGATAATGACGCAAGCGCTCACCCACCTCTTGCCAGCGGTTTTGTGCCGTACCGGCCCGCAGCAACCAATGGATCGCTTCGGCATCATCAGGATGCTCGGCGAGCACTTGACGGAACCGTTCCCAGGCGCCTTGTGCATAGGCCCTTCCCATCGCCGCCATCCCCATGCCCATCAAACATTTCTTACGGTCCGCTCCTTGCCGCAGAGCCGAGGCAAATGCGGCTTCAGCCTGCTGATACTGCTCCCGCTGCATGGACAGAATGCCGCTCAGCAAAAGCCCCTCCGCATGATCGGGGGCGGCGTCCAGCAACATTCTCAGATGACTCTCCGCATCCGTGAAATTCTTCTGCTCAAGCAACGTGCGGACCAATGCGGCCCGCTCGGCAGGCGCATCCACCAATGCCAAATAGCGGGAGAGGAACCTCACACGTAAGACCGGCTCTTTCATCTTCTCGGCGACCATGGCACCCCACGACAAGACGAATCGGTCGTTCGGCCAATCGTCGACCATCCGGAGTTCCCACTTGACCGCCGCCCAATCCTTTTTCAACGCAGCCGCTTGCAGCGCCGCAACATGCGCCCAGGCAGCTCGATCATGGACGTCGCTCATCGGCTCCAATTGTGTCGGGAATTTTACGTCTCGAGGGCCGCTGACTAATTTGAAGCCGTCGGTGTGATAGTGCAGATCTTCGTCTGCCAGCCACCAATGAGCGCCCCATCGTTCCTCAAGCAGCCGACTATTGTGCTCGTCATGACTGTTCCTGCCGGAGGTCTGGCTTTCCAGATGATACAACACACTGCGCGGCTGATAGATGATGTGATAGCCTTTCTCCCGAATCTTCAGACAGAGATCCACATCCTCGAAGCCATTGATGAAGCTTTCGTCGAAACCCAACGCTTCCTCGAAAACATCCCGACGAATCAGCATGCAAGCCGCCGTGACTGCCAGGAATTCTCGTCGCTGATTGACGGCCGGGACGGTACTCGAAGCCGCTCGATAGATGTGATAGGCGCTTCGAAACGACCGCATAAACACGACGCCGGCATGCTGAACGGATCCGTCCGCAAACAGCAGCTTGCTGCCGACCGCGCCGACTTCCGGATGCTTTTCCACCTCGTCCACTAACGGATTGAGCCAGTGTGGTTGTGGGACGGTGTCGTTATTCAGAAACACCAGATACTTACCGCGTGCCACCCGTGCGCCCTGGTTGCATCCCTTGGCAAATCCAAGGTTCTGCTCGTTGCTGACGATTTGCACATTGCCTTTAAGCCCTGCCAAAAACTCCTTGGTCCCATCCACGGATCCGTTGTCGACGATGATCACTTCGAACGTGACATCGGTCGCCGCAGCAGCCAATGCGGACAGGCATTGCCTGGTCAAGTCGAGTTTGTTCCAAACAGGGATGATGATGGAGCAGGTACACGACGGCGCCGGCTGCAAAAGCGCGTGATATTCCTGCAAAGCCCGATCCTGCATCTCCCGGACCCCGGGGATTGATTTCGAAACTTCACGATGCTTTTCGTAGATCATCGCGGCCGTTCTCGCAAAGTCAGGACGGCGGCTGCTGGTCATGGACGAGCCGTCGGTCCGCCAAGTGAACTCCGCAGTCACCTTCTTGAGATGCTTAAAGGGATACCGGCGTGAAATCCTGATCCAGAGATCCCAGTCTTCGTGGGAGGTGAGCGCTTCATCGAACAGACCTGCCGCTTCAAGACAGACCCGTTCATGCATCACGCTCAAGACAGGAAAATAATTGGAGATCAGCAATCGCGCAGCGTCGAAGTCGTAGGAATAGGGGATATCTCGGCTGGTTTCGACGTACCGGTCTCCCTGCATTTTTTCATGTACCCGCCAGGCATCGGTGTACGCAACACACTCATCATGCGTCTCTAAGTAATTGACCAGGGTCTCCAGATGATCGGGAAAAAATCGATCGTCATCGTCCAGATAGGCGATATATTTGCCGCGCGCGAGCTTGAGTCCCGTGTTGCGGGCGGCAGCCAGTCCCCGGTTGGCCGCATGCCGGACGTAGGTGATCCGCCCACCGGTGTTCATGTCGCTCAGCTCGGATTCCGCACTGGACCCCGCGTCGTTGACCACAATGATCTCAAAATCCTGGTACGTTTGGGCCAGGACACTTGCGATGGCACACCGTAGTTGTTGGATGCGGTTATGCGTCGGCATGATAACCGACACCATCGGGAATTCTCGATTTGGTGTCTCCGATACCTTTACTGGAGAGACACCAGAGGGAGCATTCGACCGAGAGCTCTCTCCACTGATCCGTTCGGTCTTGTGCTCGACAATCGAGGCGATCTTGCCGCCGTAGTACTGCGCATTGAAGACCATATCTGGAACAGGATCGAGCCTGCGCAACAGTTCCTGATCATCCGCTGTTTGCCTGAGAAGAATAAACCCCTCACTCGCACCGGTCTGCCCCGTTGCAAGGCGCCGCATGACTTGAAGATTATGATCGAATGCGCGCGGCATCTTGATCGTCTCGTGGACGAACCGAAAGCACATCTCCGCCTTGTCATGGAGGCCGAACAAGGCCAGCAGGACCCCAAGATTGTTGATCGCTTCGAGGCCATCGCCACGCTCCACAAGTGCCTGACGGAATTCCTCCACCGCGAGCTGGGGACACGGAATATTGGCCGTCAGCAAAAGCAGACCGAAATCCACATGCGCGCCATACCGGGCCGCTTGCTGGTCCGCACACTCCGACAATTCCGGATACAACTCTTGGATCTCGACTCGCGCTCGCATGGCGCTAAGGAGTGTGACGGTTTCCGGCCCAGTCTTGCTGGCAGGACCGGTGGAAATACCTTGTGGATGAATGCGGTATTGGACCAACTTTTCGTCCATATATTTGAAGCGGACGCGGGCGCCGGCCGCTTTGAGCCAGAATTGATAATCCGGACAGAAGCCAGTTTCGAAACCACCCAGGTCTTCGATCACCCGCCGCCGGACGAGCACCGTCGGATGCGGCACGATGTTTTTGCGAAACAGGGTGCGGAGCAAATTCCTCGACGTGAACGCCAAGGATTCTTGAAACCGAAAGTCGGTAGCGAGTATCCGTCCTTCCGCATCGATGTGAGACCCGTCCGAAAACAGGATATCGGCGGCAGGATCGTCCTTCAACGCGGCCATTTGCGCCGAGAGCTTCCTAGGCATGAAGACATCGTCGGCCCCGATGAACGCGACATACTCTCCGGTGACATAACCCATGCAGGTGTTCAGCAACTGGTCGAAGGCCGCCCCAGACTGCGCAATATTGCCGTGGTAAATGTATCGGATTCGCGGATCACGCGCGTACATCATGACGATGTCCCGCGTCCGATCGGTGGACCCGTCGTCGAACAGCACCAATTCCCAATCGGTGAACTCCTGGCCCAGCACCGATTGAATGGTCTGATCGAGATAGCGTTCACCGTTGAACACGGTGCAGATGACTGAAACCGTCGGCCGTTTGGTCGACAACCGTTCCGTGTCCCGATGATCCGGTTTCTGGACGGGCCGCATCATAGTCATCGTCCAGTCCTCACCGGCTGTGCATGGAGCATGGTGGCTTCGCGCAGACCGGTCGCCACCTGTTGTTGTTCCTCCACCGTCATACCGGGAAATATAGGAAGCAGCACCGAACGATCCCGCCTCCGTTCCGTGTACTCCAGTTCGCTTCCCTTTCGCCACGGCTGTTTCTCGTACGCCGGTTCTCGATGCGCGCACATGATCCCTCTCCTTGTCGTAATGCCGCGGTTCAAGAGTGACTCCATAATACGTTCCTGATCACCATGTTCCGGCAGCCCGACACAATAGCTTTGCCAGTTGCTGCGAGCCCAGGCCGGTTCATGTGGTGGCACACAGTCCGTTCCTTCGGCAAGGAGATGACGATAGTGCGCGGCCAGCATGCGCCGTTGGCGAACAATCTCCGACAATTTGGCAAGTTGCACCCGCCCGATTGCCGCCTGCAGATCCGTCATCCGGTAATTGAAGCCAAGCTCGTCATACGTTTCGAACACCACCCGGCTTGCGTCATGCCGCTGGCGATCCGTGACCGTCATGCCGTGCTGGCGCCATAGTCTGAATAACCGGTCATACTCCGGATTGGCGGTGGTCAACATGCCGCCTTCCCCTGCCGTGATCACTTTTCGGGGATGAAACGAAAAGCTGGCGATATCTCCGTGCGGCCGGCCGACACGTTCCCACCGTCCGTCCAACCAGATTTCGCTGCCGATTGCGCAAGCAGCGTCTTCAATCAACGCCAGTCGGTGGGAACGAACGATCGGGAGAATCGCGCCAAGATCGCACGGCATACCCATCTGATGCACGCAGAGCACCGCCTTCGTCCGCGGAGTGATCGCGGCAGCGATCAAAGTCGGATCGATATTGAAGCCGTCTTTTTCGATGTCGATAAAGACCGGCACGGCGCCGCAGTACCGGATGCTGTTGGCGGTGGCGATGAACGAATGGCTGACGGTGATGACCTCGTCACCCTCGCCGACCCCGACTGCGCGGAGAGCCAGATGCAACGCGGCGGTACAGTTGGAGACGGCACACGCATAGGGAGCCGAAACGGCTGCGGCGAATTCCTGCTCGAAGGCTTCCACTTGAGGTCCTTGCGTGAGCCATCCGGAGCGAAGGACGGCCTCGATCGCCGCGTGCTCCTCCTGAGTGATAGACAATTTGGTCAAGGGAATCGGCATCGTCGCGAACTCCTCGGTTAGGCAGCAGCCTGTGTGAGCGTACTCTGCCACCAATCGACTAAGTGACGCAGGCCGGTTTCCAAGTCTGTCTCGGCATGGAACTTGAGCAGCCGGGCCGCTTTCTCTGTGGACGCCAGTCGGCGAGGCACAGGATTGACCGCTCGTGCAGGACCATGCTCGGGCCGTAGCTGAGAACCCATCACGGCGAGGAGTTGCTTCGCCAGATCGTTCAAGCTGGTTTCGACACCGGTGGCAACGTTGAACACCTCATCCGTCACGTCGGCTTGGGCGGCCAGGATATTGGCGCGGGCAATGTCCTCGACGTACACGAAGTCCATTGTTTGTTTCCCATCACCCAGAATCAGCGGCGACTGTCCTTGGGCGATCCGCTCCATCCATCGGATCAAGACCTCCGTATACGCGCCATACACATCCATGCGGGGTCCATAGACGTTGAAATAGCGAAGCGCGACATAGTTGAGCCCGTGCATCTCGTGAAAGCTGCGCAACAGGCCTTCATTGAAGGCTTTGGCCGCTCCATACAATGTCCGGTTATTGTAGGGATGGTGAGCTTCGGTCGTCGGAAAGTCGTCGGCCAATCCATAGATCGATGCCGACGAAGCCGCGACCACCTTCTTCACGCGGGCTTGGACGGCGGCTTCCAACACATTGAACGTACCGTCGGCGAGCACTTCCAACGCCAACCTGGGATCCTGGGCACAGTGAGTGATGCGAATGGCCGCTTGGTGGAAGACGAGATCGATACCCTGCATCGCGGATGCGACGGTCGCACGATCCCTGATGTCTCCCTCAATGACCTTGACGCTGCCATGTTGCAGAGCCCACGAGAGGTTGTCCCGTCTGCCACGGGAGAAATTATCCAGCACGACAATCTCCCTGGCACCCAAACGAATCGCATGGTCGGCGATATGTGAACCGATCAACCCCGCCCCGCCCGTAATCAGCACTCTTCCCAAGTTCATGATTGTTCCAGCCTTAGGCCGCCCGCCGGCCGATTGAGGTCAAGGGAATGATCCCGCCGCTCGCCGCAGTACTGGGCAGTGGTGGAGGCTGATCGGCGACCTTTCGCTTCCCCATCACCGCATCCACGGCTAGCTCGAAGCCCCATTCCCATCGCATACCCATCCAATCGGTGCATGGCCCGCACAGGTCGTGTGCGTCGGCATAGCGTTTCTCCAAATGTGCCTTTCGCAAACGCGCGTACTCTTCACTGTGCCAGAGCTCTCGAATCGAATGGGTCCCGATGCTGCCTATGACTGTCTTTTCAAGCCAGTCCACGACGCAGAAGCGGATGGATCCATCGCTGCCGATGGTAATGCGCTTCCAAAATTGCGGACATGCCCAACGCTCGACACCGCTCATTTGATCCACGACCGTCCCGGGTTTGCTGGGAGTAAGTCCAAGATTCGTCAGATAGCCGCGAACGATCACGCGGTCCACCAACGGTGTCCAGTACTTCACGAACTCATCCACCTCTTCCTGCGTGATATCAGGCTGCACGATGATGCTGAGCATGATCTTCGTCGGTGCTTTCATCTTGTCGCGGTGATACAAGAGCCGATGGATGTTCGACCAGACTCGATGATAGTCGGCTCCGACACGAACCCGTTCGTAGGATTCTTTCCGCGCCGCATCCAGGCTGATGTCGATGAGATCGATCCCGATCTCCAGCAATCGCTCCATCATGGTTTTGCGCGGCAGCCGCTTCCCCTTCTCGATCGCCGGATTGTCCAGCAACACCCCGTTGGTCGTGAGACCGACCGGCTTCACACCCTTGGCCTTGGCGTATGCCGTCTGATCCAGAAACTGCGGATGGATCAGCGCCTCGCCGTCCGGCGAATAGCGCAGCAGCGTGATCGGATACTGCGAAATCTCATCGATCGCCTTGGTGTACACATCCCACGACATGTAGGTGGCATGAAAATCGGGGCGATCCGGAAACCCCTGCCCTTGAGGACAGTGGATACAACGGAGATTGCACACGTTCGTGTTCTCCAGCGTAATGATGGAAGGGAATTCCTCCGCGGCTGGAGTGGCGAAATCATAGACGGGAAGGGTTCGCGACATGACGCATCTCCTTTCAGTTCTACTCAGCACTTCTGAAAACGCTTTTGCTCGAATCCGGTCTCAAACACCCCGAACGGCACCACGTAATGCCCGCTGTAGTGCGTACGGAGTCCGTCTGAACCGAGTGCGGCAAGACGGCCTCGGTCGCCAATTATGCGCGTGACGAAATAATACGGGAGTTCGATGCTGCCCCACTGCCGCTTGTACTCGTACACACCGCAACGCTTGTTCGCGGAAGACTGCCAGTTATAGACCGTCACTCCCTGTCCTCTCGCCCACTCCATGGAATAGTCCGTATTGAGGAAATTGGGCGCCAGCTTCTCAAGCGCGCTGTCGAAGCTGAGCATGAACACGTCCATAATTCGCCGGTGGTACACGTAGAAGCCGCCTGAGACCACCGCATCATTCATTTTGAGCAAGACGAGTTGTGCACGTCCTTTGGCCACCAAGCTACGAAACAAGTTCTCAAACAACCGGTAGTCCAGTGGTATTGCCCCGATCTCCCGGTGCCGTTTCTGATGGATGCGGTACCACTGCTCCAATTCCGCCTCGTTCTTGCAGAAACCGGCCGTAAAACCCGCCTTGCGGCCGCGGTTGACGTTGTTTCGATGGCCGTGATTGCGATGCGCCGGACGGTCGAGCGGCACGTACTGCGTGAAGTTTTCAAAGATGAAGTCGGGCGACAAATACCGCTCATACCACTCAAGGTCATCGGTGAACGGATTCGTGATGACGCTGAGGGTGAGGCAGTGGTGAAGTTCCGCCAGCGCAAGCGCCCGTTCGAGCAGGGCTCGGTAAGTCTCTCCAATTAGCGCGTGAGACAGGCCGGGACGATGAAAGACCCCGCCCAACGGTCCCGGTTGAGGAACGGACGTCAGCACGTTCCCCGTGTCCGCCTCATACAGATAGAGCGGCAGCCCGGCCAGGTCCTGTGTTCCGTCCGTGCAGATAAGAAAGAGAGGCCTGTCCGGCCCGAGACATGCGATCGCCCGGCACCAGTCCATCGACTGTTGAATGCAGGCATCGGGACACTCGTCGAACAACCGCTCATAGCGGGCAACCGACGAGGGATCTGCCGGGTCGATGTCAATGACCTGCAGCATGGACCTCCCCAGCCGGCTGATGCGGTCCGCTCACCAAGCGATGCAGCGCGTCGGCTACCTCATCAACATGGCCGTCGGGCATCTCCGGATATAATGGCAATGACAGCACGGTGGCTGCCGCCTGTTCCGTGATCGGAAATGCTCCGAGCCGGTAACCAAGTGACGACGCCCATGGTTGCAGATGGACGGGAACCGGATAGTGGATACCGGTCTGAATACCGGCTTCCTGCAGCTGCGATTGCAGCCGGTCTCGATCCCGTACCCTGATCACGTACAGATGGTAGACGTGGTCGCCATGCGCCAGACGTTCCACACGGCCGGCGGAACATTTCTTTAGCTTGGCATCATACCGGGCTGCGAGCTCGCGACGCCGCTTGCTCCAGGACTCAAGATGGCGCAGTTTGACACGAAGGATCGCGCCTTGAATCCCATCCATGCGGTAGTTGAACCCCAAATACTCGTGATGGTATTTCCGTTCGGCGCCCCAGTCGCGAAGGATCCGCAGCTGACGGTCCGCCTCATCATGGCGAGCCGTGACGAGGCCACCTTCTCCGCACGCCCCGAGATTCTTGCCCGGATAAAAACTGAAGCAACCGAAATCGCCGATAGAACCAACCGGCTTTCCCTTATAGCGGGCTCCATGCGCCTGACACGCATCCTCAATGACGGTGAGTCGATGGGCTCGCGCGATATCTAGAATGGGATCAAGATCCGCCGGCTGCCCATAGAGATGGACGGGGATCACGGCCTTGGTCTTCCCCGTAACGGCCGCCGCCAATCGATTGGGATCCATCGTGAGCGTACCGGGATCGACATCCACGAACCGAGGGATCGCGCCGGCGTATCGGATGGCGGCCGCAGTGGCGACAAAGGTAAACGGTACAGTGATCACTTCGTCGCCCGGTTGTATGCCGGCGGCCAAGAGAGCCAGATGCAACGCGCTGGTACCGGAGTTCACGGCAACGGCATGGCGCGATTCGATATATCGCGCGAAGTCCTGCTCGAACGACATGACTTCCTGCCCCAGCACATACTGGCCGCTTTGGAGAACCGCCAGGACGGCGGGTTCCAACTCTCCCTTCAAGAAGCGGTACTGCGCCGGCAAATCGGAAAATGGAATCATGCCGCGACCTTCATGTGGTGCAATTCGATCGGTGTCCCCCGCTGTGCCAGCGACAACGTGGCAGCCTCGAGAATCTCCACGACGCGGGCACCGGCCTCGCCGTTTGTGATCGGCGTCCGCGACTGCCCGATGCAATCAAGAAAATGCCGCGCCTCATGCCGGAGCGCTTCCGTGTTATCCAGCTGTGGAGCCCACATGTCGCCCGCGCGATAGCCGACCATCATCTGATAGACTTTTTCGCTGTGCTTGCTCTGAGGCTGGCGCGTCACACCCTTGTCGTACACCTTCACCTTTTCGCTGGGCTCCACGTCGTCGTACATGATCATTTTCCTGCTGCCGCCGATCAACGTGCGACGGACTTTGACGGGAGCCAGCCAATTGACGTGTACGTGAGCCAAGAGGCTGGAATCGTAGAAGAGGGTCAGATAGGCGATGTTGTCCGGCTGTCCGGGGAAGTGGGTGATCCCGGTGGCCGATACGGCGCGCGGTTTGATCGGAAGCAGGTGCTCCATGATGGAAAGATCATGCACAGCGAGGTCCCACAGCACGTTGACATCGTGTTGAAATAGTCCGAGGTTCACCCGGACCGAATCGTAGTAGTACAAGTCTCCCACTTCACCGCCATCGATGAGTTCCTTCATCTTCCGGACGCTGCCGGTATAGACGAACGTGTGGTCGACCATGAGCACGAGCCGGCGTTTCTCCGCCTCTTCGATCAATTGCCAAGCCTGCTCGCTCGTGATGGCCAACGGCTTCTCGACGAGCACGTGCTTGCCCGCCTTGAGCGCTTCCATGGCTAACTGGAAATGCGAAGAAACAGGGGTCGCGATGACGACGGCATCGACGGCCGGAGACCGGATCAGCTCACTGGGGTTTTGCATGATGCCGATTCCCGGATAGCGCGAGGCGGCGAGCGCCAGACGATCCATGCGCAGGTCGCTCACCGCCAGAACGCGCGAGTCCGCCATCTCATGGAAGTTGCGCACGAGGTTAGGTCCCCAGTATCCAAACCCGATGACTCCGATGCCGATCATGCCGACTGCTCCTTCCGATTCAATGCCGCAAATCGCGCAGGCACGCCCATGACAGTGGCCCGAGGCGGCACGTCGTGTGTGACGACTGCACCGGCGCCGATCTGAGCATCTTCTCCGATGGTGACTCCGCAAAGAATGACCGCTCCGCTACCGATCGAGGCGCCACGTTTGACGGTGGTCTCGATGACACTCCAGTCCTGGTCCGTTTGAAGACGGCCGCCGGTTGTGGCGCGCGGATGGCGATCATTGATGAATATGACGCCGTGGCCTACGAAGACTTCATCCTCGATCATGACGCCTTCGCAGATGAACGAATGCGAAGAAATCTTGCATCGACGGCCGATGCGCGCCCGTTTTTGAATCTCGACAAATGCGCCGATTTTTGTCTCTGCTCCAATGCGGCACCCGTAGAGATTGACCAGCTCCGGGTGGTGGATCACGACTCCCTCAGCAAGCAGCGTACTGGGACTGATAGGCATACCGGCTCCTCTCATTCTCTACATAACAAGTTGTGTGCCAGAGTCAGCAGACCAATCCGGCGGCTATTCCGGCAAAAGCGAGAATTTATGTGAGTGGCACAGGCTCGACCGGCAAGATTTGCCGAGGCCCATGTGGAAGGAACTGCCGTCTCATGGTGCGTCGTGGCCATGGACCAGTTCGAGCGATAGCTGCCCCAGGCAGCAGCACAAGTCCATCTATGGGGTGAGAAACGGGGTGCTCGCCTTCTGCGACACACATTGCTCGATGGCGTTTCGGACGGATCCGCCCCACCCCCGATATTCGATGTACTCCAATTCGTTGAAGCGAAACTCCACGCCGATTATGTCGCCGCCGTTTCGCACTTCCGCGCTTTTGACGATGCCCGTCAGATTGGTAATATGCCCTAGTCCCGGAAGCTCGAACTCCAAGCGGACCGTAATTCCCGAACGCAACCATGAAGGTCTTTGGGCCAACAATACGCTGCAGCCTCCCTCACTGAGGTCTTTGAGCAAACCCCCAAGATAGTCCCCGGTGGACAGCGTGGACGCGGACGCATTGCCTGCTCCGGTTCGCATCAATAGGATTGGCTCATTGGACGACACGCGTTCATGCTTACGCAGATGCATTTCCTCCACGAGCTTCGGATAGGCGATGAACATCAATGGGACCGGCGAAAGAGTCAGATCGCGTATCTCGCTGTGGTATCCGACCAGCTTCCCGTCATGAAGATAGCTGACAATGCATGGCGTACCTGCGGGGACTTGCTGATCATAACCAAGTTGTAGCGGTCGTTCGCAGACCAGCCAAGCATGATCCTTCCATCCAAGAAGCGTTGAGCCGTAGGTCACCTTTTCCTGATCAATGGTGAGGGATATTTTCAGCGACAATCCGACCGACAAGAAGGAACCCGCTGGGGGAACGGATACGACAACGTCATTCATGATGATCGTTCCTGAGCTCTCAGTCGACACAAACCGACTCTGATGGACTCTATCGGAACGTTCCGGGCCGATCTTGAGGAACCAGGATCGATCACACCAGCTCAGAACCGATCACAACACATCTCGATGCAAGGATAACGATCAAGTTCGACGCATCCTTCGCCGATAACGCACACGAGGCCTCTCTTCTGTCGGCACGCCCGACCGGAGACACTTCTGACTCGGAGTCCAAGACATATGGCGATAAAGCGCATTCCGATCGAGCAGCTGATTCCAGGCATGTACATCATCGAGATGGATGTCCCTTGGTATCGAACCCCATTCCTCTCCCATAAAAGAATGATCAAGGATCTCCAGACCATCGAACTCATGAAGCAACATGGGATTAGGATGGTGACGATCGATACCAGTAAAGGATGCGATCTTTCATCAGAGGCTCCGGCGAATACACCGCCCACGGCAGACCGGCAACAGGCCACCCCGGACGCATCCACTCCTCCGAACCCCAGTACCGAACGTCCATCGGAGTCGAAGCAGCCTGACGATCATACCGTGACGATCGTCTATGCACAGGCTCACGAAGCTGTCGAACGCATTTTTGAGGAGCTTGAACGCGGAGTTCCTCCGACTTTCGAGACTACCAAGGCGATCGTCTCGAATGTGCTAGCACAAATCCTCAGCGACCGCACCGCCATGGCCACACAGGTCGCCATTCAGAAAATCAAACAGTTCGATCGGTCATTGACGGCCCATGCGCTGGATACTTGCGTCCTGTCCCTCGTCGTGGCCATTGAAAGTGGGGTGGAGCAACCGCTGCTCGAACAAATCGGTATCGGCGCGTTACTCCACGACGCAGGGTATGTTCGCCTGCCACGAAATCTTGTTCGCAAACGGGAAGAATGCACCGGACAAGACAAGACACTTCTGGAACAGCATTGTAAATTGGGGGTGACGCTTCTCTCCGAGCATCCCGGCATGCCCGAGGACGTCTTGCGCATCGTCAGGGAGCATCATGAGCGCGCCGATGGAAGCGGATATCCGGCCGGCCTAGGCAACGATCAGATCTCACGCCACGCGCAGATCGTCGGCATCGTCAATTACTATGATGGCATGGTCAGTCGACACGGATCTCGTCCCGCCATGATTCCACACGATGCCGTGCGGCAACTCTTCCTAGCCGGCGAAAAAGGACAGTTCGAAAAATCTCTCGTGGAACTTATGATTCGGAGCATCGGCGTCTACCCGGTCGGAAGTCTGGTCAAGCTGAATACCGGCGAACAGGCAGTCGTAATCGGAGCCAACCCTCAGCAACGGCTCAAGCCTCTTGTGAAAATCACGACCGACCCACAAGGGGGATCCTATACGACGCCCCTTGAGGTTGACTTGGCCGTGCCGTCCCCCGACCGCACGGTGCGAACGGTGCTGCGCGTCCTCGACCCGGCCAAAGAACGCATGAACATCGGTATACATCTGGACCAAACTCTGTCACGAGCCGCTTGATGAAACGGTCTGGACGGAAGCGAGGACCATATCAACGTCGAATCGCAGTCGCTCCGCCGGGTGTGTTCCCCATGGTGGATCTATTCGAAGGACTGCCTCTCGCCTGCATCGTCCTCAACGCCGATCTCACGATTCAGACCGCCAACCGAGAGGGGCTTCGGTTGCTCGGGCCACGGTCAACTTCCCGCATCGCGAAATCATTTCCGGCTCTGTGGTCCAGGCTCACCCGATCCGATGCCGCGACGATTACGTCACAGCTGACCGGAGCGCTCAAAGGCCGTCCCGCCTCGGCGACACAACAACTCTTTTTGAGAGGGAGGATCGCCCCTGTTCCGGTGGAGTGGACTTGCGCCCCGGCCATGCACGACGGGATGAGTGTTCTGGTTGTCAGTCTGCGAGACCTGTCGTATGAAGTGGAACTGGAACACGACCGTGATCGCTTGGCCGCCATTGCCGAGGAAAGCCCCTCTCCGATCATCGAGCTGGATCGGCACGCGAGCTTGTCGTATGCCAACCCGGCGATGATCTCGTTGCTCTCCCGATTCGGATACAGTCCCGAAGGGTTTCCCAATGTGGTGCCCGGTCGGCTTCCAGACATCGTGCAGCGCTGTCTCACGACTCGGCACATCCTGCACGGCGAAGAAGTCGTCCTCCCGGGTGCCAGCTTTGTATGGACCTTTTGTCCGGTTCCAATCTTTGGAGTCGTTCGAGGCTACGCCACCGACATGACGAGCGTCCGTGAGACACAGCAGGCGCTCCAACTGTCGGCCGAGGAGCTTCGCCATAGCAACCAACGCCTCGACCGGGCTCTCGATGAGGCAAAAGAATCCGCACGGGTCAAAACGGCGTTCCTCGCAACGGTCAGCCACGAACTGCGAACCCCCATGAACGGCGTCATCGGAATGACGAGTCTGTTGATGGAAACAAACTTGACGCCTGAACAGCAATCCTACGCGGAAACCATCCGGCTGTGCGGTGAGGCGCTGCTTGAGTTGATCAACGATGTGCTGGAATGCAGCAAGATCGAGGCGGGTAAGCTGGAGTTGGAGTGCCTCGATTTCAACTTGCGGACGACGGTCGAGCAAGTATTGGCGCAATTTGCCGAACGGGCCGAGACGAAAGGGCTGGAACTGACCGGACTCGTGCACGCGGCGGTTCCGACCGGGCTCAAAGGCGACCCAGGACGGCTGCGCCAGATACTGACCAACCTTGTGGCCAACGCCGTGAAGTTTACCGACAAAGGCGAAGTGACCCTGCAGGCTTACCTCGAGGAAGACCTCACCGATGCTGCCGTCATCCGTTTTGAAGTCACGGATAGCGGTATCGGCATCAGTCCGGATACACAAGCCAAGCTGTTCCGCCCATTTGTCCAAGCAGACAGCTCGACGACGAGGAAGTACGGCGGGACCGGCCTCGGCCTTTCGATTTCCAAGCAACTCGTGGAATTGATGGGAGGACAAATCGGAGTCCGTAGCGTTGCAGGACAGGGAAGCACCTTCTGGTGCACCGCGCGCCTCTCGAAACAAGCCGGCTCTCCGCATGCTATTCTGCCGACCGGAGATCTTGCCGGAAAGCGAGTCTTGATCGTCGATGACAACGAATCGAATCGTTTGATTCTGCACCATTTGGTCTCAGGTTGGGGCATGATTGACGACCTTGCGGAAGACGCCGAAGCAGGCTTGCAACGGATCACGCAGTCAACGCAGCGAGGAGAGCCCTACGATCTCGCCATCTTGGATGTGGTCATGCCGGGAAAAGACGGGTTGCAGCTCGCGCGAGAACTGCAATATCACCCTGAAGGTTCAGGAATACGCCTTGTGGTCATGACCTCAATACTGCAACGGGGCCACGCAGAACAGGCTCGCCAGGCCGGTGCGATGGGCTACCTGCCGAAGCCGGTCCGCCATGACGAACTGCGCGACTGTCTAAAAACCGTGCTCGGCATACCCGAGAGCCAAGAACAGAGAGACACCCAGACCCTGGCAGTCGTCCCGCAACTCATTACGAGGCATACGGTCGCGGAAAATGTCCAGCATCGGCGTGTGCTGGTGGTGGAAGACAATCTCGTGAACCAGAAACTCGCGGTGCGCATGGTGGAGAAACTTGGATACCAGCCGGACGTCGTCGACAATGGCCAAGAGGCTTTGGTAGCGCTGGCAAAGGGAGACTATGCCGCCATCCTGATGGATTGTCAGATGCCGATTCTGGATGGATTTGAAACAACCCGAAGCATTCGAGAACGTGAACAGTCGGTCAAGGCTCCTCACACGCTCGATGAGGGCGTCGCTCGTTCAACCGCTACGCCGTATGCGATCCCGCATATTCCGATCATCGCGGTGACGGCAAATGCAATGCAAGGGGATCGCGAGCGCTGCTTGGCGGCCGGGATGGACGATTATCTCTCCAAACCGATCAAATTGAACGAACTGCGGGCTGCTCTTTCACGTTGGATCCCCACATCGTCCGATATGAGTGTCTGTCTATCGGAGGAGCCCCGTTCTCCCACGAACGACCCCGTACGAGGCATTTTTGATCCCGCGAAGATGTACCAGAATATCGGGCGCGACAACGAATTGTTCGCTCAACTCGTCTGCCTGTTTCTCGATCGCCACCAAACGATGCTGGCCGACATCAGAACGGCGCTGACCAATGCCGACTCGACCGCCGTTGAGCGGGCGGCGCATTCCTTCAAGGGAACAGCGGGAAATCTATGCGCCTCCGAGGTGGGACTCACCGCCGGCCGCCTCGAAGCAGTCGGGCGTCTGAATACACTTCATGATGCGCCACCAGTCTACGCGCAACTTGAGCTCGAAGTCGCTCGGCTCGTCCGTGTGCTTGAATCCTACCGGCAGGGATACCAGCCTCTCCCCCGAGCAGCCGCGTAAGTTAACCGCCCTTCCCGACCATACATTACCTTCTCTGGCTCATCGCCAACTCAATTATCTGCGCTGGTCGGATCGGAAGCAGGTGGATTCAGCGCGCGTAATTCCAACCCTTCTATTTCCTGAATCGTCTTTCCCGCAATCCCCTGCAGGTCTCCATACATCCCGGCCGTGGCCTGCATGACGCGATCAATCTGCTCTTCTCGTTTGGCCCATTGTTTGATGATCGCCTTCCTCTCCTTATCGAGATCCTCCTGCATGGTGGAGAAGGCTTCGACGATCGCTTCAACCCGATGCCGGAAACGGGGTCCCGTTAGATACTGATAGATCATCTCGGTCTTGGTCTGCTGCCCTTCCGATGCTTGGCGCGCTGAGGCGACTTCGATCAGGGTATGACGGAGGGTGTACGCCAGCGGAAGCACGGTCTTTGGATGTGTCACCCATACATTCTCGACCACTCCGAATGTTTCTACCTCTTTAGGAAGCGAGTGACTCACGATGACCGCGATCTCCGCTTTGGCAGCCCGTTGATCTTCTCGTAGCTTGGCAAGCCAGCCGTCACTCCAATTCTTGGTCCGTTTCGATTCCCAGATGATCGTGCCGCACGGCTGCCCGCTCGATCCCACGACACGCTGAAGCGCGTCCCCACCGTATTCACCTTTGGGTACGGGCTCAATCGTATCCCGAGGGAACTTGGCCCGGAGCAACGCTTCCAACTCCAATTCCTGCACCTCGCCCTGAAGCTGCTGCGAGCCCTGTTCGGCCTTTCGTTTGAGATCCTCAATCTGCTTTTGCATCGAAGCGATCGTTTGCTCTGCCTCCATCACCTTGAGCTTGAGACTTTCCTCCGCTTCTTTCTTGGCCTGCTCTCTCGTCACGGCGAGTCCTTCCTGGACTCGCGTTTCGATTGTCAGTTCCAGTTCACGTTTAGCATCGTCCAGCTCTCGCTGTTTCCTGATCAGGTCGGCCTGTACCTTCTGCGCCTCAGCCAGTTTCGTGTCGCGCTGCCTCAGAATGTCATTCAGCTCAGCAACTTCTTTGGCCTTCTGGTCGAGGTCGTTTTGTAAAGCGAGCTTGGCCTTCTTCCCTTCTTCAACCGCAATCTTGCCTCGCTCAAGCTTGAGTTTCTCAGCCACCTGTTCATCGAGTGCCTGCTGCGCCTTGGATAGGGCTTCTTCCCGCTCCCGTAGGACGGTATCGCGTTTTTCCACATCGGCATCCTTCTGAGCAAGGCGCTTTTCGTAATCGCGGCGTGTGGATTCGATCAGCGGAGCAGCAAGGGACTCAGTCAGCTTGATTTCCGTTTTACAGGAGGGGCAGATGATGGTTGGCTCGCTCATACTGAATTCGCCCTCAGTGTATCCTCAATCGACCAACTGCCGCAGTGGTCAGGTGAATTCTTATTCGACGTGCGTGTTGTGGGAGCAAGTTCCCACACCCTTGCCTACCTTTAAGGCCGGCGAATTGACCTAAAACTGGCGAAAAGGCTTACCGGTTTTTGCTGGAGAAAGCAATCGGCTCTGAGACGGGCAAATCAAGTGGAGGGGAAACCCTCGGTGTCAGGAGATCGGAAACTGCCATGATCACGGGGAGAAACGCTTTGGCTGGCAGCGTGTCAGAAGAGTCAGAGTGGGTGCTTATTCGCTAGACCCGACATTCGGCGGCAACGCCGGCCTGCGTCGTTTCCGGTGTCGGACGCTCGGAGATCGGAAACAACGGGTGTCTGGTGGGATATTCCTCTGAAAGAACCAGCTGCTTCCCGAGTTTGGTCTTCTGGCTCATGACGAGCGGGCCTCGCAGATTGGCCGTGATCCGACCCGGATCGTCCGACGGAATCGTTAGGACTACAACCAGCGCAAGGTCCTCGCCTTCTTCACCTTTGATTTCGGCCAAGGCATCGACAGGAACATCCACGTGATAGTCGGAATAGAACGTGGTTGGATCCAGGATAACAAAAGCCAGCCCCGGTTCTTCAACCGACTGAAGCCACCGGAACGGGGCTTCGGTATCATGATCCAACATCACGTACCGTTGTTGGTCAGGGAAACCAAGGAGCCCGGAAGGAAAGCGTATGACGCTTTCGTCAGGAACCTCGAACGATCCAAAGCGGGTCGATGTGCACTTCACAGGCATATCCTCACGAGGCGATTCGGCGTTTTGCAGGAATCAATCGGCGAAACGCGTCGAGCGGCACGGCTTGAGTCTTTGCCGCCAATCGATTTTCGTCTTGAATCCTTGCATAGACTTCTTCCCGATGAACCGCAACCTCCCGCGGCGCTTCGATGCCGAGACGGACTTGTCCGCTTTTCAAACCAAGCACGACCACGCGGATATCGGGACCGATCGTGACACTTTCTCCACACCGTCGTGTGAGTACCAGCATACCAGCCTTCCATGGCGCGAGATACGAGTCCTCACCCTTATCGGCCTACCGGGACGGAAACTTGATGTCGCAAAGAGCAGACTCAATATATTGAAATGACTTCCAGAACGTCGTCGGCATCATGCCTGTCCGTTCCCTGCTCACAGATAATTCAACAACGAGTTTTCAAATACCTTCGTCAATGTCCTGCTCGCCGCTTCGATCGCAAACTGTTGCAGAGTCAAGTCTGAGATGGCTTTGGCCAGATCGACATCCTCGGTTTGCGAGAGCGATTGGAGGAAGAACCCTTTGGTGTCTTCAAGCTGCGCGGCGCTTGTGGTCAGACGATTGGATGTTGCGCCTACTTCTCCCTGAACCGCTGCCATCTGCGACACCCCGCGATTCAGGTCGCCCAGGGCCTCGGTGATGCCCTGCCCGTCATTGCCGCGCAATGCGCTGATCAGCTGTTTGACCCCCGCGAATATATCCACCCCACCCGAAGTGAAAGCCCGATCGCCGGCAACGTTGGTCGGCACAGTCTGGCCGGTTCCGATTTCGATGGCATGGCTTCCTGCGTCTCCTTGGTACTGTAAGCCCGAGACGATGGAGAACAGATCGCCGTTTGCCGGCGCCCCTGTCCCGTTGCTGAGCGTCACCCGGATGCCGTCGAAGCTGATCTCGCTTCCTGAGGCATACGTCTGGTTGGTAAGGATGTTCCTCGGCGACACATTGAAGGAGAAGGTATCGCCGGTTTGAGGCCCTCCTTGCTGGCCGTTTGCCAGCACGACACGCAATCCGGCGAATGAAATCGACTCGCCCGACACATACGTGTTGCCGGACGACAGAGTGGTGCTGGTCGTCTGGTCGATCACCGAGTACTGTGTCGAGGACGTAAACTGAATTTGATAGTCGTGCAATGTGAGGCCCGGCGCATTCACCATTCCGGCGTTCTGCACAGCGGCGCCACCGGTGTTGGATGAGCCGCGCGTTGCGGTCACGGGAGCCGTCACGTTCAGCACATCGTAGGTCGTCGCTGACGTGAACCGGATCAGATAATCGTCCAGGGTGGCGGCGTTTTCATCCACCACTCGCCCGTGTCCGGCCACAGCCCCGCCTGTGTTGCCGGCGGCAGATGCGACGGTGGCGGTGAGTGCGAACGGCGTACCTCCGGTTGTCTCGCTGCCACCCGTGAGTCCAAGTGTGGTTCGGGCCGAGCCTCCGGTTACACGCACCGCGGACTGCGAACCGTTCGAATCGGATGCGATGACGAGATGATCGCCGTCAAACGTGACGGTCACGCTCTTCCCGGCATTGGCCAGAGCCGTATCGGCGTTGATGCGGCTTTGCAGGCGTGCCGCAAGTTGGGTTCCGGACAAAGATTCCGTCCCGGATGTCAGATCGATCGTGCCCGACGTGGCCCCGTCCACCGTCACGCTGAGAGCATCGTTGGTGCCGTTTGTCAGCGTCACGGGTGTCGTCAAGGCAAGTCCGGTTACCCGTCCATGCGTGCTGGTGCCGGTGAAGATCGGCTGGTCGTTCAGCACGGTATTGGCCGACTGTTGGAGTTGCGCGAATAATTGTCGCACTTCTTTAGCGCCGATGGTCCGCTCCACCGCACCGTTCGAATCGTTGCGAAACTGTACCGCGAGCTGCTGCACACGGGACAGCGAGTTCATCGCTTGACTGAGGGCGTTGTCTGAAAGATCCAGCCTGGTCTGCCCAAATTGGATATTTCGTCCCCGTTGCTCGATCACGGCAAGCGAGGCCTTGTCCAACGCGATGTGATTGAACGCGCTGGGATCATCGGACGGTTGTCGCACCTGCTTACCGGTCGACACCTGCTGCTGCAGTTCCAGCATTCTCGCGCGTGAGCGGGTCAGATTATTTGTGAGCACGCCGAAGGTCTGTAGCTCTGTCACCCGCATAGAATCCTCGATGCTAGGGTTTGATCGCCAACAGCGTTTGGAACATCTCATCGGTGAGACGCACAAGGCGCGACGCGGCTTCGAATCCTCGTTGGAACTTGATGAGGTTCACCAATTCTTCGTCGAGGGACACGCCGGATACCTGCGCCCGCAAGGTCTCAATCTGATCCTTCAGAATCTCTTTCGCTTGCAGGTCACGGTCGGCCGTCTGCGCGGCAACACCCAGCTCCGCCGCGACGGTCCGATAGGCGTCGTTCAACGTGCCGTCATCCAGACTCGCGAATCGTCGCTGCTGAAGGGCGACCAGCGAAAGGAGATTGGTATTGTTTCCTGGAATTCCGGTTCGCGTGGATGAAGCCGCGACGGACGAGGGATTCGTGAGCGCAACCGTCAGATCACGCGCCGCGTGATTGTACGAATCGACTTCGAAGACGTCTCCGGCCGCCGCCGCGCCGGTCAACGTCACACTCAGACCATCGAACGTAAGGGTCGTCGGGCTCGCGTATGTGCCCGAGGCGGCCGTACTGGTGCCGGCAATCAACCCAAGCGAGGTTCGAGCCGTGCCGCCGGTCACGTTGACGGCCGACGAGGCTGTCGTACTGTTCGACGTGATGACCAGGCGATTGGTGGTGGTGTCATAGGTGACCGCTACGGTTTTCCCGGCTGCCTGCAGCGTGGCATCTCCATTGATCTTGCTCTGAACTTCCTGCGCGAGGGCCGCACCGGAGGTATACGATAGACCCGGACTCGCGGCGCCTGCCAACGTGATCGTCCCGGATGCCACACCATCAACAGACACCGCGAGTGTATCGTTCGTCCCGGTCACGATGGACAGCGGACTGTTCGCAGAAGGCGCCGTGATCGCCGTGCCGGTATGGTTGCCGCGAATCGTGGCCCCGGTGGTGGCATCCACGATGGAATAGGCGGTCGCCGAGGAGAAGCGGATCTCGTAGTCATGAAACGTCAGTAGCTCGTTTGCGGTGACTGCACCGCCGTTGATCGCCGCGGCTCCCTGATTGGCCGTCATAGCCCGCGAGGTCACCGTCGCGGGACCGAAAAAATCTTGTCCCGTCGATCCGTCGAGTCCATACCCTTGTCGATGGATGACGTTCACGGCGTTCGCCAACGTCGCTGCCATCCGGTCGAACGAGGTTTCCAAGCCTCGAACCGTGGTGTCGCGAACATCCAACAGGCTACGCAGGCGGCCGTTCGAAATCAGTGCGTCGATGCTCAAGGGGCGTGTGCCGCCGGTGGAATAGCCGACCGAGAACAGCCCGTCGTTGTCTGGATCCTCGACAGCCGTCAATTCCCGAATCGAGCCGTTCTCCACCAAAACCTGTCCCCGCGCAGCGAAGACCGTCAGCGCCCCGGTTCCTGACTCCACGGTTGTAATATCGATGCGCGTCGCCAGCTCGTTCAACGCTAATTCACGCTGATCCCGTAGATCGTTGGCATTCTGACCCGACACCTCTGCCCTGACGATCTGACTGTTCAGCTCGGCGATTTGCTTCGACAGGCTGTTGACCTCTCCGACCGTCTGCTTGACTTGGAAATTCAGTGATTGTCGCGACGTGACCAGGTCGGTGGAGACCTGATTGATACTCGACGCCAACTGTTTCGCGTTCGCCAATACGACAGAGCGGGCCGCCAGCTCACCCGGATTGGTAGACACATCTTGCAGGCCGCTGAAAAAATCATTCATTCGCGCGGCGATACCTTGATTGTTGCTGTCTCCGAACAAGTTCTGCAGGCGGAACAACTCGTCTTTCGACGAGGTCAGGCGTCCAAGATCCTGCTGGGAGGTGGTGAGTTGCCGGTTGATGAATTGATCCGTGTACCGCCTGATGGACGTGGCCATCACGCCGGTCCCCGCCATGCCGGGCTGTCCGTCCAGCGGAGGCCGCTCGGTGAGCACCGCTTCCTGTCGGGAATATCCCGGAGTATTCACGTTGGCGACGTTATGTCCGGTGACGGCGAGGGCTTGTTGCGAGGTGGTCAGTGCGCTTCGCGCGATGTCGAAGAGCGACGATAGGCCGATCATGATTAGCCTTGCTGATGAATGAGTACGTTGACGTGAGACGCGACGAACGATTGCCCGTCGGCGGTATACAGCTCCCGACCCGGCAAGACGGGTGTGCCGGCCGAAAGAGCTTGATCGACCACACCGCGAATGCCTTCGATGAGCACGACATTCTGTTTGATTTCGTCACGGACGGTTTTGGCTACCGTCATGTAGCTTCGGTAGCCCTCCCGCAAGTCGTCCGACGCGGCGCTTCGTACCTGGTCGATAAGGTCCTGGATCGATACCCCCTCCGGCAAACCGTGATGTAACGACAGTTCTCGAACAAGTTGCTGCCGTTCGTCGGCAAGAGACTGCAGCGACTCCAGAATCGCCAGCCGGCGGCAATTGATGGGGTGAAATTCGGTGATGGCCATCGTCCGGATGGCGGCTCGTTCTGTGTGAATCGTCTCAAGCAGCTGCAGGCAGGTCGCTTTTTCCTGGTCCAACAAGCGGCAGAGCTGGGTGATCGCCGGCGAGAACGTAGACGCGGGCATACAGACTCCTTGTGATCATAGGCGTGCGCTGTGTTCCGCCATCTGTCTCTTTGGACCGAGAGCAGAGTGTGTTCAGACTCTGGAACGGCGGATGCTAGAGCACGGCGTCGGTCAGCACCTGCTTGATGAGCGCGTCTCCAACCGCACGTCCGGAGACATCATACGTGCCGCTATCAAGAGAGCGTTTGATTCGCTCCACATGTTCCGTCCGCCCAGGGTCAGGTTGATTGGCCAGTTCTCGAATCCGTTGAAGCTCCTTTGCCTGTGCGGAAATCTGAACTTGATCCTTACCCGCTTGGGTCGGGACAGCCGTTTGTCGAGCACCAGATTTGTCCGCCTCATGAACCCCAAGCAATAGCTTTGCAAGATGATCGACTTTGCCATGATCTGATATCTGCATATCGCCGCTCCTTCCCCCGCTCACTTCTCCCAGCTACCATCCCCCTAGAATTGTGGACTTTACCCCGGTCGTGCCTCTTATCGGTTTCTACCCAGAAAAACTTGAGTGCCCCATTGGAGCTGATGAGAAATACTTATCCGTATATTCCTGGACCATCTTGGCAATGCCGATCCCTCCGGCTTCTGCCGCCCGTTTCCCGATCTCTTCATCATAAAATGAGTGGAAGTAGGCCCCTTGCTTATTCGAAATGGTCCCCTCAGGAACCGTTTCCCGCATCACCTTCAGTAAGTACGAGATAAAATAGGCCTCAAACTGCTGTCCGGCTTTGACCAGCTGCCGGCGTGCTTCAGCGGGGTTTTGCACCTTTTGCGCATTCACCTGAGGGTCGAGCTGACCGGAGGGGAGAGTGAAACCCGGATCGACATATAATGGTGAAGATGCTACAGAATGACTGCCTAATGACTCATTATACATTATATATATAAATCACTTATCTATATTATTTCAAGATTAGCTTGAAGTGCACCAGCCGACCTAAGCGCCGATAGAATGGCCACAAGATCGCGAGGTGTCACCCCCACAGAGTTGAGGGCCCGGACAACCTCCCCCAAAGTCACTGTTTCATCGACAACCATCAGACGCGACTCCTGTTCCTTGATTTCAGTCTGCACATCCGGCGTGACGGTCGTTTGCCCCGCGGTCGAACCGATAAGCGGCGCCGGCGGCTGGGAGACATTCAAGGTGTTCTTGACCGAGATGGTGAGATTGCCGTGAGAGATCGCACACGTTGAAATCCGTACATGCTCACCCAACACGACCGTTCCGGTCCGCTCGTTGACGACGACTTTCGCGACGGCATCGACGGCCACATCCAGGCCCTCGATTGAGGCAATGTATTCGACGACGCGACCGTGGAACTCTGTTGGAATCGTCGCCTTGACATATCCGGCATTGACGGCTGACGCGCTTCCTTTCCCGAAGGCGCTCTCGATAGCTTCGGAAGTTCTGATGGCGGTGGTAAAGTCGGGCTGCCGCAACAGGACGGAAACTGTCTCCCACGAATCGATGTTGACGGGCAGCTCCTTCTCAATGATGGCTCCCCCGGGAACCACACCGGCCGCTTGATGATTCTTCGTGACCGTGGCTCCACCTGCGCCGCCGGTCCCTCCGAGAAACCCGCCGATTGAAACCGGTCCCTGCGCCACCGCAAACACTTGCTGGTTTGCAGCTTTTAACGGCGTCAGCAACAGCGTGCCGCCTTGCAGACTTTTGGCATTCGCCATCGACGACACCACGGCATCCAGTGTCATACCCGGCTTGGAGAACGGAGGAAGCTTGGCGGTCACCATGACCGAGGCGATGTTTCTGGTGAGCAACTGAATGGGGTCGATGACCAGATTGACGCCCATCTTGTTCAACATGGACATCATCGCCTGAATCGTAAACTGTCCGCCGATGACCCGATCGCCGGTACTATCCAGCCCGACCACCAGCCCATAGCCGATCAACTGGTTTTCGCGCACGCCTTCGATCGCGCCGATATCCTTGATTCTCACTGCATCGGCGTTTGAAGGAGAGAACAGATAGCCTGTCAGGACCAGTAAACATAATAGCGAGTGAGTCCGTGAGCGCATGCGTCGAGTATCCTTCATGGTTATGAACGTCTTGAAGCCAGAGCAAGCGCCTTCCGGCCGAGTATGACCCGCGCCAGCCAACCTTGCGCAGAAGCCGTTCCTCTCATGGAGTCACGATCGGCTTCATCCGCCACCTGAAATTGTTTCAGACTCACGGTGGGAGGAGGATCAAAATCAGCTCGTCGGACCACCCCGCTCTGCACCATCATTTCGAGAGTCTGGAGATTCAACGCCAGCTTCTTGCGAACTGCCCTCAGAATCGGCCTTCGTCTCACCGGAGCCTGCATAGAATATCCCCTCCTCAGAATGGATAGACCCAATCAAGAATTCGAACAAACCATCCGGGTCGCTGCACATCGTCCAGGACGCCGAGACCGGAATATTCGATTCTGGCATCGGCGATGGCGGAGGACAGCACGGTATTTTTCGTATCCACGTCCACGCGACGCACAATCCCACCGATGCTCATGAGCTGTTTCTCACTGTTCACGCTGACCTCGCGGCGGCCTTCGATACGAAGGTCTCCGTTCGGAAGCACTTCGGTGACGATCACGGAGATGGTACCGGTCAGAGTTCCTTCCCGGCTGGTGGCGCCTTTTCCGCCGAATTTATTCGCGGCGCTGGCGTCGATCCCCATTCCACGACGTGTTTCATCGCTGAACCGGATTCCCGGTATTCCGATGTACCCCATCGCGCTGCCGACAAGACTGTTTTTAATTGTCGACTCACGTTGAGCCGCCGTGTCAGCGGACTTGGATCCTTTGTGGTTTTCCACAATTTTAACGGTAAGGATATCGCCCATACGCATGGCGCGGAGATCCTCATAGAGATAGGCCCGCCCGTTTTCCTCCTGCCACAGCGAACCCACTGTCTTCGGTGGAGGCAATGGGGTCAGGGCGATCTTGCTTGAGACACTGGGCGGACTGGAACATCCCTGCAGCAGAAGCGCGGCGACTATACAGACGCAGCCGACTGCCGTTCCGAGGCGCGGTCTAACGTCGATTCCTTTCTCGCTGATGACATCCATCGACATCCCGTTAGAACTCCACTTGAACGATACTGGGAGCGACGACCGTGGCTCTCAGCTCACGACCAGAATCCAGATTGGCAACCATGATGCTCTGCCCCACCTGCCCGCTCGACTTGGTAATGCCATACGCCCGGATCGACAGGCCTCCCCGTTGCGCTTGGATGAGGACTCGATCCCCTTTCTTCACAACCAAAGGGAGCTTGACGAATGCGGAACGCAGTGGGGCATCGGGAGGAAGGGGTCTGGTCGCGCTCCTCCCTATGACTTCACTTTGATCCGTCACGAACGGATGATTCACCTGGTACACACGAGTTCGGGCGGTTTTGAGATCACCGGCTTCGATCACTTCGTCTGTTCTGAGGAAACGGCCGGGAACGACCGCATCGATCATCGCCGTCACATCGGCAAGAACTTGGACGGTTTTCCGCAGCTTGCTGTTCGTCACCGCTTCCACCTGGAATATGCGTCGCCCCGGAATTTCCTCAGCCGACCCTGGAATGACGCGCAGTTCCACCAGGCTACCGGAGACTTGAATCGGATCTGAAGGTTCCAACACCGACACAGAGACCGTCTTAATCTTGTGGGCCCATTCGTCCTCCAAGTATTTCTGAACCACCTGCTTCATCTGCTCGGGAGTCACCTCACTGCCGGCGACACGGCCCGCCGCCGGTTCAATCTGTTGATGAACCGAGCCTCTGTTTTGAGGAGCGACCGGGCGGGCATCGCCACTGGATGCCCCTGTGGCCGCCGAAACGGCCTCCAAGAGTCCGGTCGACATGAGCAGGATCAGGCTCAGGATTCTAAACATGGACTGCTCCTTATCGTCGGAGATTGTTCGCAATGGCCATCATTTCATCGGAGGCCTGAATCGTCTTGGAATTGATCTCGTAACTTCGCTGGGCGATGATCATGTTGACCATTTCTTCAGCGAGGTTGACGTTCGAACTCTCCAAGAATCCCTGCTGGATCGTGCCGAACCCGGTGGTGAAACCGCCGGTCCCCTGTGTCGGAGGTCCCGAAGCGAAGCTGTCGATAAAGAGATTGTTCCCCATCGCGACTAAGCCCGAAGGATTGTCAAACCTGGTGAGCTGAATTTGCCCTACTTGCGAGGCCTGCGTAACGCCGGGAAGCAGAACTGAGACGGTTCCGTCCTGGCCGATATCCACCTTGAGCGCGCCGGAAGGAATCGTAATGACGGGATTCAGAAGGTCGCCGTCTCCGGTCACCACGTTACCCACGTTGTCACGCTTGAAGGACCCGTTTCTCGTGTACATGATCGTCCCGTCCGGGCGGGATACTTGAAAAAACCCCGGCCCATCGATCGCCAGGTCCAGTTCGTTGTTTGTTTGACGCATATTGCCCTGCAGCCATTCTTTCGCCACCGTTGTCGGACGCACACCGGCGCCGACCTGGATGCCGACCGGAAAGACGCCGACGTTGGAGGCATTCGTGCCCGGGAGCCGTTGGATCTGATACAGCAGGTCCGCGAATTCAGCGCGACTGCGCTTGAACGAGTTCGTATTGACGTTCGCGAGGTTGTGCGCGACGGTGTCGACATTGATCTGTTGAGCCGTCATTCCGGTCGCTGCTGTCCACATGGCTCGAATCATGGAAATCCTCCTCGTCTCTCGTCATTCGTGAAGCGTATCTCGTCCCGATTTCGGACGCTTCACGAGATATGATTCACGGCGCTACAACACTCGACCCACATCTTGAATCGCGATCTCGGCCATTCGATCGAGCGACTGAATCAGTTTTTGCGTTGACTCATAGGTGCGCATGCCCTGAATCATCTTCACCATCTCGCCGATTGCATTGACGTTGGATTCTTCGATGTGCCCGACCTGAATTTGCGGATGTTTGTTGATACTCCCCTTCTCCGAAAAGAAGAGACCTTCCGAGGACTTCTGCGGCATGTCATTCTCGGCAAATTCCATAATCTTGATCGTCGCCACAGGTTTGTCCTCGACCTTAATGTCCCCCTGTGTCGTAATCTCGAGCTTCCCCGGAGGAACCTTAATCTCGCCTTTCGTTCCCATAATCGGATAGCCCAGACCGTTCACCAACCGACGTTCACGGTCGAGCGACAGCATGCCATTGCGTGAGTACCGAGCCCCTTGCGGTGTGTCCACCTCAAAAAACCCACGGCCTTGAATCGCGACGTCCAGGGGATTGCCGGTGAGCCGGATCCGGCCCGCCTCGAATGTGGTCTTGATTTGGTGCGGTGCCACAAATGCCCGTTCAGACGGGCCAGAGGGCCTGGCCATGATCTGCTGCGCCAACCCCATGTTCAGACCGCTCGATGGCGCCACCGCATGGTACCGGGGAAAGATTGCCTTGAAGGCTTGCTCGTCCTGCTTGAAACCAGCCGTATTCACATTCGCCATGTTATTGGCAAATACTTGCATCCGCCGCTCGTGGGCCAGCGCTCCGGACAAGATAGGATAGATTCCACGGTTCATGCTTCCGACTCCTTTTGATGTCCCACAGAGTGACAGCAACCCTTATGCCAGGATCGTCCGCCCAATAGTTGTGTCCCGTCGTATTCGAAATCAGCCAAATGCAGGGAAAACCTGACGGCCGACAAGGTGGACCTGAATGGGAATCAAGCGCACAGGCGATCCCGAGAGGGCGGATTCTACCCATCGAGGTGAAAATTCTTCCTAGCAGCGATAGTGGGAAACTCTCCAGCGTCGTTCTCGTCGCTCCCAGGAGTTCCTTGGCGAATGGTGGATGAGAAGGGCGGTGCGTACGGCCGAAGACTGAAGGGTGAAGGTCTGCGTCGGGAAACAGCAGCGACGATCGTGGATGATCGCCAGCGGTATTCGAGCAGAACTGAAGGGCGAGCGGGCTCGCCCCCACCGGTCGGCACGATCAACTGACCGCTTGTAGATGCGCTTTGAGTCGGATGATCGCCTTCGTATGAATTTGACACACTCTCGACTCGGTCACCTTCATGAGCTCCCCGATCTCTTTCATCGTGAGCTCTTCATAGTAGTACAGCGTGAGGACAAGACGTTCTTTTTCCGGTAAGGCTTGGATGGCCCCGGTGATCAATTCACGTTCGCGCTCGTTGACCAACGACGACAAGGGATCAGGCGTATGCGTGTCGGCCAACATCTTCACCACTTTATGCCCGTCCGGTTCTTGGAGACTCAAATCGTCCACGCTGATCATCACCGCGCCTCTGGCCCGCGTAATGAACTCGTCAAGTTCCTCTAAGGACATCTTCAGTTCCGTCGCCACTTCGTCATCATGCGGCGGTCGGCCGAATCGGCTCATGAGCGTCACATGCGCCTTTTGGAGCAGACCGATTCGTTCGTGGACCGATCGTGGAACCCAATCCATCGAACGGATTTCATCGAGCATGGCCCCGCGAATACGGAACTCCGCGTAGGTCTTGAACTTCGCTTCCCGGGTGGGATCATACTTGTCCATGGCATCCATGAGTCCAATGGTGCCGACCGAGATCAAGTCCTCCGCATCCAAGTAAGCTGGAAGGCGGAAGGCCAGCCGATGCGCCATCGCGCGAATCACGTGGGCAAACTCTTTGATGAGTTCCTCACGTCTCGTTCCCTGCGAAAAGGATTTCCGCTCGTGTGACAATGCTGTTTTGCTCATGATTGTTCCACGTATGACCTGTTCTCAGTTGCCGGCGTGTATGGCTGATCGTTGCCAGATGAGCTGCACGGAACTTTTCGGAAGACCGGGTTTGGGCCATTGGACTATCTGTTGAGCGATCTTCCTGAAGGCTTGGGAAGCCGGTGCATCAGGGAATGCTTCGAAGACCGCTTTCTGCTGCATGACTGCCATATGCACATAATCGTCATAGGGAATAGACCCGACGAATTCGATGGCCACATGAAGAAAACGGTCCACCGCCACGTCGAGCTTGCCGAACACCTCGGAGGCTTCACGGGGACTCTTGGCTTGATTGACCAGAACTTTAAAGCGGCGCTCTCGATATTGACGTGCCAACACTTTGATCAGCGCGTAAGCATCCGTGAGCGACGTCGGCTCCGGCGATACGATGACCATCGTCTCATCCGCCGAGGATGCGAAAAACGTCACGGTCGGGGAGATGCCGGCGCCGGTGTCGATCAACAGCACGTCCATTTCACCGGCCAACTGTGCCAGCTGCTCTTGGATCACCACCTGTTGGGATTCCGTCAAGGCCGTAAGCTGCGGGACCCCGGAACTTGCCGGCAGCACATGGATGCCCGCCGGACCTTTAAGCACGATCTCGTCGAGCGTATGCGTGCCCGCCAGTACGTTTTCAATCGTGTACTGCGGGACGAGCCCAAGAAGGACATCGAGATTGCCTAAGCCCAGGTCGGCATCCAGAATCAGCACCCGTTTTCCTGCTTTTGTGAGCGCAATGGCTAGATTCGCCACCACATTGGTCTTCCCGACTCCTCCTTTGCCGCTGGAGACGGCAATGACCTGAGTGGACGACTCACCTGCCGGACGGGCTTCATCCGGCATGAGGACGGACTGTTTCGTTCTGGGCTGCATATCGCGACCTCCAAGCAAGTTATCCATGATGTGTTCCAGTTCCTGTCAACTCAGGGGCTGCCCCCGATGATCGAACCGATTGACCGACGGACCCACGCAAACCTTCTGCGGTGATGAGCGCCGCCAGGCGATCTGCTGAGGCGATTTCGATATCTCCGGGAACTCGTCGCCCGACACTCCAATAGGAGAGCGGTACCCCGGATCGATGGGCCACTTCGAAGATAGATCCATAAGACTCCGTCTCATCGAGCTTCGTAAACAACAGACTCAGCTTCGGCAGATCGTGGAGACGCTCGGTGATCCGGCGAGCCTCACGTTCCGCGATGGACGCCGGAAGGACAAGGTGAGTCGTCACGGTCTCCTTTGCCAACAGATGACGCAATTCTTTGGCCAACGTCAGATCATCCGGTCCGACTCCCGGCATATCGACCAGCACAAGATCGACCTGCGCATGACGGCGGAGCCCTTCAGACAGCTGTCGGGCCGATAGCGCGCACGCGAACGGCGCTCCAATCAGCTTGGCGTACCGACGCAACTCCTCCACCGCGGCCTCCCGATGATTGTCAAAGGTAATGATGGCCACGGATTTTCGTTGCTCAAGACGGTAGTGTGCCGCCAGCTTGGCCACCGCAGAGGTCTTTCCGGTACCACTGGGCCCGATGAAGAGACCGATGGCGGAATGCCCATCCCCGTTGATCAATGGCCCGCTGGTTCGGATTCGCTGCGAGATCTCTCGCTGGACCGCGCGCTTGGCCGACTCATTGCCGCCCACACCCACGGCTTTCATGGTTTCGCAGACATCGTTGATGAGCAATTCGGCAGTGGACGGGTTCATCCCCTGCTCGACCAAGGAGCAGCGTAACCTCGCAAACACGGGCGACAGCGCGCGCTCCGGCGGCTGACTCTCTTCGTGCGACAAGTCTTGCAACAATCGGCTTAACTCGCCCACCACAGTATGCAGATGCCGCAGCCGGCTCGGCTTCTCATTGTCCAGAGATGGTTTCAACGATGAGGGCCGCCTCCCGGCAACCGGTGCGCTCGCCTCACCATTCGGTTGCAGCATGGTTGCCAGCGTCTGTTGAAAGGTTTGTGCGGCCAGAGGCGACGGGGGCGCGGCATCGGGCCGAGGCATTGGTGGAACGGATTTGGGGGCCGGTTCCTTGACCTGAACGGATGGCTGTGCATCCTGATCAGAGGCTGCCATGACTTCCAGCACCGGGCGATTGAACGCGCGGAGCAGTCGTCCCCCTTCGCGTACTTCTTTCGATGACAGGATGATGGCGTCCGGTCCAAGTTCTTCCTTAATGGCCCGCATGGCGTCCTGCATGGTGAGTGCGTGAAACGTCTTTACTTTCATGGACTACCCTAAGATGGTTGCGCCAATTCCAAGTCGATCCGAACCGTATCGAGTGATTGCAGGCGAACGAAGGCATCGACTTCGTTCAGTCCCATGACGGGAACTGAATGAAGAAGGCGATCGCTGTGTCGCCGGAGATGGCGGCGCACGGCCTGTGAACAAAGAACGATCGGCTGCTGTCCCCGCGCGGCGACCCTCTCGGCGGCCTGCTTCAGGTTGCTCAAGAGCTTATGCGAAAGTGCGGGATCAAGGTTCAAACTGGCGCCGGGCGGCAAGGCTGCCACCTGTTCCGCCAACGAACGATCGAGCCGAGGGTCCAACGTAATCACCAGTAGGCTGCCGTCGGGCGCCTGATACTGCTTGGTGATGGTCCGGGCTAATGCCTGCCGCGCATACTCCGTGAGCACGTCGGCATCCTTGGTGCTCGTCGCCTGGTCGGAAATCGCTTCAAGGACCGACCTCAAGTCCCGGATCGGAATGCCTTCCTTGAGCAGATTGCCGAGAACCCGCACGACCGTTCCAAGGGGCAACAGCGTCGGGATAAGTTCCTCCACCAGTTTGGGATGCGATTTTCCGACTTCGTCCAATAACGCTTGCACCTCCTGCCTTCCCAACAGTTCATGGCCGTGACGTTTGATCAACTCGGACAGATGGGTGGCAATGGCGGAACTCGCATCGACTACGGTATAGCCGGCAATCTGCGCTTGTTCTCGGGTATCCTCGGTGATCCACAGCGCGGGCAACCCGAACGCAGGCTCCTTGGTCGTAATTCCTTTCACCAATCCTCGTTGGCCGGTCCCAGGATCGATCGCCAGCAGATGGCCGGGCAATACCTCCGCCTTCGCAACCTCCACTCCCTTTAAAATGATGGCATACTCGTTCGGACGCAGCTGGAGATTGTCGCGGATATGGATCGGAGGCACCACAAAGCCCATCGATTCCGCAAACTGGCGCCGCAACGCTTTGATCCGATCCAACAGTGCCGTGCCTTGCGTCCCTTCGACGAGTCCGATCAGTCCATAGCCCACCTGCACCTCCATAAGGTCGAGCGGGATCACTCGGGTGACTCCCTCATCCGCCTTCGGTGCCACCGGACTCGGCGCCGGAGTTTCTTGAACCTGTTCCTGCTTGTGGAGATGATAAGCCATCCATCCGACAGCGCTGCCCAACACGAGGAACGCCAGATGCGGAAGACCAGGTACCAATCCAAGCGCGAGGAGAATACCTGCCGCGATGCCCACCGTTTTTGAGGATGTCAACAGCTGTCGCGCCATTTCTCCGCCTAGGTCCGTGTCTGAGGCGGCGCGAGTCACGACGATACCCGCCGCGGTCGAGACGATCAGGGCCGGAATCTGCGCCACCAACCCCTCGCCGACCGTAAGAATGGTATAGGTCTGCGCCGCGAGGGCCGGACTCATGCCTTGTTGCAGAATACCGATCGCCAATCCACCCAGAATGTTGACCAGCACGATAATGACGGCCGCGATCGCATCTCCCCGTACGAACTTGCTGGCCCCGTCCATAGCCCCGTAAAAATCCGCCTCTTCCGTGATCTCCCGTCTTCGGCGGCGCGCATCCGCTTCATTGATCAGACCGGCGTTGAGGTCGGCATCGATGCTCATCTGTTTCCCGGGCATGGCATCCAACGTAAAGCGAGCGGCCACCTCGGCCACACGTCCTGCGCCCTTCGTCACCACGACGAAATTGATGATGACGAGAATGGAAAACACCACCAGGCCGACCGTGTAATTGCCCCCGACGATAAAGTTTCCGAACGCCCGAATCACCTCGCCGGCCGCTCCGGCACCCTCGTTGCCGTGCAGGAGAATGAGACGCGTGGAGGCGATATTCAGAGACAACCTGAAGAGCGTAATCATCAAGAGCACCGAGGGAAACACCGAGAACTCGATCGGTCGCCGGACTTGCAGTCCGACCAGCAGAACAATGACCGACAAGGTGATGTCGAAGCTCAACAACAAATCGAGCAGAAACCGCGGCAATGGCAACAACATCACCATGATGACGGCCACAACCCCGACGGACATCACGACGTCCGGATGCTTGATCAGCTGGTTTCGTCCCGCTGGTTCTATTGCTGTCGCCATAATCCCCTAGCAGCTGGTGGACTTTTTCATCATCCTGTTCATGGCGTCATGCCCCTGGCGCGATACACAAACGCCAGAATCTCCGCCACGACGCGATACAGATCACTGGGAATCTCCCTGCCGATATCGACGAGCTTGAAGATCGTTCTCGCGACGAACTTGTTTTCGACGACCGGCACGCCGTGATGGCGCGCCAGCTCTCGGATGCGTTCCGCGATCAGACCGGCACCTTTGGCGACGACCACCGGAGCTCCCATCGTGGCGGTATCGTATTTCAGCGCGACGGCCAAATGGGTTGGGTTGGTGATCACCACGTCCGCCGTCTTGACGGCCGCCATCATCCGTTTCTTCGTGAGTTCCCGCTGGACGGTCCGCACACGGCTCTTGACGAGCGGATCGCCTTCCGCCGCCTTGTGCTCTTCCTTGATTTCGTCCTTCGACATGCGGAGGCTTCGTTCCCATTCGTAACGTTGATAGAAATAGTCGAGCACGGCCAGAACGGCGATCGCTCCAGCAACGGCTAACCCGACTTTTAAGGACAGTTGTCCGGTCACTTGCAAGACGGACCCCATATCGAACTCAATCAACCCCGGAATCCGTAGAACGTCGTGGCGGGCGACCCAGAGACCGACGCCCGTGACAATGGCAATCTTGAGAAGCCCCTTGATGAGCTCCATCACGGACCGAAACGAAAACAGCCGGGACAGTCCCTTTATCGGGCTGATCCGTGAGACATCCGGCTGGAGCGCATTCGCGCGCCACAACAAACCTGTTTGCAAGAGCGCTGTGCCGCTTCCCATCACGAGAATCCCCACCACGATCGGAAGACTGAGCGCAAAAACGGTGATGCCGGCGTGAATGATGATCGAAGACACCTGTTCGATCGACATCCCTTCGTAGAACTCCTGGGGAAACGAGAGGGTGAGACCTTGGCGGGTCATTTCAGTCATTTTCACCATGCCAACCGGCAACATAGCCGCCAAGAGACCGACGCCTCCCAAAAGGATAGCCGCCGTCGATACGTCGCGACTGATGGCGATCTGTCCTTTGCGGCGTGCCTCCTCTTTACGTTTCGGGGTCGCCGGTTCTGTTTTATTGCTCCGGTCTTCAGCCATGACCCAACACTTTCATCAGCCCGTCGATTGTCAGCTGCAGCCGCTCGATCTCACGCACCAGGAGTTCCACCGTAAACGGCAAGGACAAACCCAGCACGGCCAAGCCTGCGGCGATGGTGAGTGGGAAACTCAGCACAAACACATTGATCTGAACGACCGCTCGTCCAAGGATCGCCAGGAGAATATTGATCAGGAGAATGATGACGAGCACGGGCGCCGCCAATTTCAATCCGACGACGAACATGGATTGAGAGAGGCGCAGGACATCGTCCCCCGTTCCTGCCGGAAGTGACGCTCCAAACGCCGGAATGGCGTCAAAGCTGGAAAGAATCGTCGCGACCAGGAGCATGTGTCCGTTCAGCGAGAGAAAGACGAGTGATGCCAACAGTGTGAAGTATTGGCCGATGATGGAGGTCTGATGCGCGGTGGCGGGATCGAACAGTTGCACCACCCCGAATCCCATCTGGACGCCGATCAACTCTCCGGCCACTTCAAGAGCGCTGAAGAACAATCGGACGGCCAGTCCTATCGTGAGGCCGATGACCATTTCGCTCACGAGTCCGGCCGCCAGGCCCAGTGGATCGTAGGGCAGGATCGGGAGCCGAACCATTGGAGCCAACAGCACCCCCAACGCCAGAACGAGGATCACTTTGATTTTCATTGGAACCGCTCGGCCGCTTAAGACGGGTAACGCCGCCACAAGCCCCCCAATGCGGGAAATCAGGACCAAGAAGGCTTGGAACTCAGGAAGAAGAATCTGGAAGGTCTGCGTCAGCGCCATCGTTAGGTACTAGCGTGCTGTTGAAAAACTATTTGAACACTCGCAGACTCTCGACATCTGAAAGATCGCGGGTGAAACCAGAATGGTCCCCAGGATGTTCAAAAGGGCTTTCGTTTTCACCCGCCCACCCCAGCGCGCCGAGCGCGCCTTCACCGAGCAAGGCCGCAGCGAGCGAAGAGGCGAGGCATACTCCACTCCGTATGTTGAGCCTCTGAGCGATGCGAGAACGAAGCTGGAAGACTTTTTCAACATCCTGTTAGTGCACATAGTTGGGAATATTGATGAGCAAATTCGCCGTGAATGTGGTCATGACGTTCAACATCCACGGCAGAAACAGCAACAGCGCACCAAAGAGAGCCAGTATTTTCGGGACGAATGTGAGCGTGGCTTCATTCAGCTGGGTCATCGCCTGGAGAATGCTGATCGTCAGGCCGACAAACAGACTAAGCCCCAAAATCGGTGAGGACACCAGCAGTGTCGTCTCTAGCGCTTGTCTGCCCAGTTCGGTCACCAATTCAGGCGTCATGTCATTTCTCCTCGTTGCGCGCATCTCGTCTTGCGTGACGCGTCACCGGTTGAGTCTTGCGCGATACGCTTCACGGATACGAACGACACGCGACCGGTCACTGAAAACTACGCACCATCGAACCGACCACCAGATACCAGCCGTCGGCCAGCACGAATAAGATCAGCTTGAACGGGAGGGAAATCACGACAGGAGGCAGGAGCATCATACCCATCGACATCAGGATACTGGCGACCACCATGTCGACGATCAGAAACGGGATGTAGATCAAGAACCCGATTTGGAATGCAATTCGCAGCTCGCTCAGGATGAAGGCCGGGATAATGGCATGGGTGGGAACATCATCAAGCCGCTCGGGCTTTGGGATGTGACTCAGCGTGATGAACAGTTCAAGGTCCTTGTCCCTCACCTGGTGCAGCATGAATGTTCGCACCGGCTCGATACCCCTTTTCCACGCATCCTCATAAGAAATCTGCTCGGCGATCAACGGTTGCATGGCATTGCTGTAGACGGCCTGACCCACGGGAGCCATGATAAACATCGTCAAGAACAGCGCCAAAGCCAGCAACACTTGGTTCGGCGGAACCGTGGGCGTTCCGAGCGCTTGCCGAAGAAACGACAACACGATCACGATTCTCGTAAAGGACGTGACCATGATGAAGAGGGCCGGCGCCAGGGACAGGACCGTCAGAAGAATCAAGATCTGGATGACCACCGCAGTTTGTTGGGGGCCGTTTGCTCCGAAATCAATGCTGACCGAAGGACCGCTCGCTGCCGAACCTGACGACGGCATCAAGAGGATCGCCATTGTCCCGACCATGATCGCCCACATGATGATCCGGCCGGCGTCGTGACGGTTAGCCATGGATTCCTTTGTCATGATTAAAAGAGCTCAACGGCAGACGTCGAAGCCATGAGGCCAAGACCGACTGCGGTGCTGGGCTTTCGGTGGAAGGATTCTGGATGGGTGAAGCGAGCAACTCACGCAATTGAGCGGAATCGCTGACGCGTCCCAATGGGACCAGATCGGTTGCCGTCGTCCCGATGATCAGATATTCACCCGCGACCGACACCAGGCTGACCGTCTTACGCGGAGCGATATAGCCGCTGGCGAGTACCTGGACAAGCGGGCGGCCGCCGGTGATTCCCAGTCGATGCCCCATCAATCGCCGGACCGCTAATGCCGCGACCCCCATGAGAACCAATACGACAGCCAGAGCCGAGACGGTGCGGAACAAGCTTTCCCATAGATCAATCACGATCGCTCCCTCTGACCGTTCAACGCAGCTGCTGCACGCGTTCCGCCGCGCTGACCACATCCGTCAATCGAATGCCGAACTTTTCATTCACGACCACCACTTCGCCGCGAGCAACCAGTTTGTTGTTCACCATCACTTCCATCGGTTCGCCCGCCAACTTGTCCAGTTCGATCACCGACCCTTGCGCCAACTGCAACAGATCGCGAATCGCCATCTTGGTCGATCCGACGTAAACCGAGACGCTCATCGGAATGTCCAGGATGAAATCGATGTTCTTCGGAGTGCCTCCGGTTTCCGTGTTTTGGACGGACGGAAACGAAGCGGGTTGCGGAGTAGGACTTCCGGTCGTCTGAGGGTCGGTGCGTGTCGCGGATTCTGATTCAGCCATAGTTACTCTCTCGGTGCTGTTCCGACTAGCTCAATACTTTGGTTACGCGGCAAGCGTGATTGCCTTTGAAGATCCCTGGACTGCCCTGAATTTTGTGATGGCCCTCTATATAACAGTCGAGGAGGTCACCCGGACGCTGGTCAAGCAAGATGACGTCTCCCGGGGTAAAATTCATGACATCTTTCACCGTCACCGTCGCCGTTCCCAGCCGCACCGCAATAGGGAGGGGACAGTCCTGCAGCCGGTCACGAAATCGCTGATTCCACTCTCCGTTCTGATCGACATGATCGGAGACGAGGCCGGAATAGAGCTTCTCTTTGATCGGTTCAAGCATGCTATAGGGATACACGATGTACAGCTCGCGGGCGGTTTCTCCCAGAATGACTTGGAGAGTCACGACCACCACGATTTCCGAGGCAGTGACCACCATCGCGAACTGAGGGTTACTTTCAGAGCGGAGGTACTCCACCTTGACCGGCACGACTGCCTGCCAAGCTTTTTCGAGGTCGACGAGCGCTTGCAGCAACAATCGTTTAATGATACGCAGCTGGACGGACGTGAAGTCCCGTCCCTCAGGCTTCACATGAGTCTGTCCCTTTCCGCCGAAGAAATAATCCACGACCAGATACACCAGAAACGCATCCATCACGAAGAGGGCGTTCCCCCGTAACGGATGCATATGAAACACGTTCAGCGACGACGGCATCGGAACTTTCTTCAAGAACTCGCCGAACTTGACGACTTGCGTTCCGACCACGGCGAAATCGACGGCCTCCCGAAACATGCTGGTCCAGATAATCGATTGGCGGCGGATAAACCGGTCGTTGACCATCTCCATGGTCGGCATCCGCCCGCGGATGATCCGCTCCTGATTGAACAGATCGTATCGCGTCACACCTTTTGCATCTTGTGTATTGTCCTTCGGAGCGGTTTCTACCTCTCCTGAAACGACTCCCTTGAGGAGCGCATCGATTTCATCCTGTGACAGGATCTTTTCCATAACACCAGTCTATTGAACGACGAATTCAGTGAAATAGGCGGAGCGGACGCCGGGCTTTCTCAGGACGGCGCTGATGCGTTGGGTAATTTCATCACGCAGTTGCAATTTTCCTTGAGTCGTTCTCACCGCATTGACATCCTTGCTGCTCAGCAGGACGAGCACCGCATCTCGAATCTGGGGAACCCGCGCCGACAGCTCGGTGGAGACGGCTTCGCTCTCCACCTCGAGCTTGATGGTGATCTTCAAGTAACGAACGTCCGGTGTATCCGCGAGGTTGACGATGAAGGGTTCTAAGTCGAACATGGCTCCCGGCACGGCAGCCTGGCCTTGCTTTCCGTTGACTTCGCTCGCAGGTTCGGGCTTGGCCTCCGCTTCAGCCTTATGCTCTTCCGCACTTTCCGAACCTTTATTGGATCCTCCCAGGAATTTGATGACCACAAATGCCCCACCCACACCGAACAGTAAGGCAACGACCGACACAATAATCAGTAGTTTGACCGGGAACGCCGAAGCGGGGGCCGCTACCGGAGCTTTTTCGTCTGCCGCTGCTGCATCTGCCATGGCTCCTCCTCGAGTGACTCGTTGGCCAGGTGCGGAGACTGCAATGCATATGCCACTACCGGTTGATCCCAACGGCCATCTGCCATCGCGAATCAACACACTTTTCGCATGATTCAATGGGACGCTCGCTGCGGGGTGGCCGGAGGATGGGCTCGCTGTCAGCCAACCGCTTGACAGCGTCAATAAGCTGACGGGAATAACGACGGATACCGGACGCGGGGAATAGAGAGGGGTTGGGCCGAGAGTATGACTTCACTCCCCGCCCAACCCCAAGTCAACGGGCCTACCGTTTCAGGTTGACCAGTTCCTGAAGAATTTCATCGGATGTGGTGATTACCCGAGAGTTCGCCTGGAAACCGCGCTGCGCGGCGATCATATCGATAAAGCTTTCGCCGAGATCGACATTCGACAACTCCAGTGAGTTGGACAGAACCCGCCCAAGGCCTGCGCTGTCCGGCGTGCCCGTGACCGGCTGGCCGGAGTTACCGGATTGTGCAAAAGTGTTCTTCCCGGTCCGCGTGAGTCCAATGGGGTCCGGGAAACGCGCCAGCACGACCTGCGCGAGTGCCCGCAGTTGCCCGTTGGAGAAACGTCCGTTGATGATCCCGTTCGCATCCACCGAAAAGGCTTGGAGCGAGCCGGCGGCAAAACCATCCTGTGTCTGCTGCACGAGAGCCGACGTCGACCCGAATTGCGTGGTCCCGTCGAGTCCGCTCCCGCCGTCGGTCGTCACGCTGGAGCCGAAATTCAGCGCAATCAACTGGTCCGGCGTGGCCCCGACAAAGTCGATCTGCAGCTCTCCCGGCACCGTGCCCGACGTACCGGTCGCCGTGCCGGTGTCGTATCGAATCACCGTACTCTCTCGATCCAGCGTACCGTCCGTCCCGAACGTCAAGGTACCGGATCCGACCCGGACAATACCCAGACTGGCGTCGATGTTGCTGGAATCATAATTCGCCGTCACGACGTCGGACATGCCCGCCACGGTATTATAGTTCCAACTGTTGGCGCCGATCTTCGTGAAGTAGGTCGTCAGCAGATGGCTGTTGCCGAGTGAATCGAACACCGTCATCGACGTCGAAAAATTCGACGTGGCAGGCGGATCGGATAGTTGGAAGTCCGTGCCGGTCGTCGAGGTGGGCGCCACCATATTGAGGTTGGCCGCCAGCGTATCGCCTCCGTTTGCCGTCACCACAACTGTCCCGGTACCGGTGGTGGAATTGTTCGTCGTGCCGGTCATGCCCGAGGCGAAAGTGTAAATATTCGCCGCGTTGACCGACGCAGTGAACCCCGCATAGGCGGCGGCCTTGAAGGGATCGTTCGGAACCAGCGCGCGCACGGCGTTTTGAACCGCAGTGGCCAGCGCCGAGCCTGTCAACCCGTTCGCCACAGTGACCGTCTGAGCCCCGTCACCGTTCAAATCGATCACGAAAGAATTGTTGCCCCCCGCGGTCGTGGTCGTCGACGCCGCCGAAGCCACGATATTCCCCAAAACACCGTTCGGTGTGGTTGCTGAGTTCAAGTTGGCTGCGACCAACGCCGTGGTCGTGGCTCGCGGCGAAGCGGTAGTCGACGGCAGCGCGATATCGCCGATCGTCCCGGTAATGGTGCCGGTCGTGTCGGCGAGGAATCCCTGCAGCTTGAATCCCGTAGGGTCTACGACGTTGTTGTTCTTATCGAGACGGAACAGGCCGGCTCGGGAATAGAAGGTCCCGCCCTGCGCGTCCTCAACGATGAAAAATCCGTTGCCATCGATCGCAAGATCCAATACGTTCGATGACGTCGCCAGCGACCCTTGGGAGAAGTTCCCCTGGACGGATGTGAGTGCCACGCCGATGCCGGTTTGAATCGCGCCGGCGCCGCCTGAAATCGATGAACTGATCAAATCGGCGAACGACGCTTTGCTCCCCTTGAAGCCGACCGTACTGAGGTTCGCGATGTTGTTGCCGATGACGGAGAGTGCTGTGCCGTTCGCATTGAGCCCGCTGACTCCGGCAAACAATGACGACAGAATTCCCATGGGTGCATGCCTCCTTCTTCAGCCTGTTCGGACAGTTTCCTGTTACTGCACTTCCACAATCTCCGACGGATCCACAGCTATCGGGCCGATAGCCAACTTGGGTTGCCCATCTTCCATACGCACGCCTGTCACGGTGAGTTGCGCACGCCCTTTAGAGACCACTGCTGCGCCCTGACTATCAACGGCAGAGATGGCATATTCATAGATGCCGGCCGGCAGGGCGACGCCATTGCTGTCCTTTCCATCCCACTGTGCCTGGTTGAGCCCGGCCCCGCGGCCGGTGTACTCCAACGATCGCACAGCCTGCCGATTCTGATCGAGAATCGTAATGTTCACGCGAGCCGCGCTCTTTTCGAGCGCGTATGTCAACGATGCCGAACCGTTCTCCAATTGAGTCAGAGGGCGATCGACGCTGACGTTGCGGCCGACCATGGGCAGCAGCGTGAACTGCAGCGAAGCGGTCTGCGCGTCGAGACTCTTCTGCATCAGCTGTGCTTGCTTCGCGGTCTGCTCCAACTGGCTGAATTGCGCGAGCTGTGAGACGAATTCGGTGTTGTTGGTTGGGTTCAGAGGATCCTGGCTTTTCAATTGCGTGATCAGGAGTTTGAGAAAATCGTCCTGCCCCAGCTGTCGAGGTCCGGTTTTATCAGACGTCGATGGGGTTCCAGTCGAAGTGATTTGTGATACATCAACCATTGCCGTATCCCCTTTCCAATCTACGCGACCAAATTCAAGAGACCGTGCAGTGACCCGCGCGGTTCGTCCCGCCTATCGTGGCCATGCTCATGCTCCATTCCATGTGAACCTTGATTCCATGCATAACCTTGTTCCTGAAACGAACCTTGTTGAAACGAACGGCCAGTGCCCTGGCGGTCGATGTCGACGCGGAACTGTCCCATTTCCAGTCCGTTCGTCTGCAAGACGGCTTGAAGACGATCCTGCCCGTTCATGAGGTATTGACCAACCTCCGGTCTGTCGGCTGACATATGGGTATGAACCACATCATTCATCATTGCGACACGAACATTCACATGACCCAGATCAGGTTGAGCCAAGTCGAGCACCACCGATCGGGTCATCAAGCGCGCAGAGTGTTCCATCGTATCGTGGGCCGGCAGGGCCGGTGGTGGGCTCACGAAAGAAGCAGTGGAAGGCGGCGGCGTTGGACCGGAGCCGGAATGGGCCTGGACTCCGGCCGCCATCGGCCCGGCAGACTGTCCGTTTGCAAGCTGAAGATCGACCACAGCTGCCTGCGGGAGTTTGGCGACCACGTGATCAGATTGTGGACCATTGTGATCCACCCACAACTCGTTGAACTGCTCTCCTGCCTCGGCACCCGGCTGCTGCCCATGTGGGAAGGCCCACCGTACCCTCGCTCCGATGTCCTCAGGATTCCCGAGAGCTCGCCCATAGTAGTTGACCTGCGTGGAAACGGAATGGTCTTGCGGGGCCTCTTCGAGCTGAACTGAATCCGGCTTGGGGGTTTCAGGTTTTCCGTTTGACGACACGGCACCGAGGTAGGCGTGAAACGCCCGCCGAACAACCGAGTCTTGATGTGGAAGGGGCGAGGTAGGCTGCGGCTCCACAGACACCGGCTGAGTTTTCCCACTATCCGTCACGGCTGCGCCGCTGTTATCCACAACGACATACGGAGTCTGCCTTACGACTTGATCCGCTTGTGATCCATTTTTCACTTGAATCGACGAAGCTTCCAACTCCTGCTTTGCCAGATCGTGCGACGGAGTGCTGACCGTATTGGGAGAAGGATGATCTTCAGAGGGGTGGGACTCCGTCACCGGAGCATTCACTGTCGCCACCGATATCAGCGGAGACTTTGGGAGATCACCGGAAGCCTCAGTGTCCTTCCGAGATGAGTGAATCTCTTCTCCGACCTCAACCTTGTCTTCTAGGTGACTCTCTCCCTCCGTGTGAGCCTCGGTCTCATCGATCGCTTCGGGTGCCGGCTGAAAAGGAATGACGGCCACGACAGGCGCAGATTCTTGTCCTTGACTGTCGGAGCCTGCGCTGCTCTCCTGTCCGGAAGATTCCACGTCTGTCTTTGAAACTTCAGTGTTGCTCTCATTGTCACTCGATCGGCTGTCGTCCGTTGCCTGAGCGGGTGATGTATCCGCCCGCTCCGTACGAGTCGAGGAACCACTCAGACCTCTCGTCTCCTTCGACGGGGAACCAGCATCGGACTTCGTCGCCGGTCGACTGTCATCCGCTTCGCGAGCGTCTCCCCTCTCCTCTTCTCCACGAGCTCTCTGAAGAACCGTGGAAAAACTCTTCCGAACGCTGCTGGAGTTTGGAGACGTCGTTGCCCGGACCGGCTTGGGACTCCCATCCACAGGGCGACCGGATGGAGCGGAGGGCATATTAGGAGCGATGAAATCCATAATAGGTCGGTCTCGTATGATCCGTGGCGAAAGAATACAAGCCCCATGCCACTCGAGCGGGTTAGCAAGATCAATAAATACGGGCAATTGTAACGAAGAGTCCTACAACTCGATGCTGGGAGGGAAAAACTTTACTGGGTACTAGGCAAAAGTGACCCGCGAAACGATAAACGGATCGTTCTTTGTCCTATTACAACGGAGATTCAAACTGTAGCGGGAGTTTCTTGGAGCGATCGTCAGGCAACTTGAACCTGAAATGCCAATCACGCTGCCCGGTCTCCGGTGAGGAGCGAAACCAGCCCTCAGCGGTAAGATGCTGATCCGATTTCGACTTGCCTTCGGGATAGAACTTGAAGCGCAAAGGGTTGTCTTTCCCGCCCGGTGACGAATCCGGGTTTAGCCGGCCGGTGATTTCCACGTGGTCTTCCAGCGTATCAAGCGCCTGATCCAGGAGCGACCGAAGCAGAGTTGTGGTGAGGGCCTCCTCGAAGGGTTGATCGGGGTTGAACGGTTCCGTTTCAGCCGCCCACAGAGGAGCGGCCATACACATCAAGAACAGCGCGGGCACCATAGTTCGTAACATGCGATCACTCTATCGCCCCCTCGCCGCCTGGTCAAGGCCGAGTCGGAAGGATGACAGGATCGAATGGCTAACCTTCCGAATACGGATGGTGGTATCGTCACTTCGAGTAAATCATTTCCCGTCTGAACAACGCTATTTAGCGATTTCCGAAGTTCCGATGCCTGCGTTCTCCGGATCGCCCATGAACTTGTTGGCGATCATCTGAGTCGCCTTGAGCGGATTCAGCGCCAGATCAAGCCACCTAGCTGCCGCAGATTTGGCAACCTCTCCATAGCGGAACCGATAGCCGAGCCTGGCTAGTTCCTTTTTGTGGAAGGTCCACAATCCCTTGTCGGAATGATCAAATATTTTGGCGCCCAGGAATGCGTAATACTCCCGCCATCGTTGCCTGAAACATTGTTCAAATTCCTCGTCGCTCAAATAGGCCCGTCCATACTTGGTCAAGTGTTCAAGCATCCCCAAATAGTCGGTGCCAAAGCGCTTACAAAAATGACTTTGCGCCGCCACATGCACTCTCGTGAACGTCAATACCTGATGGACAAAGCCGAAATCTCGACTCCTGAGAATATCGAAACACGCCTCAATATCGCAGTGGAAGTTGGCTTCGTTGTAAAACGTGGGACGCTTTCTCACTTCATCGGCGCCAATCAACGTCGACGTCGATCCCCCGAACACGTACGGGTCGTCCAGGAAAGCATGTCGGCCGATCTCTCGGCCGGCCATGATACTCGTCTCATACGGTGGAGTTCCATCCCAGAACATAAAATCATTGCGCAACCTATGTGCGCCGACAATGGCGACTGTCGGATGAGCTTCGGCAAGTGCAACCATGCGCTCGATACACTCCTGAAACAGCCAGTCATCTGCATCTACCAGTTTGCAGTATTTCGCCGCTGGGGACATCAGCCGAAATGCCACATTATGGTTCTGAAGGCTGCTGACGAATTTCGAGTTGTTATGGATACGAATCCTCGTATCCTTGCTGGCGTAGCTTTGAGCAATTTCAAGAGTTCGATCGGTACTGCAATTATTGACAATGCAATACTCCCAATTGTGGTAGGTCTGCGCCAACACGCTTTCGATGCATTCGGCCAGGTATTGCTCGCCGTTGTAGACGGGCGTGAGGACACTCACGAACGGCTGTGATTGTGGCTTCATCCGCTTCGCCTCGAGTGATTATCGAATCGCTAAGCTCACAGAACGGAACGGAAGTCGCGCCTTAGCCGAGGACGATTTTACGACCGTAAAAAGCCTCCGCATAGTTGCTTGGCGCATTCGATTCGATACCGCGAAGACGCAATATGGAATGGAAGGTCTCTCGGGAAAACCATTGCCTGCTTCGCTGGCTGGGAAATTCATCCATAAGATAACCGACCTTTTCGTTGCATATGGACTGAGTCAAAGGAACAAAGACATTCGGCTGCCCGAGATCTCCGTCATACTTCGGAATTTCAAATTCGAGTATCTGATGATGACGAAAGGTATTCCACGTCAGGTCAGATACCACTCGATGATCCTGATGCAGGTCGTGCCTATAGTGCGTGAAGATCAAATCAGGGCTTACCCGCTTTTTAAGACGTTCAAAGAAACCCTTGATCTCTTCACCCCGGTAGGGAAAGAAGCTTTCTTTGAATTGTTTCGTGACAACGGTCTTCTTCCGCGCGTTTCCGAGAAATCGCCTTGCGCTGGACAGCGCCTCACGCCTCCGCTGCCCCGCCGCGCTCAATACCACCCACGTGACGTGGCAATTCTCGCAGGTGCTCAGGAGACGAAGGATCGTGCCACCACAACCAATTTCGATGTCGTCGGAGTGCGCCCCCAGACACAACACCGACAGCGCCTCGTTCCGGGGACAAAGGGCGTTCAATTGGAGCATGTCGAGATCGTATCCGCTCCATGAGCACGCCCCCAACCAAGACTCGGTGTCACTCGCTGCATCATTTTGCTCCTCGTTAAGTAAATTCCTGACATCAGCAGGATCGTCGCCGCACAATGGATGCAATAAGAATTGAGAGCGAGTTCCTTATGATCGTCTCGAAATCATGACAGCCGACACCGACGTTGACCGCGGCACAATCTCTGACCATTCGGTGGAGTGCAGACATCCGCCTAATCCGGTTTCTTAGCAAAGTGATTCTTCCATATCATCCATGGGCAATTTCCACGTGCCTCCATGCGATCGAATGCGATCTTGTCCTTGAACGTATCCATGCATTGCCAAAAACCGTCCCACTGGAATGCCGCAAGTCCGCCTTCGTCGACAAGACGCCTAAACGGCTTCTCCACCAACTCTTCACCGTCATGTATGTATTTGAATATCTCGGGCTTCATCACGAAAAACCCGGCGTTAATCCAAAATTCTTGATCGCCCATTGCACCGATACTGGTGACGATACCGTCACGCCCGGTCTGCACGGCATGAACACTTTGCCGACTTCGCACTGCAACGAGACTCGCAATTACGTTCCGCGACTTAAATTCGGTGAGTTGCCGGTCGAGCGGAAGATCAGTCAGCGCGTCCGCATAATTGGCGAGAAACGCCTCTTCGTCTTCAACAAACTTGCGCACATGAAGAAGCCGTTGCCCGATGTTGTTGTGCAGGCCGGTATCCACGAAGGTGATTTTCCAGTCGGCGAGATCTCGCGAGTGCAGTTCTCTGCGGCCATCCTTGCCGTACATGGTAAAGTCATTCGTCAGCTCTTCATCGTAATCAAGAAAATACCTTCGTATGAGATCTCCCCGATAACCCAAACACAGAATGAACTCATTGTGGCCATAGTGAGCATAGTAGCGCATGAGATGCCAGACGATCGGTCGAGCCCCGATATTGACCAGCGGCTTCGGGATCGTCTCCGAGTGTTCCCGGAGTCGTGTTCCCATCCCACCACAAAACAGCACCACTTTCATCGTGACCCACTTCTGAATTGTCGCCCGATGGCTTTATGACGATCGGCAATCCCCATCAAAGTCACAATCCTTCAAGAACACTTCATGAATGGACGAAGATGACTATCCGTACCTTCTGCCCTAAACGGCAGCGTCAGTTCGTTGCCCCTCAGCCACACATTACTGCCTAAATGTTTTGGCCTAAGAGTATACTCGAACTTCTGGGATCGGCACAACAAATTGTCCGCCCCACTCCCGAATCCAGCATAGCTGCTCCATAATTTCGTCTCGTATATTCCACGGAAGAATCAACACGTAATCCGGTTTTGTTTCTCGAATCTTGCCGGGATGATGGATGGGGATATGCGTTCCCGGCAGAACTTTCCCTTGCTTATACGGATTACGGTCGACAGTGTAGTCAACAAAATCCGTTCTGATCCCGCAGTAGTTCAGAAGCGTGTTACCTTTTCCCGGCGCTCCATAGCCAACAACCGTTTTCCCCTTACGCTTTGCCTGGATCAAGAACTCCAGGAGCTTCCGTTTCGTTTCCTTGACCTGCTCTGAAAATGCCGCATATGTATCCAGCTGATCGAGCGCGACCGTCTTCTCGTGGTCTATCAGCGCCCGGTATCGAGTCGTCGTTTCATTGCCGGCATACTCCCCATGGCAGCCGTAGATCCGCAACGATCCCCCATGCGTCGGCAATTCCTCGACATCGAACAGTCGCACCCCGTGAGCGGCAAAGATTCGCTCAGCGGTCATCAGTGTGAAGTAGAAAAAGTGTTCATGATAAATCGTATCAAACTGGTTTTCCTGCATAAGCTTCATCAAATGAGGGAATTCGATCGTCATGACCCCGGCAGGAGCTAGGAGAATTTTTATCCCGGCCACAAAATCGTTGATGTCAGGGACCTGAGCCAACACGTTGTTCCCAACGATCAAGTCGGCGGTCTTCCCCTCTGCTCTCAACAATTGAGCCGTATCTTTCCCGAAGAACTTTATCAGCGTTGGAATATTCTTCTGCCGCGCCACTTCCCCCACATTTGCGGCGGGCTCAATCCCCAATACCGGAATGCCGGCCGCGACAAAATGCTGCAGTAAGTAGCCGTCGTTACTGGCCAGTTCCACCACGAAGCTTTCCGGCGAGAGGCCAAAGCGTCGACAAATCATTTCTTGGTACCGCTTGGCATGTTGCACCCAACTGTCCGAGTAGGAAGAAAAATACGCATATTCGGTAAAAATCTCGTCCGGCTTGACATACTCGTGCAGCTGCACCAAAAAGCATCGGTCGCATACCAATACATGGAGCGGATAGAACGGCTCCATGCTGTTAATCCGCTCCGGAGGCACGAAGCTCTCACAGAGCGGGTGCATGCCAAGATCCACGAATGTCATGCCTAACGGCGCATGACAGAACAAACAGCCGCGGACATCCGTCATCTTCACCGCACAAATCTCCCTTAAAGGTGGCGCAGAATATCAACTACTTATACTCATAAAGTCAATGACGGTTCCGGTACAATACTATGGTTTCTCACTCTACATGAACTATCTGGGGCGCGCGCCGGCTATGACTTGGTAGACGACCCCAAACTGTGCGGGCATATCGCGGTAACGAAGCAAATGGCCATAGATGAGAATTGCCAACGCGGCCATCTCCGTTGGACAAGCACGGGCAGAGATCAAGGAAGACCTGAAACGTCTCTACGGTGTTTGCGCCAACAGCTGTTCGGTGAGTTTTGCGGCCCGGTCCGCTTTGACCTGGGCCAGGATCGCTCCGGCGGTTTTGGATTTGACCATCCGGAGAATCTCGATCGCTTTGCGGTCCGGCATACGTTCCAGGCGTGCGGCGGCGTCCTCTGACGCCATGGCTTCATAGATTTTGGCGAGTTGCATCCGCTGATCCTGTCCCGCACGGTCCTTCTCTGCGCGGATTTTGGCGAGTTGAGCCGGTGAACGGTCGTCTTTGCCCTGCGCGCTCTGAATTCGCTTTTCCAAGGCTTCGTTCTGGTCCAAGAGTTGCTCGACCTGACTCCTCACGATCATGAGCCGTTCTTCGTTTTCCCGGATCGCGTCCTCGCGCCGGTCCAAATCGCGCTTTCGCTGTTCCAGCATCTCGATCACTTCGCGGGGCAGATTGATTGCCGGCCCCTGCGTCACGGGGGGTGCCAACAGCTTGGCATCGTCGCGGGATTCGCCTTCGGTGCTTTCCCCCTCTTGCATAGGCTGTGGCTGACTTTGTTTCACTGAACTTTGCGGCAGAGGCAGCGTCTTTGGTTTGGGTCCGGATGAGGCTTGTCCCAATTGCACCATCACCCACAGGAGGATGGTCGAGCCGATGATCCCGCCGACCATCGTCCACAGCGACGACCGCCGGTTCCTCCTCGGCATATTCACAGCAAGATGTCCAATGCCGCCGAGACGAAATGGATTTACCCTGACCTGCGTAGATCGTACCTTCATGACCTATTCTCGCTTCCGCTGGAATACCGGCGGCTCGCGGCATCATCCGTGATCCGCTGCTCTTGACGCCCCATGTCCGCCCGCTTCGCTTCCTGGCGCTTTTCCGCCACCAGCTCAAGCAGCTTGCACTCCTGACTGGCTTCGACAAGGAGAGACTTGGTATGCTGCCATGCCGAAGCGGCCTGGTTGATCTCGCTACGCGCGTGCCGCAGTGCGGTTTGTTGGGAATCCATGCGTGCTTGCCATTCCAACAAGGCTTCGATCGTCAGCCCTTGCTTCGTGTGTCGTTCATAGTCCGCGGAATCCGTTTGAATCTGAGCTTCAATGTTGCGATGGCGTTCCTCGCTGCGGGCGAGAGTTTGGGTGATCTGCGCCAATTCCATCATCAAGGCCTCTACGGTCTGGGCGCGCAGCTTCTGCAACGAATCGAGACTCATGCCGTCTTCTGGGCCAGCGCCTCAAGCTGCTGCACCGACGCGGCTAAACTCGAGGGCTCCTCAATGTCCTGCCTCAAATACGAGTTGATCGCCTCTTGCGCCTGAACGGCGCGGTCGAGTCCGGCATTCATCCCCGACTTGTAGGCTCCCAACAGTACCAGATCTTCGGATTGGCGATACCGGGCCACTAATTCGAGAAGACGCCTGGCGGCATCGTACTGCGGTCGCCCGACGATATCCCGCATCACACGGCTGGCGCTCTGGAGAAGATCGATCGCAGGAAAATGATTGCGCGCGGCCAGCGCGCGTGACAGGACGATATGGCCGTCCAAGATCGAACGGACCGAATCCGCGATCGGATCACTGAGATCATCGCCATCCACCAGCACGGTATACAATCCCGTAATGGTTCCCGGTCCCGGTCCGGTTCCGACGCGTTCCAGGAGCTTGGGCAACAGCGCGAACACAGACGGCGTATACCCTTTGGTCGTCGGAGGTTCGCCGATCGCCAGCCCGACTTCTCGCTGGCCGTAGGCCAATCTGGTCAGCGAATCCATCAACAGCAAGACCTGTTTCCCGGCGTCACGAAAATACTCCGCAATGGTCGTGGCGACCAGCGCCGCGCGTATCCGCACGAGCGGGGCTTGGTCGGAAGTCGCCACGACGACGACCGAGCGTCCGAGTGCCTCCGCGCCGAGATCGCGTTCCAAGAACTCGTTGACCTCACGGCCTCGTTCTCCTATGAGGGCGATGACGTTGACCTCCGCTTTCGTATAGCGGCTGATCATCCCCAACAACACACTCTTTCCGACCCCCGATCCGGAAAAAATACCCATTTTCTGCCCGCGCCCGCACGTCAGAAAGCCGTTGATCGCCCGAACGCCGAGATCGAGGGGAACCTGGACGCGGGCTCGTTGAAGCGGATTCGGCGCACCGGCATGAAGCGGATAGCGTTCTTCGGTCCTCAGCGGCCCTTTGCCGTCCATCGGGTTTCCACAACCATCGAGCACCCTTCCCAACAAACCCGGTCCGACGGCGAGATCCGCCACGTGGCCCGTCATCGTAATTCGGCTGCCCGGCCCGATGCCCTGCATGTCGCCCAGCGGCATCAGCAAGACACGATCCCCACGGAATCCCACCACCTCCGCCGCGATCGGTCCCCCACAGGCTTCTCTTGTAATCCGGCACAGTTCTCCGACGGTCGTCATCGGCCCATACCCTTCCACAACGATCCCGACAGCTTGGGCAACTCTTCCGGAGATTTCGATCGGCTCGACCTGCTCGATGAGCTGACTAAGACTCATGATGAGGCCTGTTCTTCAAGACATCGCCCAAACGGAACAGTTGGGTATCGAGAGAAGCATCGACTTGTCGAGTTGCGGTGTGCAGCAGGCAGCTTCCCCGTGGAAGAGACGGCACCGGTTCGATGGTGATCGTCAACGCAATATCCTGCTGCCCCGTGAGTTCCGTCCGAACAGCCTCGAGCACCGCTGCATCCGCCGGATGGACCCGTATCACGACGCCGCCTGACTCTCGAATGACGCCCAACGCGGCTTTGACCTGCACAACGATCTGTTCCCGGCGCGACTCGGCCGACTCGTGAAGAATCTTGGACACAATCTGAAGCGCGAGTGCGATGACTTCGTCGTCGACCGTCTGTCGGAGCAGTGACCGGGCGGCATCGAACTTTCTGACGGCATCGGTCAGCACCGTGATATCGTGCCGGCGCTGCTCTTCCGTCTGTCGCCGGCCGTCCGCCAGACCTCGCTCGTATTCCGTCGGATCGTCCTCTCTTCGGAGCGCCTCTCCGTCTCCGAAGGTCTGGAAGGGTGCGCTCTGCAGACGTATCGCGCCGGATCGCACGGCGGCATGTTTCAAGACCGTATTTTCGGTGCGCAGCCGATGGAGTTCCAGTAGGCGGCGCACGGTTGCCAGGACGACTTCGTTTTGAAAGGGCTTCATCAAAAAATCGGTGGCGCCGGCCTTCATCGCGCGGACGGCGAGTTCCACCGTCGCCGCTCCGGTCATCGCCACGCCGATAATCCGATTGTCGATCCGCTGTGCTTCTTCGAGCACTGCAATCCCGTCTTGATCCGGCAGTAAGACATCGACGATCAGCAACGCCGGCGCCATCTGCTTCACCATCGATAGCGCCTCCTGGCCCGAACCGGAGACTCGAATGGGCACTCGCTCCGGCTTGAACAGTTCGACGAACAAATTGCGAACTCCCTCGTCATCGTCAACGACTAGGATGCTGCCCTGAAGTCGTGGAACCCCTCGTTCGCGCGCGGTCATCCACGGGATGGTCATACCCGTCACTACAGCATCTCCTCTCCCGGTCCGGCGATGACGATGCGGCTTTCCTCCTCCAGCTTGCGGCATACTTTAAGGATATTCTGCTGAGCCTTCTCGATATCGGATACCTTGACCGGTCCCTTGGACTCCATATCGTCCTTCAACATTTCCGAAGCACGGCTCGACATGTTCTTGAAGAATTTCTCCTTGACCTCCGGATTGGCGCCGCGGAGGGCCAACGGAAGGTCTTCCTTGCTGATCTCCTTCATCAATTCCTGCATGCCGCGGTCGTCGACTTTGATAAGGTCGTCGAACACGAACATGAGCGCCCGGATGGCGTCGGCCAGCGGCTGGCTCTTCTCGGCGATCCTGACCATAATGCCGCCTTCGTTGGCCTTGTCCATTCTTGTCAGAATGTCGGCCATCACTTCAGGCCCTCCGATGCTCTGCGATCCCATTCCTTTACTGGTCAATAACGCCTCTTGCATACTTTGGCTGAGTTCCTCCAAGACCTCCGGCTGCACTTCCTCCATGGTCGCGAGCCGAAGCGCCACGTCCCCGCGCATCGATTCCGGAAGCCCGGCCAGCACCTGCCCGGCTTGTTCACTTTCAAGGTGGGCGAGCACCACCGCCACCGTCTGGGCATGCTCGATTCTCAGCATTTGAACCAGGCTCCTCACATCAACCCATTTCAGCGCTTCCAGGCCGGGATAGGTTTTTCGGGCCATCGATTCGATGATCCGTGCCGCCTTTTCCGGACCCAACGCCTTATTGAGGACGGTCCTGATAAACTCTTTTCCATGGAACTGGACTTGTCCCGTCGCGCTCTGGGCGCGAAAGTCCGAGATGACCGCATCTTCCTCGTCTCGCGAGATTTGCGCCGTGCCGTCCATGAAGCTTCCCAACTTTTTGATTTCTTTGGGGTCGAGTTGCTTCAAGACCTGGGCAGCCGCCTCTTCCCCGATGGCGCGAAGAAGAATGGCTGCTTTCTGCTCACCCGTCAGGTTCTTCGTCATCTCAACGTACTAGGTTGGATTCTTGAGCCACTGTTTGACGACAACCGCCGTCGTGTCTGGATTCTTTCTGGCCATGTCGATGATCTGAGCTCGATCCGGCGCGTTCGGCAAGGAAGCTTCCCCCATTCCCACAGCGCCGGGTAATGCAGAGGCGACCGCCTCGGCCGGCATCTGCTCCGTCGTCGAACCCAGCATGGCCAGCAACGGACGGACGACGAAGAGGAGAATCACCGTAAACAGCAGAATTCCGACCCCGTAGCGGAGATACGGCAGCCACGGCCTTGGGCCTTCCGCCATGGCCTCTGCCGTCGCACCCTGTGCTTCTTCCGGCTCCGTGCCGAATTGGACATTGACGACTTCAACTTGATCTTGCCGCTCGGCCGAAAAGCCCATCGCCTTCTTGACGATTTCCTCAATCCGTTTTAAATCTTCCTCCGAACGCGGAGTGTATTTTCGTGCGACGACCGGCGTGTCCGCCGATTGCCCCTCACCGGCTTTTGCGGTTTCATAGATGCCGTCGACCAGCACCGCGACCGACAATTGCTTGATGACCCCCACCGGCTCCACGATTTTTGAGACTGTTCGGCTGATTTCATAGTTCACCGTCTCGTTTTTCGTCTGGCTGCTGCTCGAACTGGTCTGAGGCGGTTCCAGATCCGTTCCCGGCGGTACATTCGACTGCACACCGGGAACCCCGCCGCCGACCCCGTTGGAGCCATTGGCTTTTTCCTGCCCGCGCTGCTCGCTCCTCACCACCTGGCTGTTCGGATCATAGCGCTCTTCCGTCGTCTCGACCTTGCGGAAATCGACCAGGCTGGACACACGGACCACCGCCTTGTTGGGCCCGACGATTCGCTCCAACATCGTTTGAATGCGGGTCTCCACATCCTTTTCGATACTGCGTTGGTATTCGAGCTGCGAGTTGGTCAACCCCGACGTCTCGTCCGTCGCCGTGGACGACAACATGCGGCCGTGTCCATCCACCACCGTGACATCTCGGGCCTGCAGCCCTTCGATACTGCTGGAGACCAGATGGATCACCCCTTGCACCTGCGACTGAGTCAGCTGTTGTCCGCTGCGGAGCGAAAGAATGACCGACGCGCGCGCTTTTTCCTGTTCGCTGGCGAAAAGACGACGCTCCGGAATGGCCAGATGCACACGGGCCCGTTCGACTTCCGGCAGCTGCGCGATGGTTCTCGCCAACTCTCCCTGTAGGGCGCGACGATAGTTCAGCTTCTGGACGAATTCGGACATGCCGATCGATGTTCGATCGAAAATTTCAAACCCGACCCCGCCGCCGTGGGGAAGCCCTTGGGTCGCCAGTTGAAGCCGCAGATCGTGAACCTGAGCGGTCGGAACGAGCACCGTCGATCCGCCGCCGGTCGTTTCGTACGGCACCTTTGTTTCTTTGAGCTTGTCGACGATGGCGGCTGCGTCTTCAGTGCTGAGGTTGGTGAACAGCACCTGCATGTCCGGTTGCTGCGTCCATAGAGTAAGGGCAATGAGACCCGCAACGGACCCGGCCAACGCAATGAGGATGATCATCCGCTGATTGATGGAGAATTTTGAAAATATACCGGCCACGTTCCCTCACTCCTTCCGGTTGATCAGAGCTGCATCCGTTGAATCTCTTCATATGCTGCGACCAGCTTGTTCCGGATCTGCATCATCAATTGGAACGACACGTCCGCCTCCTGCAGGGCGACCATCGTGCGATGAAGATCCTGCGATTCACCCGTCATGAGGGCATCCACCGCCCGGTTGGATTCTATTCTCGCCTCGTTGACTTTTCCGATGGCGGACTTGAGAGAGTCCACGAACCCGGAGGTACCCGAGGTTTCGGCGGGGCCTGCCGTCCCAATCTTCGCCACATCGGCGATGGGAGCGATACCGGATGTCACGCCGTAAATCTGACTCATCATTACCTCCCGATCTCGAGCGCCTTATTCCACATGGCGCGTGTCGCGTTGATCGCCTGGACATTGGCTTCATAGGCGCGCGATGCCCCGATCATGTTCACCATTTCTTCCATGACGTTCACATTGGGCAGACGGACAAACCCTTTTTTGTCGGCATCCGGGTGATGCGGGTCATAAATCAGTTGCCCGGGTTTGGGATCTTCCACGACCTTTGCCACGGAAACCCCTTCGAGCGCATGCGCCGATGGTCCAAGGGCGACTTGGCGGAAGGCCCGCTGAAACGCGCTGGGGACCGCCGTCGAGCGAAAGACGACGTCACGTCGCTTGTACGGACCACCCGTCGGCGTCTTGGTCGATTGCGCGTTCGCAAGATTGCTGGCAATGACATTGAGTCGTCGCCGTTGGGCGTCTAAACCGGAAACCGATACGGCCATACTGTCGGACATTTCCATACACAACCTCCTCGATGGCAGTCAGCTCTCGGCAACCATCTGTCGGACGTCAATTGTTTGTTGACGGTGATTCGTCATCGCGCATCTCGTATGGCGCTCAACAACCCCCGGAACCTGGCGGCCAGTATCGTGGTCGCCGCGTTGTACTGCATCGCGTTCTCAGATAACTTCGCCATCTCCAACTCGAGATTCACGGAGTTCGCGTCGAGAGGGAGATCCCCTGCCGGCATTTCGCTGAGCTTCCCTGTGACGGCTTGCACCCCTTGCGGCCCATGGACGCCGAAATGCCCGGACTGAGTGGCCGCCAGCATGATCGGCAGGCGCCCCTTGTGCGCAGAATGCAATTGGTCCATAAAGTTCAGCTCTGATGCGCGATAGCCTGGTGTTTCTTCGTTGGCCAGGTTCGAGGCGATCACACGTTGCCGCGCACTGCGAAGATCAAGTGTCCGTTCCAACAGTCGCATGGTTCGATCAAAAATCGTCATAGCCTTGTGCTCCCTTCAGTATGCGTCGGCGTACCGTTTGCACTTTGATTGCAACCCTAATGCCTGCTTAAACCATCCGGTTATGGCCGAGACCCCAGCTTCGTCCCTATCACACGGCTTGTCGCAGCACGTGTTGTGGTTCTCTGTTTGGCGCGAGCCGTGGCTCGGGACGAACTTGCCGACCGGCAATTCTTGCCTCCCTCATGGCGTGATGATCGACAAGGGCTGCTCGCTCTCCCGATACTCCCGCAGCTTGTTTCGTAACGTGCGGATGCTGATGCCCAATTCTTTCGCGGCGTGTGTGCGATTGTCTTTCACACGCGCCAGCGTCTTAAAGATCAATTCCCGTTCCATCTCCCACAGAGATCCGTTGGCCGGCTGTTGCGGACGGACGGGCTGCGCCGCCGTCTCATCGCTTCGCTCCGGAGGACAATGATCGGGAAGGATGGGACTCTGCCCGGCCAACAGCACCGCCCGTTCCATCACATTCTCCAACTCGCGCACGTTTCCCTTCCACGCCAGCCGTTGCAAGTGCGCGATGGCGCTCTCCGACAAGGACGGCGGAGTCAGGCCGTTCCTCGTGGCCGATTGGTTCACAAAATGCCGCGCGAGGAGAGGAATATCGGCGATGCGCTCGCGTAGCGGCGGGACGGTGATGGGAAATACGTTCAAACGATAGTAGAGATCCTCGCGAAAGCGGCCTTGTTCGACCTCGCGATAGAGCGCCCGATTCGTCGTTGCGATCACGCGGATGTTGACGGGAACCGGATCGCGGCCTCCGATCCGATCCACCTCGCGTTCTTGCAAGACACGCAGCAGCTTCGCTTGGAGGGTCAGGTTCATTTCGCTGATTTCGTCCAAGAGCAGCGTTCCGGAATGCGCCATCTCAAACTTCCCGATTTTTCTGATCAAGGCGCCGGTAAACGCGCCGCGCTCGTGGCCGAAGAGTTCGCTCTCGAGTAGTCCGTCCGGCAATGCGGCACAATTGACCGCAATGAACGGTCGATGCGCCCGTGGGCTCCTATTGTGGATGAACCGAGCCAGGAGCTCTTTTCCCGTACCGCTCTCTCCATGGATCAGCACGGTCGCTTGACTGGAAGCCACCCCTTCGATTGTGCTTAAGAGCCTGACCATGCCCGGGTCTTGAGTTAATATCGCCCGGGTGTCCGTCGGTTGGGTCGGCAGGTCTGTTCCCGCCCCTTCTTCCCGTCCCACTTTGAGGTTCACGACGACTCGCTCCAGCAAGTCCATTGAAAACGGTTTCAAGAGGTACTCGCTGGCGCCCAGCTTCATCGCCTCGACCGCCGTTTCGATCGTGCCATACGCCGTCATGAGCACGATCGTGACCTGCGGAGCGCGCGACTTGATCTCTTTGATCAAGTCCAGGCCGTTCAGGCGCGGCATCCTGAGGTCGGTCAGCACCATCCAAGGACGAAACCGGACGATCCGTTCCATGGCATCGACGCCGTCGGACGCCCCTTGCACGGAATACCCAAGCCGCCTGACGGTTTCCATCAGCGCTGCTCGCATCGACGGGTCATCGTCCACAATCAGAACGCGTTCGTTTTCCTCGGCACTCTCCGGAAGAGGGCTGTTTTTATCGCGATCACTCATGAGACCAATCCTCCAGTCACATCACATTGCTTTCCACAGGGTCCGTTACATCGGATGCATTCCCGTTCCGCGCCATGACCGGACCCTCACTCTGATTCGAGGACGCCGATGGGTGCGGCAGAATGATCGAACAGGAGGTGCCTTGCCCGACTGTGCTTTCGACATCGATCCGTCCTTGATGGGCTTCGATGATTGAATGGACGATAGCAAGGCCGAGGCCGGTTCCCTCGTCTTTCGTCGTGAAGAAGGGATCAAATATGCGCGAGCGAAGAGCCGGGTCGATGCCGGTACCGGAATCGCGCACGGTCAGCCGAACGGCGGGCATGCCGAGTGTGTGCGCCGGTTCTTGTTGAAGACCGACCACCAAGATGCCTCCGTTAGGCATCGCCTGCACGGCGTTCACGACCAGATTCAAGACGACCTGTTTCAACTGCCCCTCATGGCACCAGATCGACGGGGTCTCTCGATCGATGTCGACTCGAATCTCCACCGGCGCTTTGGCGATCGTATGGGCGGCCAGCTTGATGGAATTACGGATCAACGGGTCAACCGGGTACCAGCCACGAGCCATGCGTACCGGTGTTGTGTACAGCAAGAGATTGGCCAACAAGCGGTCCATCGATTGGACAGCCTGCGAAATCTGTTCGGCATAGCGTTTGGCAGACGGGTGCTCATCGAGATCGCGCTGGAGCATGGATGCAAAGAGCTCCACGCTGCCCAACGGATTTCTGATTTCATGTGCGATCCGTCCGATGAGCTCCCCCATGGCCGCCAGTCGTTCCTTGCGCTGTAATTGCTCTTCAAGCTGATACACCCGAGTGATGTCCTGAATCAGGACGAGGTGACCGGAGGCATCTCCGGAATCGTTGTGCAACGGTACCCGACTGATTGAGACCAACGCCTGCCCGATGCGTTGCGGCCGATCGCACACGCTGAGGCCCGCACGTGCCAAGACGTCGGATGCGCGACGATTCCGCAGTTCGGCATCCGTCGCCCCGAGCAACGTTCCGGCGGCTCGGTTGCTCCGGCTGATGATCTCGGAATCGTCCACCACCAAGACCCCGGTCGATAAGGACTCGAGGATGCCGTCCAGATGCACGCGCATGGCCTCGTTCTGACCGAGCTGCCGGCGCAGCGCCTCGTTGCTGTGAGCCAATTCCACATCCATCTGCTCCACACGCGCCGTGAGCGCGTGATACGATTGCTGCAGGGTATGGGCGGCTTCATCAAAACTTTTGAATGCCGCGCAAAGCAGTTCCCGTTCCTCAGGACGCCCTGTGGTCGCGCTGGTCATAATCCCTCCGCATTCGCCGAACGACGGACGACTTGCAAGCTGGCTTTCAGCGATGCCGCCAACCGGTTGACCGTCTGATCACCGGCCACATCGAGCTCCGCCAGCGCGACGGTGGCGCGATCGTACTGCTTCAACGCCGTCCAATGCTGGGCGGTTTGGAGATGCGCCCATTCGGCTTGGCTCGCCTTCGGTTTCTTTTCCAACACCGCCAGATAAGCCGTGATGGCTCGTTCATGCCGATTCAATCGAGACAAGGTATCCGCGTAAGCCAGGAGTGTATCGGGCGATTTCCCCGCGCCGGCTTTGAACGCTTCTTCGTACGCCAGCGCGGACTCGTCGAGCTTCTCCAGTTCTCCCAAGGTCTTGGCCAACTGCAGATACATCGCCGGCCGTTCAGGATGAACCGGATGGCGTATGAGCCATGTGCGACAGAGATGGAGAAGGCCTTGCAGATCCCGCTGCTGCCGCATGGCGGCGATGAGCAGATGCAGCACTTCCCCTTCGTATTGTCCGATAGGAAACTGAAACCGGTATCGCTCAAGGACTTTTCGGGCGGCCTCAGGATCCCGTTGATCGAGATAGATCTTTCCAAGGCTGATTAAGGCCGGTTCGATCAAGGCCGGCTCCCGATGCGCCTTCATCACCTGTTGGTGAAGCCGCAGGGCCTCCCGTGCGAACCCGATGCGTCGATGGGCCTCGGCGATTTCGAGCAGCAAAGGAGAACGCGCATAGCGTTGTTCTCCGGTTGCGCCGTAGCGATGAAAGAGACTCACCACCGTGAGATCGTCATGCGAGGACACCGCCGCTTCGATCCAAGGCGTCAAGAGGGCCGACAGACGCTCCGAAGCCTTCATCGCCCACGGAGCGCTTCCAGGCTCGGTTCGAATGGTGACGTCCCTGTATGCACCAAGCGCCCGATTCATGTCATTCGCATCTTCATACCCCTTCCCCAGGTAAAACAGTGCCTCGCCACCGATGGGAGTATCCGTCTCTTGCGTCGCGATCGCCTCCAGCAGCGCTCGGTAGGATGTGTCGGTCTGATCCGGGACCGGTACGTCGTGCATCATGGCGCGTACCGTGAGCCCGACCCAATTTCCTCCGGCAGGAAGCATGCTTTCCCCGCGAAGCGTGGCGATCCGCAGCCTGGCCGTCGCCGCCAACGGGCTTTGAGGGTACAGCGAGGGAATCAACGCATAGACAAACTCCGCGAGCGGCTGTTTGGCCCCCGCCCGGAAGCTCTCGGCCGCCTGCAGCAACGCTGCAGGCGCGTACTCGTGATGCGGGTACAGATTGTAGAACAGCATCATGAGCTCTCGGACAGGTGCCTCATGATGCAATTCAACCTGTGTAACGGCATACCACTGAAGAGTCAGAGGGTCACCTCTGAAGAGGGTCGGCCATCGCCGATAACTCAAGTCGTAGAAGATATGCGCCTCCGCAAATCGTCTCTGCCGGAACAGGGCATGGGCCAATCCCAGCGTGGCCCCTTGAAGCAGCCGGTCATCCTCGCTTCGCTTTCTCACATTGGCATAGGCGTGCTCGGCGTCCTTCCATTTGCTCATCGCCATGAACGTATGTCCCAGCCCGAGTAGAGCCCGATTCGCGTCGAACGGAAGGTGGGCGGAATGGGCCATGGCTTGTTCATAGAACGCCTGTGCTTCCTGAAACCACCCTTGATCGATGTATAAATCCGCGATCCGCCATTCCGCTCTTCTGGCGTTCGCAGACTGTGGATGATCATGAAGAAGCTTTTTGTATTCCTGAATCGCATCCAACCGGTGTGGCGTGGAGAGCTCGTCACGAAGCGACAGCTCAACCAAAAACGCCTTCGCCGACGGAACGAGTACGCTTGCCGGATGTTCTTTGACGATCATCTCGAAAAATCGTCGCGCTTCCACCCAGGATTTCTTTCTATAGGCAGACTGGCCTTCTTCCCACGCCAGACCTTCAATTCCTTGAGAGAGGCCTTCCAGACGGGGCCCGTCGTCGGGCAAGAGCTGCAGGAGCCGGTCGACCGGCTCCGGATTGCGCACCGAGGGGGCCCGCTCGGTGACGGCGGCCGACAAGATGGGAGGAGATGAGCGGCCGGAAGACTCCCCAATGGCTGAGGGAGGGATCGCCATCCAGACGGCGGTCCAGAGAATCAACGGAGCATATAAAGGGCGGTATCGATGCACGGCGATAGGGCATCAGCAAGGCTCATGCCCTGTGCATCCGCAGAAAACTCGAAGGAAATCATGACACTTATCGTGAGCGGTCGTGAACCGCGGCTGGCGGCGTCAGGATTGGCGTCGGCTAGGTCGCGATATCGTCAATCTTTTGACTGGATGGCCCGGGCCACAATGGGAGCGTTTCCAGGTGGGATCGCGGATCAACGCCTTTGCGTTTGAGTTTTTCGACCAACGTCGTTCGATTGAGATGGAGAAGTTGAGCGGCGCGAGACGTGACGCCGTTTGCCTTGCGTAACGCCTCCATGATGAGGTGCTTTTCGTACTGCTCGACCTCTCTGGAGAGATTGATGCCGTCCTCACTGAATCTGAAGAACTGTTCCTTGAATTCAGGGGCGGCCGGTTTCGGACCGATCTTCTGCGGAAGATCCTCTGCCGACAGAATGCCGTGCTTCTTCAGGACGACCAACCGTTCGACCATATTCTCCAGCTCGCGAATGTTCCCAGGCCAGTCGTACTCGGTCAACTGATGCAGAGCCTCGGGGGTAAAACCCGACACCTCGGTGTGCTTGCTCTGATTGAAGCGGGTCAAAAAGTGATCGATGAGGAGCGGAATGTCGCTGCGGCGGTCTCGGAGGGGCGGGATGACGATCGGAATCACGTTGAGCCGATAGAACAGATCCTTGCGGAATCGCCTTTCCTCCACGAGCGTTTCCAAATCCTGATTCGTCGCGGCGATGATGCGCACGTCCACATGAATCGTCCGATTTCCCCCCACCCGTTCGAATTCCCGTTCTTGCAGCACACGGAGCAGCTTCACTTGCAGCGGGAGGCTCATTTCCCCGATTTCATCGAGAAAGATGGTCCCGCCATGCGCCAACTCAAAACGGCCCATCCGCGGATGGGTGGCACCGGTAAACGCGCCCTTTTCGTGCCCGAAGAGTTCCGATTCCAGCAGATTTTCAGGAATGGCTCCGCAATTCACCGGGACCAACGGGCGATCTCTTCGGAGACTATTGAAGTGGAGCATGCGGGCCACCAGCTCCTTGCCCGTGCCGCTCTCCCCTTGAATCATCACCGTACTGTCGCTGTCGGCGACTTTTTGCACGAAGTCCATCACCTGCTGCATGGGCTCGCTGATGCCCACCAATTGCTCCAGCCGGTATTGATCTCGCACGGCCTTTCTCAAGAGGTGGTTTTCTTGACGCAGGCGATGAAACTCCGCCGCCTTCCGCACCACCACCGCAACCGTCTCGAGATCAAACGGCTTCGTAATGAAATCGAACGCGCCGGACTTCATGGCACGGACAGCGGTTTCGATCGTGCCGAATCCGGTCATCATGATGGGAATGATTTTCGCGTCGAGCTTGGCAAGGCGATCGATAATGGCAAGTCCGTCGATGTCGGGCAGCTGAAAGTCCGTGATCACGATATGGACCACTGCCTCCCTGACCGCACGGATCGCCGCAGTCCCATCCTCTGCAGTCGAGACACTGTATCCCTCCTGCACGAGCGTTTCCTGCAGAATGTCCCGAAGCGCGGGATCGTCGTCGACAACCAACACGTGGACTTGACTCATGGTCGATACCATTGGGAATACGAAGTACGCGGCGGGGTTAGGATAATCACCAAGGGCATCCAATGCAAGTTATATCAGTTACCCAACAGCAACCTGATCGGAGGGAGATTACTTGAGAGGTTCTAGTGAAAGGACACCACATGTCATTCGCCAAGCAACGTATCGAAGAACTCAAAAGAGAGCTGGCCCAAGCGGAAGAGGAACTCACACCGCACACTGTAGAGGTTAACCGACGACAAGGAGCAACGCGTAGTTAGACTCTATCCGAGCGAGACAATTCGCACTGATACCCGCGCAGGCGATCCAGAGGCAAACCAGCACATCCCCGATTTAGGAAACCAGGTGAAGACGTAGAGGGGCAATCTAGCCCGGCAGTGTTCTATGAGTTCGTGTCACGTGGCCGGAAGTGTCCGGGAGTGTAAGGAGAAGGACGAGCAATAGCTCTTAGAGTGTTAAAAAGAACCGCAGGAAGAAGCCAAAGGAAGTCGTCCAGGTGGGTGACTCTAGACGACTCCCTTTAGGCCAGCCAACAGCGGGTGATTGTCAGGGTAACTAATCCAGCTGTTGAACTCTCTTATACCGGTGACAAATCGGGAATGCGGGCACAGTCCCAGAAGTATTTTGAGGAGCATGCCCTTATTGCCGATTCACAAAGCCTCCGTGTCGTTCACAGAATGGGTGTCGCACACAGGCTAACGCCGCGCGAGTTGAAACACTTGGTACACCAACCCAACGATGGTGGCCAACAAGAATACTTCTATGAGGATTGTCATAATGTGTTCACCTCCCTCCTCTTGTCTTTAGCCTATCCTGCGAACATGAATTCCCGATGACGATTTCGTGAACATTTCTTCATTGATCTGAAACACAACAATTATGCCTATGGAACCGTCTCAGGCTGCACTCCGAAACGGCCCATAGGCGAATCGGGAAGGGCCTTCAGGTTAGTTCTCACTTTTGCCGCTGTTGACCCTTTTTGTAGACGACCACTCCCGCAATTACTAACCCAAGAATCGTCCCACCGAATATCAGCCAATTGGTGTCCATAGGTTCCCCTTTCGTTTAATCGATGTAGACAGCCTACCGCTGGGAGATGAAGACAGGGTGAAGGTCGCATGAAGAAGGTCTAATGAGAGCAGCGCACCGCCAAACCACGGAAGACACTCATGGGACTAACCCAGCGGCCTGATAGTGGCTATGTGAAGTTTCGCGTGATCGAGAGCGAAGACGGGAAATCGTTGGTCTTGGCGAGTGGGGTACACACTCCCCTCAACTGTGGAAGCGGTATAATTAGATTCGAGAGGAAGACTTAACTCAGGCGGCACACCGACTCGGAAAGTATCTCCAACAGCACACGCCCAGAACACTTGACGGAGCACCCCATAAAGGATAAAAGGACAACTCCTCGAAATTCTTAGAGGGCTGGCGTAGCTCAATCGGCAGAGCAGCGGTTTTGTAAACCGCAGGTTGGAGGTTCGATTCCTCTCGCCAGCTCCAACCTTTCAAGCACTTACGACTGACCCTGATTCACGATCATCGGCAGGTGTTATTACAGTGTTAGAAAGGTAGGCATTCAGCTTATTCGCAGCCGTTAATAGATCACTCTCCGCCACACTGTTATAACGTTTCCACATGAGCGGCGACTTGTGACCAATGATCTGCATTGCCGTAGTGGTATCGACCCCTGCTCGCCTCAAGTTGGTCGCAGCACAGTGTCGCAAGTCATGAAAGCGTAAGTTTTCAATTCCAGCCTTCCGGCAAGCTGTCTTGAATGCCGTTTTGACCTCACTCACTGGATTCCTCTGATAGACAAATACATGCTTGTGGGCAATATCTCGAACCTTGGCTAGTTGGCTCAAGGTTGCCTTCACTTGTGGTGTCATGGGTATTTGGCGACGTTTGTTCGTTTTTGTGTCTATTGCTCTCAGAGTGATAATCCCCCGATGCAGATCAACCCGATCCCATGTCAGATTGAGAATCTCGCCTAATCGCTGTCCTAGGTGGTAGGCGGTCAGCAAAATAGGCTTGAGGTGTGGAGCAGCCGCCTCAAAGAGCCGTAGCCATTCTTCAGCCGTCAATACCTTATCCCGTTCGTTGTTAGCATAGGGAATCGGTACCAGGGTCGCAGGATTGACGGAAAGTAGCCCCTTACGTCGTGCTACGTTCAAACAATGCTTGAGGATGATATGGTCATTGTTAATGGTCTGCAATCGTGGAGCCTCTCCGTCATACTTTCTGCGTTGAGCACGATACGCCTCCACATCCTCCGGGGTGATGGCCGTCAGGAGTTTCTTTCCAAAATATGGAACCAACTGAAGGCTGACCACGTTTATCCGATCCTTGAGAGATCGTAGCCGCTGGACTTGCTCTGATTGTAGATAGTCATTTGCCCACTCTTCGAAGGTAATCAACCTTTCTCTATCGCTCTTGATCGCTCCTTTCATAAGGTCAGTTTTGATTAGGGCTTCCTGCTGCTTAGCAACCGTCCTATTACTACTACCTACTTTCCACCGTCGAAGCTTTCCACCTTGGGCTTCTGATGACAGTTTAAGCGTTCTGCCATCATCAGTAACTCGAAACTCGACATAGTAACTGTCCTTCCGTTTGGTCAGTCCCATATAGCTCCTCCCCGTCATTCATGCATCCTTGTGTCCGGCCCCTTAAGGTTCGTTAGTAATGTTTTTACGTGCTTAGTTGCCGATCTAACCTGCTTATACTCATAGTTCCATGTATAACGCTCCCATAGACCCCTCTCCACATATTGACTAAGCCACTTTTCCAAGGCCTTGATCGCCTGGTCTACGGCGGCGTTTCGGCCTTTTGGATCATCTTGATTCTTCATCTCCTCCCTCCTTTGATTAGGTTGATGTTTAGAAAAACGCCCTGGGCCACCAAGTAATTCGGGCACCGCCACACCCAAAGTCGCTGCTATAGCGAGAAGGGTTGAAAGGCGGGGGTCGTATTCTCCCTGTTCCAGGCGTACAAGCGTAGCAAGACCAACCCCCGAATCCTTGCTCAATTGTCGCAAGGTTTTTCGCGCCTCCTTTCTTATAGCTTTAAGTCTAAGCATGATCACATGTACTCAGTTGTGAGTACAACTGTCAATAGGTAATCTTGGACATAGGCATAACAGTGTTCTGCATGAGCCACTTATTCAGTAGTTCCACGTCAAACTTCACCAATCGTCCGACCTTGAGATAAGGTATTCTCCTTTGGCTGACCATCGAGTAAATGGTATCGGTAGCCAAGCCGGTGTACAGGCTGACCTCCTTAACCGTTAGAAGCTTCTTAGAAACCATCATCCTTTCTCCTTCCACAATGGGGCCACAGCGCAAGCATAAGGAATCCATAAATCCTTGATATTGCTATTGTAAGACGATGTATGTGCATTTCTCTTTTTTATGCAGCAGACCTCATCTTGGCAGCCTGTATAGCTAACAGTTCCTTGTAAACTTCATCCGTTGGACGCCTACCCATTCGGTAAGGCCAAAGGGCACAATTGGTCACTGGACACAGACGAACTTCTTTAAGCTGGTAACAGGAACAGTCAATACACTTCTCTCTGATAGCCTGGATTGCTGTTAGTCTCCTCATAAATGCTTGTCCTTTGTAAGAAACCAGGGGCTAGGTGACCTTTTTGGAAAAGATCCACCGCATCCCTATGGATGGCCCTACCCCTGGATTGATTGTTTCGAAATGTGGCACCTAACTATGATCCTTTTTCACTATTAAACGATTGCCGGTACACCCATCGCAGACTGCAGAGCTGGTTACGGCGTAGTCCGCCGCCACCGCCTTTCCCTATAAGAGATGACGCATTGGCGCATATTGACTACTGCTCTTCAGAGCTGGGTTCCGTCACAGCCCACACTCCCTTACTCTCTTTATAGATCTTGCCTCTCGATAGCAGCTGTATGCGGCTTAATGTTCTCTGGGCTGTTCTTTCGGTAATGCCAAAGCCTGATAAGTACGCTAGGATTTCCTCAGTTGCTGCATGCCTCTCAGTAGTTCTAGAAACGTAATCTTGTATCAACCTGTTGGCCTTCTCTACCTGGCTTTCTGGTCGCTGAGCATTTGACGTTTCGTTGAAACTTTCAAATTGCATGCTGATAGGCCTTTCATTCCCTTGACCTTCTTGAAAGGCTACAAGGAATGGTTTGACTTCCTCTGCTTCGCGCGATTTCACACACTGCACTTGCAACGCATTCCCCTTTCGCATAACCGCAAAGCCTGAATCAGCTCCAGCCAAAATATCGGTCGATCCGCTAGCTCTATGGCGGTTGTCATCCCAGCCGTTCGGGTTAGGCTTTCTCATGTGATGGGAGATGATAATAGTCTTCCCACTGACTCGAAGAGGTTGAAGATTACGCCAGAATGCGCCAACACTTTCCGCTTCATTCTCACTGCCAACAATAACCCTTCGCAGCGTTTCAATGATGATGATGTCCGGGTCAAACTGCGATTGGTTAAGTGCCTCCAATAGCTGTCCTGCTCCGTCAGCATTAAACGTGATACCTACTTGGGACAGATGCGCAAACGGAATATCGCTCGCCCTGAAGTTCCTTTCGATCCCAAGCCGACGTATGCGTCGTTGCAATGTCCTGCTATTCATTTCTTCATCGAGGTACAGAACTCTTGCTGGTGAAGGAACCTTGAACTGATTCAGCCAATGTTCCCCAGCTGCGATATGGAGTCCCATATCAAGCAATAGCCATGATTTCATCGAGCCATATTCACCGTAAATGATCACCCGATCACCTTTCGCAATGACCGGCTCTATGACCCATTCAACTGGTGCCAGTTCCGATTCCATGATTTTCGCAAATAGGACAAGTGGGAGTGGTATTTGTAGTGCGGGCATAGCTATCTCCTCTTCAGCAAATGTTTTCAGCGTTTGTCACTTCAAAAAGTCGCTGCAGCTTGCTGGGAGGATATCGTTGCAAGAAAAATGGAACCAGACTGGATAAATTGAAACTGAATTGTTCAGGGGGACAAAATGGGAACGAATTTATCGGCTAGGCTGTTGGTGGGAGAAAGTCAGCGATCTCAGCTCTCAGTTCCTTTTCAACGTCAAGATTCTGGGGTGAAGTAGGAGGAAGGTGAAATAAGGCTCCTATATCAAGCGTTCCGTCAATCGCGGCTGTGCGCGTCAAATGCCAGCCTTTCATAAATTTCTGGCCTGGGGATAGTGATTTTGCTAGCCGCAAATAGTTACGAATTGCCTTCATAGTTTTTGATGCATGTTTGTCGAAATACTTGATATCTGCACGTGGTAATTCTAAGTCAGGGAACACCTTCCCAGTTCTTTTAAGGATAACCCACATTCTTACATACTTTCTTATGGCATCCTGTTTGATGACATCCTGTGGTGACCGCTCAGCTTCGACAGTGTTTTGCACAAGCCGGATAAGCCCGCCTTGCGTAATGTGTCTAGCGACAGGACGTCTCAATTCATGGTTCCATAGAATTTTGAACACATCTGCTCTTTCGGAAGGTCTACCGCGCTGCCTCTTGGGATCATGCCGTCTGATCCATAATGCCCTCGCATTGGTCAAGAATGCTTTCAATGTCTTTGCATCTTCAATCAAAAGCATTTTTGAGGATACAACCGACTTCCATTCATCTGGTGCAACTTCGTAGTCCAAATCCATTTCTACTCCGTAATGTCTGACGAAGTCTGCAATGGTCCATCTGTTCAGAATCTTTTGGTTTGGCATTCCACACACCCCGTTTCCTCATACAGCAACTCACACAAAATCCGATCTGCCATTGAGGAGATGTTTTAATAAATTGGATTATCTCTAATAGAACGGCCCTAGGCCTCGCAACCGTCAGGACTTGCTAGTTATCTGATAACCACCTAAAATACCCACAATTATGACATAAGCCCAGACTGCATGGTTAGCACTTAATCTGACTTCTAAAACCAACTTGCATCCTGCATCACAACAAAAATCCGAGGTCGATCTTACCCCCCACCTAAATAAGCTATTACAGATTCCACATGACACCTTAGACGCGTTTATACACTGCGTTGCCAGAACGACTGTCTTACCGAGCACCAAAGCGAATGTGCGATGCTACTGCCTCGCACTCGATGGCTCTGGCAATCCACGGGTAAAGGATTTCATAGAAGAACTCGCAGTTCACTCGTTGACCTATGCAATACCGCGCAGTCGAATCGAAAAAGCAAAGGCTAGTGGAATTCCTGCCGAGTTGATTAGATTGGGGAATGAAGCCCGCAAACTATTTACTTACCTTCTAAATAGTGGAGAAGGAGGAGAGCTGCTGCTTTATCTGCTCGCAGAGAAGCTCCTTAAACTTCCGCAGCTCCTTTGCAAAATGCCACTTAAGACCAGCGCTGCCATGCATGTTCACGGCAGTGATGGTATACACGTGGGCGTCACTGAAGATACGAAACAACTAGCTCTTTACTGGGGTGAGGCAAAGTTGCATAAAACTCCAGCTAGCGCCATAGCAAGCTGTATTAAAGATATTGCTCCATATCTCCTTGACGCAGGTGGCAGTGAAGCAGCTCAAAATCGCGACCTCCAACTGCTTAGAGATCAACTAGACCTCAACAACCCTGATCTTGAAACCGCCCTTAAGATTTTGCTGGATAAGAGCAATCCGCATTACAACAAAGTAGAATTTCGAGGGTTAGGCCTGATTGGATTTGACAATGAGCTATACCCAGTTGAGCCAAATAAAAAGACTATTGAGGGTCTTGCTGCTGAAATTAGTAGTGAGATGAGCTTGTGGAATAGTCTGATTGCAAGAAATATTAAGAATGAAAGTCTTACTTCATTTCGCCTAGAGTTGTTCTGTTTCCCCTTTCCTTCAGTAGAGGAATATCGCGAAAGATTTAAAAAGGAACTAGGTATATAAATTGGGAAAAGCAGAATTACAGGGCTGGCTAGCAGAACGGTCATTCTTTAAGAGAGATGTTAGGAATGTCGTCGCAACCTCTGTCCTTAAACAATTTAAACAAGTCGAACCTGTTGAAGATTATAAGCGTATAGAGCACGACTGGAATCACCTACTGTTATGCGCCAGCCTATTGGCGCAATCCAACAACGAAGCTCATCAAGACACCTCGCTGCGAATTGCTCAGCATTGCTTAAATGATGGTTCAAGCAGAGGACAGCATAAGGATGCTGCCGCAGTAATTTTGGACTGTCTCGGCAATCGAATCGCTATCGAGTTAGCCGAAAGCCGCAACATAATACCCGCAGGAATTGATGAAAGATTGCCTCCTCCTCTCCGTATGGACTGGACCGCACGAGCAATGGAATATTCGCTAGCGCTAAATACCGATAAGATCTTGCACTTGAATAAATTCCAACGTTCGTTTTGGGATGCCATTAATGAAAGCGATTGGCTTAGCCTCTCTGCCCCAACATCAGCGGGAAAGTCTTTCATTATGTCTAACTGGATTTCTCACTATGCAAGAGAACACTTGGAGTCAACTATCGTTTACCTGGTGCCAACTCGTGCACTCGTTCAACAAGTAGAAGAAGATTTACGGCGTTGTTTTGAAGAAGCTAACCTTACCTTATCGATTCATGTTTCCTCAGTACCACTTCATTCTAGCATCAGGCCCGGTGTGGCTAATGTACTAGTCTTCACTCAGGAAAGATTGCATCTCCTACTTGCTTCTACCAATTACGAAATGCAAATCACCTCCTTGATTGTTGACGAAGCACAAAAGTTGGGAGACGGTTATCGTGGGATATTGCTGCAGTCGGTCATAGAAACCTCTTTGGCAGCAAATCCAGGTATGAAACTTATATTTGCAGCACCAATGGCTGACAACATTGAATCGCTGATCGAGCAAGATCAGCTCCAGGATGAGCCTCAGAGAAAGACGCGGGCAATATCAAATGATGCCCCCATGGTTAACCAGAACCTCCTTTGGGTATCTCATGTCCCAGGTAGACCCAAGGAATGGAACATGGATCTTATCCTGGAGGGCGAGCCAACAGCCATTGGTAGGTTTGTAATGCGATTTGCTCCTACATCGACAAGTAAGCGACTCACTTTTGTGGCTTCTGCTCTTGGAGGTAACGAGGGGGGCAATCTTATTTATGTTAATGGAGCAGCGGAGGCGGAAAAGATAGCTAAGCAGCTTTATGGGATTCTCCCACCTCTGTCACCTCAACAACAGTTAGAAGTAGCAGGATTGATACAGTTATCTAGAACTGTAGTTCATCAAGAATACCTGCTAGGTACTGTCGCATCGAGGGGCATCGCGTTTCACTATGGAAACATGCCACTTCTTTTGAAATCAGAAATCGAAAGGCTTTTTCGCGCAAACATAATTAAATATCTGATTTGCACATCCACACTTCTAGAAGGTGTAAACCTGCCATGTAGAAACGTATTTGTTCGAGGACCAAGAAAGGGCAGAAATACACCGATGAAAGACGCCGACTTCTGGAATCTGGCTGGAAGAGCTGGACGGTGGGGTCAGGAGTTTCAAGGAAACATAGTCTGCATAGATCCTCATGACTCTAAGGTATGGAGGTTGCCTGCACCTAGGATAAGACATAAATATACAATTCAGCGTACCTCCGATGAGGTCCTACGCCATCCCACTGATCTAATCGAGTTCATTGAGAATGGAACCCCAAGGACGACGGCCATGCAACGGCCTGACTTAGAGTATTCATTCTCTTACTTGGTTTCGACGCAGTTAAGATTTGGCTCAATTTATAACACCCCCTGGACACATAAATTACCGAATGGGAACATTCAAGATCTGCAGACAATGATTGAGAACATTTGTTCGAACCTAAACCTACCTGCTAGCATAGCGACCCGCAATCCTGGGATCAGCCCACTCGCCATGGAAAATCTGTTGGCTTATTTTCGTGAAGAAGAATTGGACCCGCAAAAATTCGTACCAATTCCATCTGAGAGCGACCAGGCCGTTCTGCAATATACAATGTTACTGTCCAGGATTAATAAGACCCTTGGGCCTGTATTTGGTCATGCGGGGCGAACATATGTCTTAGGTCTGCTCATTACAAATTGGTTGGAGGGACATCCTCTCGCTAGATTAATTTCTGAGAGGATCAATTACTTAAGGAGAATGGATCGTCCCGCAAATATTGCAAAGGTAATAAGAGACACTATGGCAGACGTGGAACAAGTAGCCAGATTCGAAGCCCCTAAATATATTGGCTGTTATGTAGACGTGTTGAGCTTCCATCTAAAATCAATACATAGGGAAGACTTAATTGAACCCATAAAAGATATAGCTCTTAGACTAGAGTACGGCATCAATAGCACTACACAGCTATCCTTGATTAGCCTAGGTCTATCCCGCACTACCGCTGTGGCACTGGCGGAGATCATACCAAACGATGAATTAACGGAATTCGAGTGCGTTTCGTGGTTAAGAGACAACCGACAGCTATATAACGATCTCTCACCGGTTATAAAGGCAGAAATTGAAACAAGCCTCCATCAGAACCCTGAATCATTTTGATACATGACGAATCATTTATGATTCACCATATCCGCAAACAGTAGGTTTCGCGCCTCATCAAACTCGTGGCTATATTAGGCTTTAGTTCTTCGGATCAGGATGGCGTGATCCTTGCCTCAATCTGCAACTTTAGAAACTTGACAGAAGGTATTAATGCCCAAAGTCTATGCCTGGGGAAACGCTCAAACCAATCCTGTTAAATCAGGGAATCTATCGGCGTTTCAATACGTTATGAATCGCGACCATTTAAATGCCATCATATTTTATATAGGCTCTAGAAATTCTTTTTCGTAGGGGCATATAATTTCGCCCGCATACCTAGAGTGCTTGGACTTTGAAGGAGGACGCCATGCCCTACAACAAATTCCTCGTCCCGGTTAGCGCTCTGCTGGCAGGGCTCATTCCTGCGAAGCTGCAAGCTACCCCTGCTGTTCCGGGTGATCTGATTCCTAGCGAATTGGTTCAGGAACGGGATCCTTCTACCCCCACTCCAAACGACACAGTGTTAATGAACCTTCAGTACATGCTTAAGACCGAATTGCACAGTCTCATTCTTCGTCAATCTCAAACAGGTACTCTTTATGCCGGACATGGTTCGCACATGTCGCACTCTTCTCATGCATCGCACTCTTCTCACCGATCTGGGTACTAAACAGATTTGGCGATGAAAACCTTCGTGCTACCTATCAGCGCTGCAATTGCTGCTCTCCTCTCCCAAACCCTTCCTATGCAAGCCAACGTGATACCAATGGAATAAGGACAGACATGGACTTCTCTCGATCTACATTTGCCATGTTGTCAATTCAGAACCATCTATCGTCGTTACAGTTGGCCTGCCAACAGTTTGGTATAAAGCTGGCCACACACAGTTCACATCGGTCCCATTCATCGCATCGATCGCATAGCTCTCATCGGTCTGGACTATAGAAGCTGCATCCTGGTTCCATTTGGAGATCCTCTTTTAATGAATTCCATATTTGTCGAATTTGACCTCAACGCATTTTCGTTGAATGTCGTGAAGTTGGCTGCATACCGATATCTCCATCTCTTTACAACAGATATCATGGTCAACGATCAGCGCATTCAGTGCGCACTGCAATTTGCATCTACGCTAAGTCAAGACAAGACACAGCAGATCGTGAACGATTTTAAGAAGGAAGTCTTGGATCAGGACTTGAGAGAAAGACTAAAGGCCGAAACTGAGACCGTAAGGAACCTCATTTTGGCCCATGCTTTTTCTAAAACTGGTTTGGCGGACCAATGAGCCATTTCCAAGGGATTGAAAGCTATCATCCCGCCATTGCGGAATATCATCTGCTGCCATTTCGCTTTAGCCATCTGCAACATGAACAATATGTCCTTTCCAACCTTGCAGGGGAATACCTCGTATTAGACCGCGACGCCTTATTGGATTTAGTCACACATCGGTTAGATCAGAACAATCCTATCTATACCGATCTACGAGCCCGACACTTTCTCATGGATTCTAGTACTTCGATTGCACCCACACTAATAAGTCTAAAACTTAGGACGCGCTACCAGAGACTAGCGGAATTCACCACCCTTCACATTTTCGTAGTCACACTTCGATGTGAACATGCTTGTCCTTATTGCCAGGTTTCAAGACAGTCGGAGGATACCCTCAGTTTTGACATGAGCCAGGAAGCTGGTAGTGCAGCGATTGATCTCGCCTTAAAGTCACCTGCTCAACTTCTCAAATTTGAGTTTCAAGGTGGAGAGCCGCTACTGAACTTCCGATTGATCCAATCGATTGTCTTAGAGGCTAAGGGGAAAGCCGAACGATTGGGGAAGCAGCTCACGTTCGTGATTGCCACCAATTTGGCTTTGATGACCAAAGAGATCCTAGATTTTTGTCGAGAGCACTCAATTTTGATCTCCACATCTCTTGATGGCCCACGCGAACTTCACAATACTAATAGACCGCGTCCTGGTGATGACAGTTATGAAAGGACTGTTCGGGCCATTGCCTTGGTGAGAGGAGCTTTGGGACCTGATCGTCTCTCAGCGTTAATGACGACTACCGAAGCAAGCCTCTCCCAGGCTAAGGAGATCATTGATGAATATATGTCACGAGGTTTTCCCGGCATTTTTCTGCGAGCACTCTCACCCTATGGCTTTGCGATAAAGACTAGGTCTTACCGTGCCTATAACACAGAGCGCTGGTTGCGCTTCTACAAGGAGGGCATCGAATACATTATTGAACAGAACAGACAGGGGCGCGATTTTGTTGAGTACTATGCGGCAACCATTCTCAAGAAGATGTTCACAAGTGAAGACCCTGGATATGTCGATCTAACAAGTCCAGCAGGCATTGGAATTGGAGCGATTGTCTACAACTATGACGGGTCCATCTATGCTTCTGATGAGAGTCGGATGCTCGCTGAGATGGGCAACGACCATTTCAAGCTTGGTCATGTCCTGACACATTCCTATAAAGACATCTACACGTCGCCACGACTCCTGGAGGCGTTGGAAGAGTCATTTGCCTATAGTGCTCCGATGTGTCACGACTGTGCGTTTGAACCATTCTGTGGAGCTGATCCGGTGTTTCACTATGCGACCTCTGGAGACTATGTCGGCAGAAAGCCGGAATCGGAATACTGTAACCGCAACATGGAGATAATAAAGTTTCTAATTTGCAGGATGGAGGAGGATCGTTTTGTCCGACAGCTATTCACGAAATGGGCGAATCGTTGATGCTGAAGCTTAACGGACATTTACCGATGCTACAGACCGCAACACGAGATGCCTATCTTGTTACGGTCACCACGAATGACACCCTTCCTTCAGACTTAAGAAGTGGTCGAGCATTAATGATGGGGCCGGGCTTGGATCCTGAAGGCTTCAAGGCAGTACTCGTGAAGGAACGAGTGGATGCCGTATCGACTACTGATTCAAAGCGCGATGTCTTCCTACTGTCCAATGACTATGACTATTTGGATGAAGGGGACATCTTGCGGCTTGATCCGAACACGGGGGCAATGCGCTGCTTGCATCGCAGAAACTCTCATCACAATACGATCCTCTTAACCGAGCGTTGTGACCATTATTGTTTGATGTGCTCGCAACCGCCAAAAGAAATTGACGATGCATGGTTATTGGATGAAGCTAAGAATCTCATCTCGCTGATTCCTCGCGAAACCCAGCACCTAGGATTCTCCGGTGGTGAGCCGACCATGTATGGAGAACGCTTTATTGAATTGCTTCAGCACACAAAACACTGTCTTCCTACTACTGCAATCGATGTCCTTTCAAATGGGCGAGCCTTTAAAGATATTGATTTCACAAGGAGCTATGCGGAGGTAAATCACCCCAACCTCATGATGGCAATCCCAATCTATTCCGATGATCCGGTCAGGCATGACTATGTTGTACAAAGCAAAGGCGCATTTGATGAAACGGTTCTCGGTATCCTGAACCTAAAATCTCTGAATCAACGGGTAGAGATACGAATTGTCATTCACAAGCAAACCGTGGATCGCCTTGTTAATACCTGCCAGTTCATTGCTCGCAATCTCCTATTCGTGGATCATGTTGCCCTTATGGGATTGGAGATAACTGGTTTCACACGCACTAATCTGGAAACGCTTTGGATTGACCCGTACGAGTACAAAGACATTTTGAGCGAGGCCATCACAACATTGAATTCCTATGGCATTCCAGCCTCAGTATATAACCATCAACTCTGCACCATTAATTCTGATGCTATGAATAACTACCGCAAGTCTATCAGCGATTGGAAAAATGAATATCTTGAGGAGTGCGGCGCATGTACGAAGAGAGACATATGCGGAGGCTTATTCAGTTCATCAAAGAAGTACAAACACAGTGCTTACATTAAGGCATTTCTGTGAACACCGCTTAAGCGATTGCCTGAAAGGGACATGATGAAGTATTTCCCTCTCATACTCACGTTAACTGGCATGTTGTTGAGCTTATGGGCACTTCCCTCCATAGCTGTGGAAGTAAATCCATCTGCAGAGATGATTGATGGCGCAATTAAGGACGGAGATACCAACCGAGAGAGTCAAGGAATTGAGGGAACAACAAACCGCTTTGGTAAGTATGATTCTATCTGCGGTGGATGGGGATTTCTTCAGACAAAACTATGGAATGTGCGAGAGACGAGCAAGGGCAATGCAAGGAAAATGAAAGCTACGCAGGCCATAGACATTGAACAGTATCTATCAGCTAAAACGATGCTCGTCACGTATGCCTTCTGTAGCATATCGTTCAAACCAACTGACCACCATGTAGTTTTGAAACAAGGAAACAGGGTAGTCCAACCTGTCAAAGTCTCCGTCTCTCGCCCTGAGTATGTAAGCTCCAACACTTACATGCATACCGTCCAAGCGCACTTCAGCTATGACAGCTTTGATCCCATAGCAGAAACCATCCTGATTGTAATTCCCAGCGTTGAGGAGAAAAGAGAGTACGGCTTAAATCTTGCTGAGTATCGATAACGATGCCTTCCTTGAAAACAGCTCTCATCCTTGCTTTCCTCCATTGCACCGCCATAGCGGCATTCTCGTTTACTGGCCAAGTGGTAGCAATCGTTGATGGTGACACAATTGAGGTACTCCACAATCTAAAAGCGGAACGTATCAGACTCAATGGCATTGACTGCCCTGAGAAGAGCCAAGCCTACGGTAAGAGTGCCAGGCAAGCTGCCTCCACCTTAGTCTTTGACAAGGAAGTCACCCTTCAAATTTACGGCAAGGATTGATATGGGCGCTTCCCTCGCCGAGGTACTGCGTTCAGAAGGAACGAACATCAATCACGAACTGGTCAAAGATGGGTGGTGCTGGTGGTGTCGGCAATATGCTCCAGCTGATATGGTTCTAGAAGGTTTGGAGAGTGGAGCACGAGCGGCAAGGAAGGGCTTATGGAACGATCCTAACCCAATACCGCCGTGGGAATGGCGATAGAGGGCAAGTTTAAACTATGGGTAATGGGTAATCAAACTGCCCTTTCCACCTTGGCTAGTAATCTAGATGCAGGAATGGACAAACCTCGTGAAAGTCTCAAAATCACACTAAGCGTAGATGGTTTCAAACCTCGCTCAAGCTGGCTTATGTAGGTTCCGTGGACTTCCAGGTAAAACCGTTAGTTCGGTGCTTCAACAGCGGTGAGCGCATATTGAGTCAAGATAGATTCTTAAGGGGTGGCCACTTGAAGACCTAAAATAATCCGCATTACAATTGCCGCTCTTGAAAAAGTGGAGGAGATATTATGGCATCGATACTACAAAAGAACATATTCGGTATTGGAAAGTTTAATAATTATCTGGTCGCTGGAAATATCTGTAATGCATTCGCTCTCGGCGAACTGGGTTCGACAGAAGACTTCTTCCTTGTCGGTGCTGAGCCGCCAGATGAATCGAGCTTTCCTTTACTGACGGGGAACTTATTAGATTCGGATGGTAAGGTCTTATTTCGTTTGGTGAGGAACATACTAATGATCAACCCTGGTCATTGCTCAAAAGTTATCGGGGATCACATAGGATATGAAATACACGATAGCAATGGCGTTCAAATTCTAAAAGTCGCGACCCGCTTTGAAAAGTTACCCGGTAATCTGCCCGAGTGTTATGTTACTACGATGTCGGTCAATTGTTTTGATAAGTCTGGAAAGCTCGTATTTAAAGGTCAGTCTGGAGAGGAGGATGAGCATATTGAATCGAGTGTTAAATCGTTATTTGGACTCGATCAAACTTTTGGTGCTGTTCAAGGGTTCACAGATGAAGAGCTGGAAATGGCAAGGGCAATGCTTTTGTCAGGCGGTCGCATTCATAAAGTTTTATCGGGCTCCATTCAGGGCCAAGACATTTGTCTAGATGGTGTCGCGTTGAATAACGCACATATAGACAACTGCAACATTAGTGTTTCGTCAACTGACTTTATGTTTATTGGGAAAAGCAGCAGTTTTTCTAATTCTAGATTTCAGTTTATTGGAGGAGCTAGCCTGATCAAAGACTTAGTGCTAAGGATGAGCGCGTCATAGTCTCCGGGAGTAGACGGAACAGTTCGCCCCAAATTTTATCTGACGTGAACAGGGCTGTCTGTCGCTCGACATCTTTTTAGATTATCACTATACCTATAGAATCCTTTATATCCGCCGTGTATCGCCTTTTACCTGAATGGCCCCAGGCCCACAGCTAAGTACCTAGCACAAGGGTGGCACCCCACCTCATAACCTCCAAGTTCCAGCGCATTGCTTGCCGTCAGCTCGGCTATACGGATTTAGACACTCAGTACAGGTGTTATTACAGTGTTAGGAATTGGTACAAACAGGAAGGATTGGCGAAGAGAAACGCCTAAACGATGGGATAATGCAAAGTGCGAATCGCCACAATAGGCGGGAGGATTGCCCAGGTCTTCAATGACTTGAGCAATCCCCTTTCACTGATTTGTAAACCGCAGGTTGGAGGTTCGATTCCTCTCGCCAGCTCCATACCTTTCATTGATATTTCAGGTAATTGCAATTTCGATCCAGTCCGTGTGTTCTTTGCAGAGGCTCCGCTTGCTACCACTTTGCTACCACTAACTAACGCAGCGGCGGAAATTACCTGAAGAGAATCCAACCGATCCAACGCGCCAGGAGCTTTCTTCTTCAGCCAACGGCCATAGGTTGAAACGGTCAGTTCAATAGTGGCGTGACCTAACTGCTCTTGCACATAAACGGGGCTGATACCGTCCGCAAGTAATATCGAGGCGTAGGTATGCCGGAGAGAGTGCGGTGTGAAATGCGTCGGTAGCTTTGCCTTTTTCAAAATAGATTGCATCGCTTTTCTAACATTAGCTGCATCTAAAGGCGTTCCAGCTTTCGTTACAAAGAGCCAGGGCGGAAGCTCAGCCCAACCATACTTAAGCTTATCCTCTTTGCGCGTCGTATCCTGCGTGGCCAGGGCTTGCGTCAACGTTTGAGAGATATCAACTGTCCGGCCATGGCCACACTTCGGCGTCCCAAGTTCGCCATCTTCGCAAAAGGCACGGCCAATTCGGATTGTTTTTGAGGGGATGTCCACATCCTCTGCTTGTAGCGCCAAAGCTTCTCCAAGTCTCATACCCGTCCCAGCCAAGACAAAGAAGAACGGATAGTAGCGAGGCGCTTCGCGCATTGCCGTCGCCAAGAAGATTTGGCGTTGCTCTATGGTCAAGGCTTTGATTTCTTCCTGAGTAGCGGATTTCGAAAAGGTCAACTTGAGCGTTCGTCCTAGCTTCGATGCAGGGTTAGAAATGATCAGTCCGTCGTCAATCGCCGCGTTCAGCATTGCCCGTAGAACCGCCTGAATGTTACGGACGGTCCGCTTTTCAAGTCCCTCGTTCAACTTCTCCGCCAACAACAGTTTGATACGTCCACGATCTAGCTTTTGAACCGTAACTTTCTCAAACCGAGGCAGAATATGGAGCGTGAGAATTTCCGAGTAACGGTTGAGAGTACGTGACTTTACCGTCTTTCCGATCAACTTCTTCCAGTGATCGCTATAATCCTTTATATTAATATTGGCCGGAACAGTCGGATTAAGTCGCTGGCGGGATTCCGGTCCAACCTTATCGCGATGTGCATCTGCATCGGTCTTTTTGTGAAAAGTCTTCCAGTGGCGTACTCCGGATCCATCGCGCCAATCAACTACATATTTACCTCGTCGCTTCCTTACACAGGCCATACTCACTCTCCCTTGTGAGCTGCTTGTTTAGATCGTTCCTTTGGTCCTTTGGCCTTTCTTGTGTGGCCGTCCCAGTAGGTAGAGTGCGAACTCCCTCGCACCGCGCATCCGTTGCTCGAATGCCCCCTTAATGTTTTCGTCTGCCAGGTGCAGCGCGAAACCTTTTAGACTTTCTTCAACGAACCGATCAAAAGGAGCCATAATTCCGCCCTTCCCTCTGTTAGCTAGGATTGTAATAAGTCGGGCAGCAGGTTCGTAAATGTCAATCTCGTTACGTTCCCATCGTGCGACTGTATTCGCTGTGACACCTATCTCATCCGCCATGCGATCCTGTGTCCAACCAAACTCTTCACGAATTGTTCTTAGCTCGCTTCCAGTCATGAGACCCATTCTATACATAACGTATATACATCGTCAACCTATCTGTGCCGCCATTCCGATCAGCTTGTAGGCGTGAAGTAACTTGAAGGGGCCTCAACAGTCGGGAGCAGATTAATCTAGCTAAAGCGCAGTCATCAGTAACTTGCTATGCGATAAGCTGAAGGTCACGTACTAGCAGAAGAGTCACTGTTCAATTGTGTCCCATTGGTTCGTCAATGTGGCATATCCAAGGTCTACATAGGCGTGAAATTGCTCTGCGGAAAAGTTCTGTTTCGTTGTGGGAAAGTGCGGGAAATCTGGATCGCATTCTTTGCTAACTGCCTTTCGTTTTTCATACCAGCTTTGAACAGTAGAAGAATACTTTTTCCCAAGAGCGCTTTTAGCAGCGCTGTCTCGGGATGCGAGGTCGAACTCCTTATTGTCCACCGCCATTTTTATGTAAACAACGCGCAGTGTGTTATTCCCATCCCCGAGAGGAAAAGGACCGACTCTTCCGATCATTACAGGGCGATGCTTGTTAAACGAAAGTTGTAGCGGACAAATCTGATCACTGCTGGGGTGAGGCTTCGGATTGACGCAGAGCGTCCTTGGAACGATGGAATCTATATCCTCAATTTTCAGGTCTACATCCATTTCTTTGCTTAAGGCGTCTCGCAGGCCACGATAATCACAAAATTCATATTGCGGATCATATCCGGCGTCAACGACGATGATCTCTTCACATAACCGGCGAATGGCAGTATATGCGCCTAGGTTGTCAATAAAACCTCCATCGGCAAGATATACACCGGATTCTTTTTCAAGCGGCATATACCCGCCGAGGCTTGCCTCTGTGAGTTGAACCGCGATTTGCGAATAATGGCTGTCTTCGTGGGTTGCGTCTACGGCAGCGCCGGATAAACGTGCAACTCGGTCGATCCTAGTCCAACCAGTCTCTGAATTTTCGGGGTTCCAGGGATAAAATCCCACCGCATCGGAACCCATATACGATGGGGTGATTTCGAAGATTCGTGGCCCCCACTTTGTATAAGTCCTGTCAGGAACGACAAGCGCCGAATTGAAAACGACGGTAGGCAGGTGATGCGAACTTACGATTTCCTTAATATCGGGCATCGCCGTCACATAAATCTTTCCAGAAGGGGCGGTTAGAAACGCTCTTCTGATGGCCGTCTCATATTGAATCTGAAACCATGTTGCATCTACATACATTATCCTGCCATCCATGATCTGCGCGAGAGCGAACATTGTACCACTTAGATATCTAAGGGATGCACTAAGCATAGACCGAATGGAAGGCCACTGTACGAACTTTGCACGGTCCGCAACGTAATTAATGTGTGTATCATCAAACAATGAACTTAGAGAACCCTCTGGGCTTGCATGCCTTTGAGTATAAAGCCACGCTGCCGCGTATGAACCGCCAGAAACGCTCGAAATAAGATCGAGGTTTTGTAGGCGCCCTTTTTCTTCTAGTGCTTTCATTACACCAATATTAAAAGCAGCTGATCGAATGCCACCACCTGAAAACGTAATGCAGTACCGTGGGGTTCCTTGTCCAGCATTTTTATAATATTGCGCTTCAACTTGGCGATAGTGTGACAGTGCTTTCTCATTGTGTTCTGCTATCCGTAAGACCTCTAGATTGGAGATGGATTCAACACGAACGCCCCGAACAACATTTGAATCCTCCCGAGGCGTAATGTTCGGTACGTTAGTGATGAATTGCCCGCAGCAGACAAGTGTGGAAAGCGTTAGGCAAAGAAGAGTCGCATTTGCTTTCCGGATGGAAGGATACTCCATTGCACTTTACCCATCGAGTCCGACTTGCAACCAATTGTTAGGCCACCACTTGAGTTTACTCATACAGAGGTTGATCCGCTCAGCGATGAAAAGGAACTGGAATCCGGTTTCTGTTATTAGGCTATTGCCATGTCAATTTTTCTATTTGCGCCTCTTAGAGCGACTGTTTCAAGACTAATTTATTTCAAACGATGCGTTTTGAGCCATTATCTTTTTCAGCTATTAATTCGAAGGATCTCCTCTACCCTGCCCATTCCCTGATACCCCAGGATTATCCAAAGCATATCGCGCCATAAAAGCAATCTCGTCCTCGATCATTTCTGCAATAACCGGCTCCAGTGCCGCGTTTGTGAAGTCGATACGATGGTCTATGCGAACATCAGCCGGATCGAGGACCAACCTAGAAATCTCATCTAATTCCCCATGGGCAATTGCTAAGCGAAACTCTGATCGAACATGATCCAGAAAGGCTCCGACTCTTTTCCCAACGTAAGTAGGGAAGTATTGTCTGGTCAGATTGTTGTCCATCAAGAGTCTGTTAGGTCGGTCTGGTCTGATCGTATTTGCCAAAACTTTCTTATCATTCTCCTGGCGAACTTTCGTGATGATTTCCCGAACCCTATAGAGACAGAGGAGTCGATAAGGAGGCCTTGCTGAGCTCGTGCCTTCACGGAACAAGCGTAACGCAGGTTTGATGCTAGCCGGGATTGTCGCTGCTTGATCAATGTTCTCAGGTATCAGTTCGCGCGGGGAATAGGCGTACGTCCTGTACTGTCTGCAGAATTTCCCTTCATTGGCGTGAACATCTATACTCCGAACTGATAGCGGAAGGCGTTTAAGAAATGAAATTGCATCAAGAATATCGGCCACGAGTTGACCCGTATGCCGGATCGCCTTTTCAAAATTAGATTCCGGTGTCTCGATGATTAACTTCTGCAAGACCTGATTGGCTGTTCCAAAGCGGAGAGTCGCCTCTTTCTGGCCTTCGGGATATGTTGTGTCAACGTATTTGAGGGAGATATCAAAGCGATCGAATTCCTGACTAGTCTTGAGGTACGAATACCCCTCTTCGAGCCGAAAAGAAGGTAGTTCGCTTTCATACAGTACAAACTCTGTCCCCAGGGTATATTCGATTCGAAATGGTCCTGTAGGAATTTCCTCTGACGAATTCACACTCATATCGAGAGCAAAAGTGTGCCCTTGCATCCACGGCTCAAGTCGGTAGCGAACGACCTTCTTCCCCTGATTCTCTTCAACTTTTAAAGACTTCTGACTGCTTACTAACAGATCAGTCTTCGCAACAGAGTCGAAGGGCTCATTGGGCATATAGCCAACCTCTTAACTGATGGACGACCATTCTAGGATCGAAAGAGATGGCCTTCGATCGCTCTTGTGGCAAAGGGCGCGAGAGCAATATCGGACACGACATGTGTCTACGAAGAACATTTCTTTTTAGATCCGTAAAGGATGGTCGATTACCATAAATTAATCAAGCCGTAGGATCACAAGCTGTCCGTCAAGCTGGCTTTATTTGCAATTGGAGTCAGTTGAACCCCAGCTCGCCTGCCGCTACTTTTTATCTTGGTACTACAAACCCGAAAAGAGAGCCTATATTAGGCCGGTGGGAGGGGGTACTCCGGATAAAGAATGAAATAGAGATTCGCAAGGAATGAGGAGTGATAGCTTGCAGCAGATGCCATCTTTAGAATCACTCCCTACGCAGTCTCATTGTCACTCGTATTTGCTACCACCTTGCTACCAGGACAGGACAAACAGGCCCCATCTGGCCCCATGTCTGATGAGTCCTGGTTTGTGGTTTCTTGTGGGCTTAGGTTGTCTGAGGAAGGATCTAAGAGATTTTGTAAACCGCAGGTTGGAGGTTCGATTCCTCTCGCCAGCTCCACACCTCGCTCGTGCGTGCCAGCGGCTCTTCAGGCGAAGCCTCTCCCTATTTCCGCCGACAGATAAACACCACTTAGGCCGGTTCAGGCGCGGTAGACCTACCGAAATCGACACTTACGGAAGCTCATTGGATAATTCTATCCAACTTGGGTGACCCAATCTGGCACCGGATAACTGGTCACGTTGGCCTCCCCTCCACAATGATCACATATTCTCTGACGAGTAACCGACCCATGCCTTCGGAGTTTGGCCCAGTAAAATTTGATTTCGTCTTCATTCCAAGGTGCGGTGAATGACAACCGATCACAACATTTCGGACAGTATTTAACCGTCATCGTCATGATTGCGCCCTCGCCTCGACGAATAGTGGAGATCGGCTCTGGCTTTTCGTCTGCGGCAATGCTCGACACTGATGAGAAATTTTTTGGGGGACAGGTACAATTTACATTTATTGAGCCTTATCCAGACCGGCTTCTAAGCCTACTTCGGAACAAAGATGTCGAACGCTGTGAAATCATAAAACAACCGGTTCAGATGGTGAGCGTAGACCATTTTGACAACCTCTGTGAGAATGATTTCCTTTTTATCGATTCCTCACATGTTGGAAAGATTTGCAGCGATGTTCTTCATAATCTTTTCACACTCCTCCCGTCTTTAAAGAAAGGCGTCATCGTACATTTTCACGACATCTTGTGGCCATTCGAGTATCCTCAGAGATGGATTGATTTTGGCAGAGCGTGGAATGAAGGCTACTTCATGAGGGCTTTTCTGCAATATAATAAATCGTTTGAGATCTTGTATTTTAATTCATACATGGAATTCCACCATTCAAGCTTCTTGAAGGACAATCTGCGACTGACCTTGAAACCCCCATCAAATGACCTCACGCCAGGGAACACAAGCCTGTGGCTTAGAGTCTGTTGAGACTTCAGCTCGCCTACCCCTTATTTCGTCCTGGTGTTGTAAACCTTAAAAGAGTCACAAGCCCATGAGGCGTGGCAGGGTGTGCCGATCCTGCGGGAAGTCGTGAGCTCATGAAGGCCGTCAAGCTCACACGTACATCGGCCGACGGTCGCCAAGAGTGACCCAGCCTCGAATGATGCGATATACGAACCACAGTCCGACCAGAGTGATCGGTAGCCACACGAAGAGGAGGCCGATCCCAAAGGTTGCCATAATAAAAGCCACGCATAGGGAGATCCAAAGCAGTCCAAACCAGAACGTTCGAATCTGCCAGCGAAAGTGCGATTCAAGCCAGGTCCCGCGCGCCTCGCTCCGCTTGATGTAATTCAGAATGACCGCGATGATCGAAGGCCAGCCGGTGAGGAATGCGCCGACCACCGTGGCGGTGCCAATGATGCCGGTCAGCAGGCTGAACGCATGCAGGGCGTACACGACCTTTGTCCAGGTGACCAGTGAATCCACGCGTTCGCTCCATTCTCACTTTCAGTGGTGAGTACTGGTAAATCAAGACCGTATGTTCAGCATATTCACCATCTTCGGTCTAACGCAATAGCATGAGTTACCTAGCGCGCATGCTCCAGCTCGTGTTGGGTACAGCCAGGTAGTTGGAGGCAGGTGGTGTAACGGTCACTTTTGAAGAGGTGCTGCAAAGCGGAAATGGTGCCTGAGCCAATGACGGTGGCGGGGTGTGCCGATCATGGAGGGGTAGCCGGTGTTAACCCAGTGTTGCTGGAACAGACAGGCTGGTCTGAATCGATGTGAACGAGGGCCACGTGGGACTGGAAGACAGTCGCATATTGAAGCAAGGCGCTACCACCAGGTCCAATTCTGGTTGCATATCACCCGCTTGAACCTCTGCGTTAACACCTCAGTCGTTGGCTCTCATGATCCAGCCATGACTTTCCCAAACAGTTGCGTGATCGCCCAAAGTAGAAAGAGGCTGTACACCAGCCCAAAGAACCATGGAAAGCTGATGGCGCGGTGCGCCCACCATCGCCGATGTTGACGAAATGCCCATGTAGGCTCAAACCGAGGCGGTTGATTTCTTGCATCTTCGATGGGCTGCTGCGTTTCATGCAGGAGGTAGGCATTCGTAAGCAGCTTGCTTTCGACCCACGCGGGGTCTTGCTCAATCCCTCTCAATTGCCACTCCCACAGAGCGTTTTGCCCAGAAAAACGGCCAAGAACAATCGCCATTTGCAAGCAGAGCAACACCCCAAAGATGGAGAGCACCAGAATCAGGACGGTAAAGAGCAGCGCGAGAGATTCCCGAGACACCATGAGGCCGATCACTGCCACAAATATGGAATTGGCGGTCAAGTAATCGGATAGCAGACTGTGATAATCCCGGACACCGGATGTCCAAAGGGTCAGGAGATGCTCGTAGGTTTCATGGAGACCAGGCTCTGGTTTCATAGTGAGGGCTCACTGCTACTATGAAGGACTAGGTGAATCATATCAAATGCATCACCCTCTGCATGTGGATAAACATTCATCAAATTGTGATCTCATGACATGTGCCATTTGGATACACATTGGCTAGAACACGCGCGCACTTTCTCCCACAGAAACCATAGCTTTCCTTTGTCGTGATGCTACAAACCGCATATGGGTCTCCTGCTTATGCCGGTGGAAGATCCGCCGGTTCGAGGATGGCAGGTGCGTGTTATTAGCGTGTCTAGGCAGCTATAGATCAGTAGATCAGTGCGAAACAGGATGATCGGGACTGAAGAGAAGCGAAACACCTCTCGTGCTCCCGTGTTGGAATGAGAACGGATTGCCCAAATCGTCAATGCCTTGAGCAATCCCCTTTCAGTGATTTGTAAAGCGCAGGTTGGAAGTTCGATTCCTCTCGCCGGTTCCGCACCCTCCTTTGGTAACTCCGGCAAGTTATATTGCGTGTGGATCTTCATCAAGGGAACCCCATCTCAGGGACTGGTCTCAACTCCTTGCGCCTAGAACATTCGCTCTCTTACAATACGCCCCCACACACACCATAAAGGTCTTCAACCGTGGCCTACATTCTACGGCCCTATCGTCGTTTCTCCATCATGAGCCCTCGGAAAGTACGACTCCGTGATGGGATCGGAACCCTCCCCCATCTCTCTTCCTGTAGCTCGAGAATCCATGGCAATCTTCCGCGGAACCTGAGCAATGTGTGCTCAGTGAAAGTCAAACTGACGTTTGAGAAGCGAGCGATACATGACAAAGAATGTGGGATAGAAGCGATTCAGATTAGAGCCATTAGGTTCTCATTTTAAAGGGAGGCACCGGCACTTGAGCACCAAAGAAGGAGAGGAAGGGTGGCGCTATTGGTTAATGGCACTTCGGCAAAGATCTCCTGCATTAACCTCGGTACTGGTCCTTCTCCTGCTAGGCATACCCGTGTCGGAACCTTTGCTTCATGCCGAGGATGAAAGTGTACGACCAATCGATGATCTCAACACGATCCTGATGGAGAATACCTTCCGACTCGAAGGGAAGGGCAAGGGTGGGATTGTTACTGGCACAGTTTTCCTCATTGGCAATCAAAGGGGGGACAAGCCTGACCTCCGCATCGTGCTTGTGACCGCCGCGCATGTGTTGGCCGATATTGTGGAGGATTTCGCCACACTTCATCTCCGCCAGAAAGCGGAAGGAAATGAGTGGACACGTGTCCCATTTGCACTTCCGATAAAAAACAAGGGCGAGCCACTTTGGACTAAACATCCGAAGGCGGATATCGCTGTCATGTATGTTCGTTTACCATCTGCCGCGGTATCCGCAATATCTAGGCACTTAGATACGTCGCTGTTGGCGGATGATGACATGCTGCGTCGCTATGAAATCCATCCAGGCGATACCCTGTATTCCCTCGGTTATCCATTAGGTTTTGAGTCAAATGGCGAGGGCTTTCCTATATTGCGTAGTGGTAAAATCGCGTCCTATCCTTTGATCCCAACAAACAAAACAAAGACATTTATGATGGATTTCGAAGTCTTCGGCGGTAATAGTGGAGGACCGGTCTATTTTGTAGATCATAACCGTACGTATAACCAAGCCACTCATCTCGGTCAGACCAACCGATTCATCGTAGGTGTGCTGATCCAGCAGGTTCAAACCAGCCAAATTGTCAGAGAGCTCTTTCCCGAGCGAACCCAGCAATACCCCGTGAAGCTCGCTGTGGTCGTTCATGCCAGCCTACTCAAGGAGACCATTTCACTCCTTCCATGACAACACCAGAATGCTTTGTTGGCAGTCATCGGGGTATCGTCATCTTTGAAATAGTCGAAGCCTGAAGCATGAACTAGTCAAAGACGATTGGTGCCCATGTTGGTGATGTAAGCACCGTGCCATCATTTTTGCTTTCTCTCGTTCAGAATATTCACTGAGCCATCGCCTACTCGACCACACTGAATTCGTAATCAGAGCCCTGCAGGGCAGCCAAGAGTTCCGCCGCATGATCGCGTCCACGAGTTTCCATCGTAATATCGATCGCCGCTTCGTTCAAACTGACTCCATAGTGAGCACGGTTATACGACGTCTCCACGATATTGGCCCCCGTCTTGGCGATCATCGAGGCCAGGCCTTCTAACGCACCAGGATAGTCTGGAAGAAGGACCCGAAGACGCAAGCGTCGTCCGTCCCGAACCATGCCTTGCTCAATGATTCTCGCCAATAGGTTCACATCAACATTGCCGCCGGACACCAGCACCGCGATGTTTTTCCCACGATGGCCCATTTTGCCTTGTAGGACCGCGGCGAGGGCAATGGCACCAGCACCCTCCGCTACGGTTTTCTCACCTTCCAATAAGAGCAGGATTGCCGCCGCAATGTCGTCTTCGTCGACCGTCACAATGCCATCGACATATTTTTTCACGAGCGGCAACGTGCGTGTGCCCGCTCTGCGCACCGCAATTCCATCGGCGAGAGTCGATTGCGCGGGAACGCCAACGGGCTCTTCGCCTTCAAGGGCAGCTCTCATCGAAGGCAAGCGTGCTGTCTGGACACCGATGATCTCAATCTGAGCGCTTCGGCTCTTGACCGCGCAGGCCACGCCGCCGATCAACCCACCGCCTCCGACCGGCACGACAATCACATCCAGCGCCGGATTCTGCGCCAGCAGCTCTATGCCAATCGTTCCTTGTCCGGCAATGACTGCCACGTCATCGAAGGGATGAATGAACGTCGCCTTCCTTTCGATACTTGCTTCCACGGCTGCCTCACAAGCTTCGTCATAACTATTGCCGTGAAGAACGACCTCTGCCCCGTACGAACGAGTCGCGGAGAGCTTGATGAGGGGCGTTGATCGCGGCATCCAAATTTGGGCGGGGATGTGGTGCTGCGTCGCGTGATAGGCCACGCCTTGGCCATGATTCCCGGCTGAGGCCGCAATGACACCCACTCGCCGTTCGTCCTCGGTCATTGTCAGGATGCGATTCAGTGCACCGCGCTCCTTGAAAGACCCGGTCATCTGCAGATTTTCCAGCTTGAGGTAAATGGAATTGCCGGTCAGTCGGGACAGCGTTTTCGAGTGGACCAGCGGAGATTCATAGATCGAGTGTCGAATGCGACAGGCGGCGGCTTCAATCGACTGCAGAGTGACCATGTTCCTTTCTCCCTTTCTGTCACGTGCTTCTTGTTCGTACACAATAAAAAACCCCTGACGGAGATCAATCCGCCAGGGGCCTCACGTCGATGACGTGATAGTGCAGGCCGGCTTAGGCGGAATTGGCGATCATCATCGCCACCGCCATGCTAATCCCGAAACTCCGAAGAATGGTTGTCATTGGTGGACTCTCTGGCACGACCGATCTATTACGGGTGTGACTTATATCATCGGAGAATCATCATATCAAGGCAGACTCATGGTCCGTCCGTCTGTAGCACATCCGCGCGAGTGTGGATCGTTAGCGGCGCATTTTCCTCTGCCCGACTATTGACGATTACGCACGTCCATCTGTACTCCGCAACCACCTTTTCCTAAGGCTACCGTTTCCTGCCGCATCTCCGGTAGTTCACCCACGATTTTCCCCGCCGCTCGACCATAATCGCACCTCTGCGAACGCAGATTGACTCACCCTAAGGGACCTGGTGGATTTCCTAGGCCACACCCTACCTCGTACTGCCGTACTATGAAAAACGTCGACCGAGGACAACCCACAGCCATGAATCTTACGCGGGGGTGGAGACTTCCGCATTCAGGGAGGTGCACCATGTTATCGATTCACGCGGACATCTATCTTGATTTGCATTCCAAGGGCAGCCGAGCTTCTCACGACCATGCCGACCGAGGAAGCGATTGGGCGGAATCCGAATATCACGGACGGTCGATCAAATTGTGGTCTGCCCAGGCAGATGATGGGACATGGGTCTGTGAATACACCATCGTAGAATTCTGGCCAACACGGTCGTTCAGCGAATCGGGATACCCTGTAGGCGACTATCGTACTCGCGACGAGGCGGAAGCGGCAGCACTGGAAGTTGCGCGCAGTGTCATTGATTCACGCGATCCTGTCAGCGATCCCCTTCAGCTCAAACGGCTCTCTCTCAGCCACAGATGAGCCATATACTATCTATCAGGTTAACAATTTCAATTTCTTCGAGAGAGCGGCAACGCATCTCCCATTCACATTCGCTCACTCTATACATATGCGAGGCGCCAGGTCATTCCTGAGTTAGTACGCATTCGCATTGTTCTCACCACGTACACACCAGACGTTGTGACTGTCCGTGACTTTTATGTCGTGCACCATCCCCATGACGAATCCCACATTCCACGCGTGGGTCGGTTTACCGGCAAACGACGTCGCTGACCAATAGTGGGCAGCCTGCACGTTTACGAAGGGATGGCCCGCCTGTAGAGTGGGGCCCGGTGAGACGGAAGGATCTACCAGGCTTGCCAACTCGTGCACCGATGGAAGTCTCCAACCCATACGCCCGCCAATCTTGCGGCTCGTACACTGAAACCGTGCGGTTGTCCAATTCACGGTCTTCGTCTCCGGGGATTGTTCCCAGACCAACCCTGTTTCGTTATCCCGCACCGCTGTTCCACCAAAATCTGCCAAGACGGTAAACCGCGCGGTGCCAGGTAACTTCTTATCCCAGCTTTGTGAGAGACTCGGTTGATCTGTCGGCGAGCGTTGTTCCCCCTCAAGCGCATTGGCAGAATGCCACTCTGCGACAACCAAACTTCCGAGTATCACCCCTAGGACACCGATACCTCTTATCCATCTGTTGTCGACGTGCATGATACTTCCTCCCTCTATCTGGATGGCACAATGGCTTGGTGATCATGTACCGACCGCGACACCCATCGCCAGCGGACTACTCTATTCCAGGCAGGCGCCATTTGACTAGATGCTGCACATCGAATATGGGAACGCAAGCTTATGCCGGTAGCAGGATACGCCGGTTCAAGAAAATGGCGGGTGTTACTACGGATTTGAGGGGAACGACAAAATGGAGTGAATAATCAGGTCTGCGTGCTTCAACTTTCAGTAGTTTTACTGTCAAAAATACAGTCTGTCCCTCATGGTTGGAGATAGTCGTCTCTTGTAGAGTTAACCAACCCAGTTAGCCGATCAACGGTAGCGAGATACGGCACTTGGCCTGCGAACAAGGGAGATGACCATGGAATACTATAAGCAGCGAAGGATCGACGTGGCCCCCGTACGACAAGCGAATGGGACCTGGCATTGCCCGTATATGATTATTGAATCCAGACAAACCTGTTGGGGATGCCAGACAGGATGCCTCGATGGCAACTTCTCCTCCCGCAAGGAGGCCACAACGGCAGCCCTGAAAGAGGCAAAACGTAGGGTCGATGCACTCGAACGATTTGCACCACCGCCTAAGGGTTCTCGCAGACTGAACGTGATCCACTGATGCGAGGTCAAGACGAGACCTCGGCCGAGGAGCGATGCACGAGGCAACGGGCATGAGCCGGCTCCTCAACCTGTGCCAGGAGGGCCGTCTCCCTACGTCTCATAAGCCCAGACAGTGAAACAGTTTCATAACTTCCTCCCCACCCTTCTGGCCTGGTGTTGCATCCCTTAATAGAGTCCTCAGCTTATGACGTCGGCAGAGTGCGCCCATCATGCCAGGTGGGCTGATTGTTGCTACTCAAGCAACAGTCCATGGGCAATTGCTGATGGATAAGCAACAGCGAGCCTTCTGCTTCTTATCGTACGCGTGAGTTTCTGAGACTTTCCGCATCCATGCTTCAATCAGCCACTGGCATGCTCTCTGCCCTTCTGGATCACGTACCTGAGGGGAGACCAATGTCGGACTATACGAAACGCTGGATCGAGTTGAGACGCTGGGAACGGCAAGCGGATGGAACCTGGAACTGCCACTATGTCATTTTTGAGTTTGGAACCCGAGCATGGACGTGCAAGAAAGGATGTCCTGACGGCACCTTCAAAACCCCGGAAGAGGCAGAAGTCGCCGCGCTGACACAGGCCCAACAGATCATCGATTCCCTTCACACCTCTGTCGCAGGTCTATAGAAACGCCATGTCTCTTGGAAGTCTCCCAAAGGTGAGACAGATCCCAGATCGCCTCTGCACCTGGTGCAACATACTCATGAAGAAACGGCTGATCGGCGGTGAGCACTACGTCCATTACACTTGCCCGAAATGCATCTTCCAGCACACGAGTCGACTGAGCGCCAAACCCTAGCCTACACGCCGCGCATCATGAGACGAGCGGTTCTGTCCGCACGTCCATCTACGGATCGATGTCATACCTCGGCAGGTTCGCATGGCGATCGATGCAGAATGATGAGGGAACAGAAGCCATGGAATGTCTTAACTACATTGCTTGAATTGGACCATGCAGTTTCTTGATACACACGATCGCATCGTCATCTCTGCCATAGACCACCGGGTATTCTCTCATCGCGGGTAAAGGTCGGTCAGCGGTAGACAGGGGAGAGGTCATGGAAAACATCGTCCAGGTGAATCAGGACCTCTATCTCAACATGGTGGAGGCGGTGAAGATCGAGGCCCACGGGAAGAGCTTCCGTATCTCAATCCGGAACGGCAATGGGTCCCTGACTGAGTATTACTGCCATCCCGAAGCGCCGGGCTATGAGAAACTAAAAACCCTCTTAGCAAATGCTAAATAACGGCGAGGCTCTTTATGTGACCAACTCAGGGAAGGTCGATGACAGTAGGTTCGCCACCCTCAGACACTGAAGCAACTTCACCACGTCCTACCCGCCTTTTCTCCTGATGCTGCAAAGCGGATACGGGTTCCTTGCCTAAATCTTTGGGGGCGCCGCTTCGATTGTTTAGGCCACACGCCTACTTGTTGCCGGCTCCAGGCATTCTACTCGATGAACCTGTGCTGTTCGAGTCTGATCCGAAGCTAAATGTGGATTCTCCCATCCTCACTGTAGATGTGGTATTAGTCGACCGCCTGGGTTTCGGAGTGCCCGTTTTGATATCGAGTACGTCTGGCAATCCACCGACAGTAGCGAGACCGTTGATCCTGCCTCCCTCGCCCACTATTTGAGGATGGGGCTCGATGGAGCCGTTCGCATCAATGTCTGTGTACACGCCTGTGAGACTGTTTGATTCACTGGCCAAGATGCTCTCGGAGGGAGTATCCCCTTTTGGTTGGTCTATCATTAAGGAGCAGCCCGCGTTGTAGAGAATTCCGCTCGCCATCACCATATAGGCGCACATTTTTCTAATCGTCATAATCGTCTCCTTCCTGCTAGTTACATGTGACCAACCGACGCTCCATGTTGAACACCCTGATCATATCGTAGCTACGCGTGAGGAACTTCTATACTAGGGAAACACATAGGGAGTCCATGGCTATGGCTTGAAGTTCGACCTGGCGGGAGCAGCCTCAGGGTTCTGGATTTCTCTGTACGAAAACTAGGAAGCTGCCCAGCTCATGGTTACCTCTTGGAAAGGTACAGTAATCAACAACGACCAACATAACCAGGAGGTACCATGATTTTCACTTCAGCCGGCCTTCCAACCAATACATTAATGTTTCTAGGACTCGCCACCATCTTACAGGTTGGTTGTGTAGGATCTCGAGAGGAGGGGAAAACGGTGGGAAGCCCATGCGACATATCACCTGGGAAAAATGCGATGCAAGCGGAACACAATGCGGTGCGTAAGAGCCATATGCTTTTTGGTGAAGTACTCCGCGTGGACGGTACAACCTATGTCCTGAAAGATGAAGATGGCAAAGAAGTGAACGTACTGACCGATGAGACAACTGAGAAACCTCCTATTAACAAAGGAGACCGCATTACGGCAAATGTTGACAATCTGAATCATGCGCTGTGGATTCGAGCGAACAGAGGGACCGATCGCCGAACTGAACATGCCTCAGCTGACTGCAATCCAAATTAGAATACGTCTCCCTTTTCTCAGGATGCCGCAAATCGAATACGGGACCTAACCCCCATGCCGGTGCAGCGCCTGGACTACCCGGAGGAAAACGCTGGACGCTTTCCCTGGGGCCATGGGTCTTTCGGTACCCCTATGCGCCAGAAAGGAGGCTTCGGTAAAATTTAACCCCTGTCCGACGTGACACCCGGCTTGCGATCTGGCATGATAAACCCATGCCGAATCAAAGCCCAAACCCAAACCGAAGAAACTTCAAGGCAAGAGCCCATCCGACCCCATGAAGCTTGCCCGCCTAAAGCATTAACGCATATACTGGACCCATTGAGTATCCTTATCACTGTCTGCGAATGAAACCGTCGTGGTCTCTCCCAATCCTGCTCTTCATATTCTTTCCATCGTTCAGTGGAGCCTCGGACTTTACGGGTAAAGTGATCTCCGTCATCGATGGCGACACCTTCGATGTCGAACACGAGCAAGGCGTCGAACGAGTTCGTTTAAATGGGATCGATGCACCTGAAAAGGGGCAACACTTCAGCCAACACGCTATGAAGTTTATCGAAGAAATTACTACGGGGCAGCACCTCACCATCGAAAACAGAGGCCAGGACAAATATGAGCAGACCATCGGCGATGTGTTTCTTGCCGATGGCCGACACTTGAACAAGGAACTCGTGAAGGTTGGTCTAGCCTGGTGGTTCTGCCGGTACTCCGCCGATACGGAACTGCAACAGCTGGAGGAGGACGCTCGCGAGGCGAAACGCGGGCTCTGGAAAGATCCAGCGCCAACCCCGCCATGGATCTTTCGCAAGCTACAGCGAAACCAAGTGCCAGAGGCATCGGATTTCACCTGCCCGCCTTCAGCCTCTCAGCCCATGCCTCAGAACGCGGGCCCTTCGCCCGGAGCTTCCGATGTCATTGGGAACAGGCGTAGCCACATCTACCACCGCGTCGACTGTCCTGGCTATGATAAGGTCTCCGAGGTCAACCGGATCGCGTTTGTGAGCGTCGAAGCGGCGGAACAGGCGGGGTATCGGGTCGCCGGAAACTGTCCGTGACATACAATCAGAAACTCGCCGGCGATCATCGGGAGTACGTGAAGAGTCTTCCCTTCCTGTTCGCGTAAAGTCCGAGCACTGAACCATATTCGGCCCGTACCGTAGCGCCGAATGACACCGCCTTACACGTTTATCCCCGCACTGCATTCCGCAAATGAAGCGCATGCCTCCGAAGGTAGTGGGTGTGCCGATTGGAGGGAATTGAGAGGGCCACCATCCGTAAGTCTGACTCTTTCCCTGCCTACTTCTGTCGTTTCAAGTGATCGAACAGCTGGTTCACAATATCGCTCCTCAAAGCAATTGGATCTATAGATACGTTGAAAATCTTCTGGCAGAAAGGGCAGACAAGGGCTGCGCCGTGCCACTTCTTGTCATCATTCTGATGAATAGGTAGACGCTCGATACTTACGTTAATGAGCAATTTATTGCAGTGAGGGCATTTACCTGTATTGATCATTCCGGTGTCCCCTTTGTGTAGGAGGTTCAGGAGAGCACACCAACGACACATTGTTGGAAGGGTTGAATATTACCTAGACGAAATGTAGACTCAGCTCCCCTCACCTCTCCGGGTAGAAATCCAGTAAATTCAGGAATTTCCTGATTGCGGATGCGCACTGACGATGTTTAGAGTCCAGCAATCCTGTACAGTGTGATCGCCATCATTGGGCAGAAAGGCTTTCACTCATGGAATCGATGCGAGAGGAGATCCGGCAATTTGTGGTCGCGTCGGAACATTTACTGCGTATTGGGGTGACCGCTGGCGAATTGAGCAGAAGGGCTCATTGGACAGGAGTGTCCATGGAATGTACGGCTATCGATCCTTCATCAAGGCACGAGTATAAGGGACGCACCATCTCGCTGTTCGTTAGCCAAGCCGATAATGGAACATGGCGTTGTCGAAATGTGTTTATTCAATTTTCTCCAATAAAATCGGCTTGCGTATCGTCCTATCCTGCAGGCTCCTTCGCGACACAACAAGAGGCGAAAGCAGCCGCCCTACAAAAGGCCAAACGTCTCATCGATGCCGAGGACCCGTTATCAAGTTGAGCGGTAACTTTTCTCTGATAAGCGTGGTCAATCCGGTGCGCCCGTAAGCGCCCTACCCCTGCCAATCTCTGCCCATCCAATGCAACGCCATGTAACATGCCCAATCAGCTGTATAGCAGGCTGATCTCTACTTTCCGCTGTTTTGGATAAGTTACACTACTCTGAGATTTACTTTGGGTTGCTCTGTGTGAACCGCAGGTTGGATCATCTTGCCAGCTCCACACCAACCTTCGGTTAGGCCAGCGGTATATGCCATTGGGCTGTGCCGTATCGATGATGTGAGTGTGCTTGAGAGCGGCTATTTCGCTCAAGTACGCGGCAATATCACGCTCCACATGTAACAGGAACGATCACCTCACCACTTCTTGCTTCAGGAGGTGCATTCCTTAAAAGACTCTCACGCCCATGATGTGGAGAGGGCATACCGATTCGCTGGGTAACACGTGCTAATACGGTGTTAGCTGGAGCGACAAGACCGACTGAATTGAGGCCCTAGACAACAGGACAACCGAACGTATCCGCCTCACTGCCATCGCGCTACGGGCGACAGCCCGCCAACCAGCAGCCGAGGATACACATCCCGGGGTCACGTTCTGGAACTTTCCTCCAGAAGTGTTCACACCTCCCCAAAGGCGGCGACTCATCAGTGCACTGACCTACTGGATCTGCTGTAACGCTTAGGCGGCAGCGTAAACTGTTCGAGTGCATCGGCCATATGTTTCGCCTCCTTCAGAGCTGCCATTGTGGCCTCTTTGCGGGACGAGAAACTGCCGTCAGGGCTCCCTGTCTGGCACCCCCAGCAGGTTTGTCTGAATTCAAAAATGATATACGAACAATGCCACGTTCCATCAGCCTGCCGTACGGGAGCTACGTCGATCCTGCGTTGCTTATATTTCAGCATTGTCGCTCTCCATTCACTCACCATTACCTCAGACATCTGAACCTACAAGAAGCCAGAGATGCGCAACAACTAGGCACTGGCTCTGTTTGTGACACTAATTCTGCTGGGCGCTGAGGCAAATATCTGAATGTCGTCTTTGGTCGTCAGGCTTATCAAGCGCTAACGCGAAAGATTGACCCATTGCGATACTTGTGAAGTGATGACCGCAGCACATTCTTCTCATCGAGAAATAGACGTATTGGGATCGGGATAGGTCCTCTTTGATTGGCGATTGGTTGGGTGGCTGGGCCTCCTTGTCCGCCGGCTTTACTTCCGACGGCGTTCGCCTTGCGAAGATCCGGGAACCCATTGTGGTGGCAACAACGCGCTGGATTGATGGCTAGTCGTCGAAACAAAGTACAACGGGCAGGTGAGAGCTCTGCTCTTGGTGAATCGGGCGAATGAGGCCATTTCGGTAGGCTGCGTACCACAGTGTACGCCGAGCGTCAGTCTATGTTCAATTGTGGATGCTGGAACTTTCCAAACCGCTGAAAGTATTGCTGCATCTTAAGGATCAAAATTTGCTCCCCTCCTCGGAGCGTTCATTTTATATCGGAGGAGGGGTTATGGAATGTCCAAAATGTAATGGTATGTTGAGGCTAGAGCGGCTTTCAGACTTCTTTTTTGCATTCTACACTTGGAACTGCATAAATTGTGGTGCCATCATCGATCGGACCATCTCCCACAACCGACGCAAAAGTCGGGCGGCAAAGTCTGCCAAGGTTGCCCCCAAGTCATTCGAGACGCTAGCTGTGTGGAAGTCTTTGCAAACTTCAGAACGGATTGCGATCCGTTCCACTACTCAGGTCTTTACCACTAAATAACAAGTCTAGGCACTTTGCAACCATAAGACCCTGACAAGGAGTTATCGCGGTTTCAAACGGCCTGCACTCATACATCTTCCGTTTGTGTCAGTCACGGTCGAGCCATAGGCTGCTCACTCTTTTTACACTCACTTGATCCCATGGGCGAAGGACAATCATCATCATAGCGGACTATTTCCCGCTATTGGGAATCGAATCGCCGGTAAGAAGAATTTCAACATCACGCTTCTTCGCTTCCATTCGATATAAGCCATCTGAGACTACAGGCTTGCTTCTTTGGCCCTAGTCTCCTTCCCAGGTGGCGAGTACTCATTCTGGAATGTATCGTATTCTAATCAACCCTGGCGACTTAGCGTGGCGCGGGAGGGGCAGCACTCTTTAGGAACTATAAGAAGACAATGCCGAAGGACAATCGAAGGCCAGTATTCCACCGATCCGCGGGTTCCTTTTTGTCAGCCTGTGTGCCGATCGAGAAGCCTCTGCCGGAAAAGAACGCACTCACGGAATCGGAAGCGCATTTTATGTATACGGCTATTCTTGGGATTACAACGACGGTCGATGTGCGCAGGGAGGCACTGACTAGCGTCCATCAGCCGGAGGAAACGACAATGACGGGATCAAGCTATGAAGGGCGGTCGATCCAATTGAGGTCCTGTCAGCAGGACAAGGGAGCATGGATCTGTGAGTACACAATACTTGAACTCGGGCCAACAGGATTGTCGAGGTCGACCGGGCAAGCCACCGGCAGCTTCTCTACTCGTGAGCAGGCGGAAGCAGCAGCGCTGGAGGTAGCGCGAGGTGAGATCGATGCACGCGGTCCCATCCGAGGACCTCTCAACTGATCTCTCGAAGCAGACTTTTCTCTCTTGCTCAACCAAAAACCCAAGCGTCCAGGGAAGTTGACCTTGACAGGAAGTCCTGGCACTTGCCGGAGCTTGTGGTGTTTAGGAGTATTCCTAGCCTGAAATGATATATCTCGAGTGTAGCATAGCGCATGTCCAAGGATGATTGCGTGGCCTGCGTCCTGATAGAAAAGTCCGCAGCCGCACTCGAACAAAGAGATGCGGGAGCATGGTTCTTTTGCGGTATGCGAGCTGCTGCATCATCAGGCAGACATGACAGAATGCGTGTGGTCGAGTTGATCTTTGTAAACCGCGAATCTCACAGCATCATACCCGCCTTCTGCAACTCGGCAATTCTCGCGCGACGAGTAGTGTAGTCCCCTTAAATTCGAGCCGAAGATCTTGGGGGCCTTGACTGGGCCGGCTGAGAGATTATCTTGAATATCTGAACGCACCACACGCTCAACCCCTCACAACGCATGGAGGTTTGCTCGCATGGAAACTTACATGAACGGCTTCAGACAGGAGATCGTGGACTTTATTTCAGTGAGCGAACAGATACAACGTGTTGTGGCGCGAGGGGAACATCTCACCAAAGACGAGGCCGGAGTCGTGCGGCTCTGCGCGACTGAATTGCTCAAAAACCTGGCTGAACCACTTTAGGCCGCTATCTTGCTGACCGTCCTGTAAAACAGAATTCTGACCAGCCTCCTGCGTGGCAAGATACGCCGACTATTTCGACTTCTCCTTGCACGGACGCGCCCAATCATCGTTCTTGGCCTCATAGCAGCTCGAGGGGAAAGAGATTGCTCAGGCCTTCGAGAGCTTGAGCAATCCCCGACCGGATAAGGGATACCGATATCCGGTTACCGTGAAGGGTAACTGTCGATGGGAACCATTAAATGGGCATAGGGGGTGCCGGCCCACATGATCCAGGGTCCTCCGTTTTTCGAATCGGTCGGCACATTTTTCAGCAAACCTGCATCCGGGAGCAGAATCATGAGATGCGCGCCAACTCCTTCCACCCACTCGTCGCCAGGCTTGGGTTCTGTGGCATAGGGATCGGTGTTGCTCACAGGCCTGTCACCCTGGAGCATATACGCGATTCCCACTTGAGTGACGGCGGGCTTCTTCTTATCTTTCAAAGCCTCCCAAAAATTACGCCACGGTTCGTTCATACATATTGAGTCCGTACCGGATGTATTGGGATCGTCGGGTACACACGTCCATCCATTGCTGCCTTTGCGAACCACTTGTCCATCCCGACTCATGATCGTTGCATGTTGGGACAGCGACGACGGCGCGGCGCGTTCCGCCCCCGCCGATTCGGCCGCATGACGTACCACATCACGGCGAGCCCCTCCTTCACCGAGAACCGGCGGCGCCAGTGTGACGGTAGAGGCCATGATCAACGTCCCTGCGAGGACAATCATGGATTTCCCATATCGCATCATACGTAGTTCTCCTTTCTCAATATGGCAGCAATCAGCCAAGAATATCCTAAGCGCCGAGTACTTTGACTGCAATGGGAAAGGTCGAGACATAACGAAGCGGCCAGGGACTACAAGATGAAGAACCCGGTCAATGGAGCACACGTGTTCAAACACAAAGGCCGCGTCAATTGAGACGCGGCCTCTCCAAGTCCGCCGATGCATGACGATCGAAGATCGAGATCTATCGCTCCGCCTCGGTCAAATTTGCTTCGGTTTCCAGCTCTTCCAGTTCAGAGTCCGATTTTCCCTTCGTCGTGGAGGGGTGAAGGCCGTACTTTCTCAGCATCTTATAAAAATCGGCCCTGTACCTGCCGGCAAATTGAGCAGCGCGCGAGATATTCCCGCCCGTCAACTGGAGCACATTTTTCAGATAGGTCCGTTCGAATTCTTCTTTGGCTTCCGTGAGCGGTTTGAGCGGAGACTCGGCCGACACACTGACCGCCGGCAACAAATCCGGCGTCAACATGTCTTGCCGTGACATGACCACGGCCTTTTCAACCACGTTTTCCAGTTCCCGTACGTTGCCGGGCCAGGGATTGATCATGAGTCGATGGAGTGCGGCGGGCGTGAATCCTTTCACGTCCTTATTGGCTCGTTTCATGCTGAGCTTGAGGAAATGTTGCGCCAAAAGCGGAATATCGTCGCGGCGATCCCGCAACGGCGGAACGAACAAGGGGACCACGGAAATGCGATAGTACAGATCGTTCCGGAACGTCCCGTTCTTCACGGCCTCCCCGAGGTCTTTATTGGTCGCGGCAATGATGCGAACATCGACTTTGACCGAGTTCTCGGATCCCACCTCTCGAATCTCCCGCTCCTGCACGGCACGCAATAATTTCACCTGCATGGACAGCGGCATCTCGCCGATCTCATCGAGGAACAGCGTGCCGCCGTTGGCCATTTGGAACAACCCTCGCTTCGCCCCATGGGCGCTCGTAAAGGCGCCCTTGACATGTCCGAACAGCTCGCTCTCGAACAGCGTTTCGGGTATAGCGGCGCAGTTGAGCGCCACGAAGGGACCTTTATTGCGTCGACTATTTGTATGGATGACACGAGCCATCACTTCTTTGCCGGTGCCGGTTTCTCCAAACAGCAAGATGGTGGCGTCTGAATCGGCGACCTGCGCGATTTGCTGGAAGAGCCGTTGCATTGCCGGACTTCGCGCCACGACATTCTCGAGTCCGTACAGTTCCTTGACCAACGATTTGAGACGCTGAATCTCGCGGCTCATCCGCTGCTGAGCAAGTGCTTTTTCAATGGTGGCCTTGAGTTCCTTGTCATCAAACGGTTTCGTCAGATAGCCGAACGCCCCTCGTTGCATCGCCTCCACCGCGTTGGGAATACTCCCATGGGCCGTGAGAATAATGACCGGAAGTCCGGGATGACTTCTCAGCAGCTCTTCGGTCACGTCGAGTCCGTCCTCTCCGCGAAGACGGAGATCGGTAATAGCCAAATTGAACATGGTTTTCTTGGCCTCACCGACCGCATCCTGCCCTGTCGTACAAGGCGTGACTGTAAATCCCATGGCGGATAACCGCATCTTCAGCAGATGCAGCAACCCTTCATCGTCGTCGACTACGAGAATATTCTCTTGTTCCATATTCAATGTTCCTTGTCGTATTTGCTAGGGTGTCATATCAGGACCTGGCACCGGAACGGTCACCGGCGGGCGGATTGGGCGCACCTTTTCCCGCATTTCCTGATCGATACGTTTCAAAGCCTCCAGCTGCGTCGAAAGTTCCTCCACCTTTCTGTCCCGCTCGGCGAGCTGCTTTTGCAGATTTTGAATCATTGACGGGTCGGCTGATGTCTTCACTGACTCTTTCTTCGACTGCAGTGACTCAATCTTGTGGTCTCGATCCACTAGTTCGCGCTGCAAGGCCTCAACCGCTTCAGAATCGTCTTCCCTGGAGGAGCGAAGCTGGTGGATAACCATTTCTCTGTCTAGCAAATCCCGCACCAGACGATCGGCAGTCAGCGCCAATGATGTATTGGTCTCCGCAATGGCAGGGGCAGTCAACACAGCTTCGGACCAAGATTTCCGTCCTGGAACCACAGGCTCCTTCAAGAGCTGGAGCCAGGCTTTACTCGACTCTGCCAGTTGGCTTATAGGAGCCACCGCCAAGACCTTGCCGAAATATTTCTCTGCAACTTCGCGACTTTCATAGAGACCCAGTAGTCCGAGTGTAAAATATACATGGTCACAGGAGCTCGACTGACTGCACTTCGGAACCAAACCCTCTTGTTTCCTCGTAAGCATTTGAAACATTTTGACTTCTTGAGGTTCGGCCTTGAAATAAGGACGGGACGAGGGGGCTGGTGTCGTCCAGGAAGCACATCCGACTAACAAGAGAGAAATCACGATGTGGCCAGCTGTGATAGACCGAGTCGTTCTGCTCACGATTGCCCTGCCTTTTCCGGTTTCGTCAACCGTAGGATAAACCGTACAGTCGCCCCCTTGCCTTTCTCACTTTCAATCCAGATTCTTCCACCATGGGCTTCGACCACCTTCTTGGCTAATGCCAGACCCAATCCACTCCCCGCCGTCTGCTTTACTTTTGTGCGACCTTGATAGAATCGTTCAAAAATATGTGGGAGATCTTCCGGGGCGATTCCGGGTCCCGTATCAGAAACGGAAACTTCGAGAACTCCGGCTTGTAGATCGGGATTCATATGAACCTTCACCACGCCTCCCTCAGGGCTGAATTTCAGAGCGTTCGACAAGAGATTGTCCAACACCTGTTCAAGACGAGAGGCATCTGCCTTGACCCAAGCCCGTTCACCGACACTTTCTAACACCAGCTGAACATGCTTGGAGTCGGCAAGAAGGCGAACCTTGTTGATGGAGATTTCAGCGATTCGGTGGAGGTCCACCGGGACGATGCGGTATTCCATCATGCCGGCTTCCATTTTCGACAGATCCAGAATCGTGTTGATCAGGTGGATCAAGCGCCGGCTGCTGTCGGCCATGATCCGGAGCGTTGTTCGCTGCTCCTGCACCAGCGGCCCGGGAATTTCGTCAAGGAGCAGATGCGTCCCCTCTTGAATCGAGGCCATCGGCGTACGCAACTCGTGGGACACGTGCGCCAAGAATTCCGTTTTCATATCATCGATCTCTTGCAACTTTCTGCCCATCCAATTCACGGTATCCACCAGATCTCGCAGTTCGGCCGGAGCCTTGATCTGGAGGGACGTGCCGAAATTCCCTTGTCCGATCTGTTTGATGTGCCCTTGCAGCTGTCGGAGCGGGCGCAAAATCGTATAGCTGGCGATGCCGGCCAGTCCCAACCCAAACACCAAGGCAACCAGCACAAGTTGTTCCGTGACAGCCTCCGCTTGAGCTGCACTCGAACGTGATTCGCTGACCCCGACGCTTACCCGCACCTCATGCAGGTCGATGTAGCTCTGAATCGAGGCAGACATCTGATCCATGAGGGCATCACGTTTTGTTTCGTACTCCAGAATGGCCTGACGGGATCTCCCTTTCGCCTTCTGGAATTCATCCCGAAAAAGCCTCAACCGTTCTTGCAGCAAATCGCCTGTCTCTCGCAGCAGTTTCAACCCCTGAGTAGAGTTTTCCTGATTCTGTAACAGCTGAAGATTACGCTGGAACTCGTCAACCTCCTCAGTCAAATTCGTCAGGAAGGTCTGATCTTTTGTTGCGAGGAACTTTTTTTCACTGTTCAATTGAGCGTAGACCGAACCCAAGAGCCGCTTCGCGGATTCGACGGCCGGATAATGGTAGGATGCCATCTGAGTGCTCATGGCCGTCAATTGTCGAAGCTGAAAGAGCGCGTAAAGATTGACGCCTCCCATCACTGTAATAATGACCAGGGAGGTCATGACCAGGCGCCAAAATATTGAAAGCCGCATGAGTTCGTGCCTCACCTGGACAGCATCATGAAGGGGCCGAACTCAGGTGTAGGATAACCCATACACTATTTCAGCTCCAAATCACAAGCTCATTAGACAGCAAGGGCACTGAGAACTGACTGGAGTTGCTCCAAGTGTAACGAAAAGAACTGAGACAACAGCGTGTTGCGAACGAAGTTCCCTACTGTCTGGCGTCAAGCTGGTGAGAGAACAGACGTTGCCGTCTGGAAGACCCACGGAGCAATGCAAAAAGATGGCCGCGGAATAGCAAGATTGCCATAGTCATAGGCGGGGTTAGCAGCAGAAGCAGAATCCCCTGCGCGTCGGAATCGATCCCCACGTAGGACAGCCATCCCCCTATGGCGGTGAACGGCAACATGAGAATTTGCAAGAAGTCGAGGCCGGCCCCCCGGCCGACACTGCCGGAAAGCGAAAAAAACTCCTGCAGGCCGCTTGGAGAAAGCACCAGAGGTAGGATGAGCACCACAAACGGCAAGAACCACTCGATCCAATGTTCCAACACGAATTCATAGGCGGTCTTGAAGACGTCGAGGGTTGAATCGTGCCGGACTTGATAGATCACTTCCGGCGCCGGGTTCAACAGAATGAAGACCATGAGCAGAAACGCCGACAATAGGAACTGGCCATACGGATTGGCCTGCATTCCCATATCCAGCAACAACGTAGGCAGCCACAACACGAATCCGACACCGATCACGTCCCAGAAGTAATGCCCGAAGCTTTCGGTCACATCAGCCAGTTGGATGCTTCGCGACCCGCTGAGAGACTGTTCGATCAACCGCAGCGTCGCACCCACCAACAAGGCATTCGCGATACCGAGCAGAAATCCTCCGGCCATACCCAAAGGGGCGGCGATCCTCGCGACCCCCAGGAACAGGACGGCAAATGCGATGAGCGCCACCATGGTCACCCAGCTTCGAGCGAGCGAGCGTCCCGTCGCGTAGAAGACTTGCCGATATAGCTGGAGTGTGGCCGAAACGAGGTTCACCATATCGATCCGTACCCTAGTCGGGATTTCCGAAGAGGTCAAGATCTAGTCGCGTCGCCGGCAGAATATAGATTCTCGGTTGACTTGCTCCTCCTAATGATTATCAGATGGTTCATCGACATACATTTATACGGGTGAATAACCATGGACATGAATCGAATGACGATCAAACTGCAGGAGGCCTTGCAGGCCGCCTCTGCTCACGCGCAACGTCGAAGCCATCAAGGCATCGATGTTGAGCACATCCTGCTGGCACTGCTCGATCAGGAGGGTGGAACGACTCCGGCCTTGCTCGAAGGGGCGGGGCTCGCGTTGCCAGCTGTTCGGCAAGCAGTCGAACAAGCCCTTGCCAAGCTGCCGCAAGTGCAAGGCGGCGGCGCTTCCCCCGGCCAAATGCATGTGGCTGCCCGACTCAGTCAGGTCTTGAGCCGAGCGGAGGACGAGCAAAAATCGCTGAAGGATGATTTTCTCAGCGTCGAGCACGTGCTGCTGGCAATGGTCCAGGAAGGAGGCGTCTTCAAGAAACTCGGCCTCACCAGGGACCGTTTCTTGTCCGGATTGCAGCAGGTGCGTGGAAATCAACGTGTCACCAGTCAAGACCCTGAAAGCACCTACCAGTCGTTGGTGAAATACGGCCGCGATCTGACCCAATTAGCCGGACAAGGCAAGCTCGATCCCGTCATCGGGCGCGATGATGAGATCCGGCGCGTGATTCAGATCTTGTCCCGCCGGACGAAGAACAACCCGGTTCTCATCGGCGAACCAGGGGTCGGGAAAACCGCAATTGTGGAGGGGCTGGCCATCCGCATCGTCAAAGGTGACGTGCCTGAGAGCCTCAAGCACAAGAAGCTCTTCGCCTTGGATATGGGATCGCTCGTGGCGGGCGCCAAGTTCCGCGGCGAGTTTGAAGAGCGGCTCAAGGCCGTCTTAAAAGAAATCCAATCCTCTCAGGGTCAAATTCTACTATTCATCGATGAATTGCATACGGTCGTCGGGGCCGGAGCCGCCGAAGGCGCGATGGATGCGGCCAACCTGTTGAAGCCGATGCTTGCGCGGGGCGAGTTGCACCTCATCGGCGCCACAACACTCGACGAGTACCGCAAACACATCGAAAAAGACGCCGCGTTGGAACGCCGTTTTCAGACGGTCCTGGTCGACCAACCATCCGTGGAAAACACCATTTCCATCCTGCGCGGCCTCAAGGAGCGTTATGAGGTGCACCATGGTGTAAGGATCAAGGACAGCGCGCTGGTCGCCGCGGCCAAGCTCTCGCATCGATATATTTCAGACCGGTTCCTCCCCGATAAAGCCATCGATTTGGTCGACGAAGCCGCGGCGCGCCTCAGAACGGAAATCGACAGCCTTCCGGCCGAATTGGACGAGGTCTCGCGCAAGGTGCTGCAGCTGGAAATTGAACGCGAGGCGTTGAAAAAGGAGAAGGATGCCGCAAGCGCGGCCCGTTTGAGCACTCTCGAAGCCGAGCTGAACGAGAAGCAGCGTGACTTACAAGCCCTCAAAACCAGGTGGGAATCGGAAAAAGCCTCCGTCTCCCGGCTTCGAAAAACACGCGAGGCGATCGAGGACATCAAGCTGAAGATCGATCAGGCAGAGCGAGCCTATGACCTCAATCGAGTGGCCGAACTCCGGTACGGCGAACTGCCTCGGTTGGAACGAGAGCTGTCTCTGGAACAGCAGCACTTAGGAAAGAAGCAGGATGAGACCAAGCTCCTGAAAGAAGAGGTCGATGAAGATGAAATTGCCGCCGTGGTCAGCCGATGGACCGGCATTCCGGTCTCTCGTTTACTCGAGGGAGAAACCGACAAGCTGCTGAAACTCGAAGAGCTGCTCCATCAACGTGTGGTGGGACAGGATGAAGGTGTTCGAGCCGTTGCGGATGCCGTGCTGCGCGCCCGTTCGGGCATCAAGGATCCGAATCGTCCGATCGGCTCGTTTCTCTTCCTGGGGCCCACGGGAGTCGGCAAAACCGAACTGGCACGGGCCTTGGCCGCGATTCTCTTCGACAACGAAGGAAATCTGATCAGAATCGATATGTCCGAATACATGGAAAAGCACACCGTCGCCCGCTTGATCGGCGCGCCTCCCGGCTATATCGGCTACGACGAAGGGGGTCAACTGACTGAAGCCGTTCGCCGGCGTCCTTTCTCGGTGATCCTGTTCGATGAAATCGAAAAAGCGCATCACGACGTCTTTAACGTCCTGCTGCAGGTCCTTGATGACGGCCGGCTGACCGATTCACAAGGCCGCACGGTCGACTTCAAGAACACGGTGCTGATCATGACCTCCAATATCGGCAGCCCGCACATTTTGGAGGCGCAGCAACGCGGCGCCACCTACGAACAGGTCAGAACGGTGGTCATGAGCGAACTGCGGCAACATTTTCGACCTGAATTTCTGAACCGCGTCGATGAGATGGTCGTCTTCCATCCGCTCGGCACCCAACAGCTGATCAAGATCGTGGAAATTCAGCTGGAACGCCTCCGCAGCAGATTGGAGGAACGCCGGATTACACTGGCCGTCACTCCCGCGGCGCTCACGCATGTGGGAGAACGCGGCTATGACCCGGTCTACGGAGCGAGACCGCTCAAGCGCCTCATTCAGCAGGAGCTGGAAACGCCGATTGCGCGCTTGCTGGTGAAGGGAGAGTTGCGGGACGGGGATACCGCATCGGTCGATATCAAGAACGGGAATCTTGTTGTGATCCCGACGGTGACGGAGCCTCGGGCGTCTACCCGATAGAAACAGCGCCTCCTTGTGTATCGTGCGTCAGCCCGCTCTTGTGCTGCTTCTCGAGCTTCCATCCAGTCGGTGAGACTTGGAAGAGGTGGCCTTTCATCGTGTGAAACTCTCCGCGTGAAAAGGAAACCGCATCAGGGGCTTTCGCCTCGAGCTGGAGCAGAATCTTCCCGGAAGCGGTATCCTTCATGGCCATACCCTTGTCTGTCTTCGTCAATTCATAGGCGCGCCGCTCGTTGAACATCATGGTGCTGTCCACCACTTTGGCGAGCATTCGGCCGTTCGAGTCAAACAGGGCAAAATTGACCAGGAGCACACCGGTCGTGGGATGCCGGGCTACCTGAATTTGCGGCACACCCTCGATCTCAATGGTTCCGTTCGAATTGCGGTAGGTATTGGAGCCGACTTCGATATCCATATTTCTTGGACCTCAGTTAGTCTGTCTCGGCCTTCTCTGTTATTCATGAAACTGGTTCTTTCTCAATCCTCGCCGATAGCAGCACAAACGGTCTATCGAAATTACAGGGCTGACCGGGTTCAGCTGGTTGGCCAGTGTGAAGATGAAAGGACAACCAAAGTGGGCAGCATGGTCGGCGCAACAAACGCTTGGCGAATAGTCACATCTAGAAAGGACTCAAACCTGCCGTTAAGATTTCTTGATCCGATCCAAAATCAGCGCGATACACCCTCCCAACAGCCCTCCACCCATGATCGTGGTCAGCAGCTCGACGAGTTTCAGCTCCCACACCGATCCTTGCGCCTGCATCACTTCCCTGATGCCGCCTTGCACCAGGATGACGGCCAACGCCATCGTCGCTCCCACGACAAACCACCAGAGAAACACTCTTGCTGAAGCCACCGATTCCTCACACGTCGGGATTGCGGTCAAACGAGCGGTATTGAATAGCCTCCGCGATATGCACCGTATCAATCCTATCAGAGTCGGCCAAGTCAGCGATGGTGCGCGCGACGCGTAGAATACGTCCGTGCGCCCGCGCCGACAATCGAAGCCTCGCCATTGCGTGCTCGAGCAACTCCTGAGCAGGCTGGTCGAGCCCACAATACCGCTTTACCATTCGCGGCTTCAACTGTGCATTCGTATAGATGCCGTCGCTCCGATACCGTCGCCGTTGGCGCTCACGAGCCGCAACGACACGTGTTCTGATCATGGCTGATCCTTCTGGGGCAGGGAGTTCGGTGCGGAGCTCTCGAACCGGAACAGGAGGGACGTCGAGATGAATATCCAGCCGATCCAACAACGGCCCGGAGAGTTTCGCTCGGTATCGTCGAATCTGCGTGCCTGTGCAAATACAGGGCCGCGTCCGGTCTCCATAATATCCGCAAGGACAGGGATTCATCGCGGCAATCAGCATGAATCGGGCCGGATACTTCAAGGTTCCGCTCGCTCTCGTCAAGATGACATGCCCGTCTTCCAACGGCTGCCGCAACCCTTCCAGGACGCCCCGTTTAAATTCTGGCGATTCGTCCAGAAACAAGACGCCGTTATGCGCCAGCGAGACTTCTCCAGGTTTGGGAACGGTCCCTCCTCCGACAAGTCCGGCGTCTGAGATGCTGTGATGTGGGGCTCGAAACGGCCGGACGGTCAACAACGGCCGTTCCGGAGCGAGTTGGCCGGCCACACTATGGACTCGAGTCGTTTCAATCGCCTCCTCCAGTTCCAGCAACGGAAGGATCGAGGGGATTCGGCGCGCCAGCATCGTTTTTCCTGAACCAGGGGGACCGACCATCAGCACATTGTGTCCGCCGGAGGCGGCAATCTCGAGCGCCCGTTTGGCATGGTCCTGTCCACGAACGTCGGTATAGTCTTCTTCCTCCATCGATCTGGTGGATTCCAGCGCGTCGCGGCTGGACCGGCTCAAGGCAATGATCTGGCTTCCTTTGAGAAACTCCACGGCTTCTGGAAGGCTACGGAGCGGATAGACACGTACCCCTTCCACTAGGGCCGCTTCCGTACCATTGTCGGCGGGCAGCAACAAGTCATATCCCACGCGACAAGCGAGCGCAAAGGAGAGGGCTCCTGTGATGGGCTTCACTCGGCCATCCAACGAGAGCTCCCCGACCAACACACATGTCTCCAGCATGGCCTGCGGGATAACCTCCTCCGCGACCAGAATCCCGATGGCGATCGCAAGGTCGAGTCCTGATCCCTCCTTTTTCACACCGGCGGGGGCCAAATTGACGGTAATTCTCTTGGCGGGAAAGTGAAACCCGGTGTTCTTCAGCGCGGAACGTACTCGGTCGCGGCTTTCCTTGACCGTGGCGTCGGGCAACCCAACGACGGAGAACTGGGGTAGTCCACCGGAAATATCGACCTCGACATCGACCAGATGCGCATCAAGACCGATAAGCGCCGCGCTTCGAACCTTGGCGAGCATGCAACCATTGCCTTTCTCTTCCTGACCGCGTCCAAACCCCGGCGATTATAGTAATACTCCATAAGGGTTTCAATACAGCTCCAGGCTGAGCTGGCGTCACTTGGGCTGACTCTGTATAATCCGCCCATGCGCCTCTGGTATCGCCCAGAGGGAACGGTCCCCACGAGTCGGTCAGGATGCAACAGGCAGACTTGTGCAATTTGGGCCCTCAGTCTCTCGCTCATGCTCTCCTTCCTCCCGGTGGATTGTTTCTCGACATTCGCCGCGAACGGCCTTCCTCCGACTCCCACACAACGGGCCAAAAGCGCATCTCCATACGTCGGATCGGCGATGGCCGTTCTCGCGACCCTTCAACAGGCCCAGGTACTTCCACCCGAAGGCACGCGAGATGCGGATCGGATCATTCAGTCCGTCATCCAGCTCCAATCCACCTTTGCCAAAAGCACGGATCGCTCGGTGCAGGATTTCGCGAACCGTGCTGTCGCCGACAAGCACCGCGAGAACGCAACGACGGTCCTCGAACGATTTCGCTCAACCGGATGGACCGCTGAAATGTTGGAGGCGCTCGCGGACGCGGATGTTCACGTGCCGGCTGAAGAGCTCCAGCGGCTGGCAACCGGCCTCGGGCAATTCAACGTCTCAGTGGAAGATTTCAGGCGATTCATGCAACTGGTGAGAGATAGCCGGTCTGCGCTCGCGGCACAGGGACAACACTTTGAGGAGGTATATGCGCTCCATCGGAACGCGATGCCTGGATCGGCTGGACAATGAGTCATGTATCTCGTGAAGCGTATCTCGTATCTCGCGACAACGGCAAAGAATAGTAATGTGTTACATCTTACGCTTCACGCTTCACGAACGACGAAACCTACAAGGAGGGACCCATGGCAACCCGAGCCTACATTCTCATCAAGGTGAAAGCAGGAAAGACCAAAGACGTCGTCGGCACACTCAAACGGATATCCGGTGTCGAGCAAGCCCACTCCTGCTTTGGCCGTCCGGATATCTTCGTCTTCATCAGCGTCCAGGATGAGCGGGCACTTTCCGACGTCGTGATCACCAAAATACACGCCATCGATGGAGTCGAGGAAACGGATACCCACATCGTCGCGGAACCGTAGCCCACGTCACGATGCAAGAGTATCTCGTGAAGCGTGAAACGCAGGATGGAGCACGTACGTCCTATCTTTATTTGCGAGGTACGCTTCACGAACGACGATTGAGGAGGACAGGAGCGCCTCCAGCCTGTGCCGACGTGTAGCAGGCCTCGGCGATTTCCACCGCACGACACCCATCTTCTCCGGTGACGGGCATCGGGGAGTTATCAGTCACGGCCTGCAAGAATGCGGTCAGGGTGGCGAGAACCGTCTGTGACGGGGGAAGTTCAAAGTTCTCTGTGTCAGTCCCGTCGCTGAGCCGAACCTGGCGCTGCACCCAATCAACGTCCAGCCGACCCTGCGATCCCCACCATGTTGCTCGCCCGACGCGGTCTGCCGGCACCCGTGCGATTTCAATCTGGCATCTCGTTCCACTGGAAGTGGTGAGGCGAACGGATGCCGCGGTTTCCGGTCCGGCATCCGGCCGCACGTCCATCGTGCAACGCGCCTCGCATACTTCTTCCCCGGTTATGAATCGAACCAGGTCAAGCATGTGCACTCCGATTTCCAGTAAGGCCCCTCGCCTACCATAGCCGTCGGCATGATCAAGGGCCGTCTTTCTTGTCTCGATTCGGCTGACCAAATCCAGTCGATCGGACCGCCCGATATCGTGCTGGAGCTTCTTCATGTGTTGAACAGTGTTATCGAATCGGAGGGTTTGCGCCGTCATCAACGGTACCCCTGCTTTACGAACCGAATCGGCTATCGCATGGGCATCGGCTGCAGTGATCCCCAGCGGTTTCTCAATCAGCATGGGTTTGCGCGCTTGCACCGCCAACCGGCAGATCTCCGGGTAACATATGGGAGGAGTCACAACAATGACCACATCGACCGTGGAATCGGCGATCAGCGATGCAGCCTTTCCATAGACATTGACCGGTGGCCCTCCGGGAACATCGAACCCTTGTTCAGGATGTTGGCGGCACACTGCGCTGAGGTAGGCAGTCGGAAGGTCGCGCACGATATGCTGCGCATACCGAAGCCCATGCCTCCCGACTCCGATCAACCCTATACCGATGCGCTCTTTGTTCATGAGTCCCTCTCGACTGATTTAGAGTAAAACGGAGGTGTCGATCAGTCAATGGCGCTCATTTGACATTCCCGCAAGTGGCTTCATATAGTAAGCTTATGCCGAGTGCAAAGCCGCTCCGATAACGCGATTGACCATGCCTACGACACAAACAGCCCCCTTCACATTGGAACAGATCGGAACAGGAACGGCGCGCTTTCCAAGCGGAGTGCCGATCCCCACGCATACCGATCAGATGGTCGATCCCTACTTCAAGAGCAAAATGCCGAAGGAACACCAAATCGATAGCCTCTTGTTTTGGCCGCAACTACCAGGAACCTATCCAGGCCTTGTGTTGCTGCATGATTGGTGGGGCCTGACCGGGCAGATGAAGGATCTGGGCGCGAGGCTGGCCTGTGAGGGGTACACCGTGATCATTCCAAATCTCTACGGCCGGCTGGGAGGGATGGTGACCGCCAATGACGATGTGGCAGCCGTCCTACTGGAACGGCAAAACGACGCGCATGTCATCACGGATATCAATTCCTGTTGTGAATACCTTAATACTCGCACCTTCACGAAACGGAATATTCATGGCGCCGTCGGCTACGGAATGGGCGGATCCTACGCGCTGCGGTTCGCCTGTCATCGAAAGCGGTTGCGCGCTGCCGTTTCATATTACGGCAAGATGGTCACGCCCAAAGAACTGATGAAAGATCTCTATTCACCTGTGCTGTATCATCAGGCAGGAAAGGACACCTGGGCCACACAGGATGACGTCGAACAGATACGCACTGCCGCTGGCGAGTATGCCAAACGAGTCGAGACTTATCTCTATCCCGAAGCATCCCACGCCTTTTGTAACGAGATGAAGCCGGGCATCTATGATCCCGACAGTTCGGTCCTCGCCTGGGAACGAACCGCGAGTTTCTTGAAGTCTTGCTTCCAAGGAACATGACCCGCAGCAGACAGCCACGCTCCTATCGGATTCGCACACTGACCGATGGTGCGAGGATCCTTCGCCACGGACGAGATCGCAACCTGCGTCGTCCTACCCTGATTGGTTTCCTCTTGATCGTGTGTTTCTCCATTTTTACGATGACTTCTGCATTTGCAGAAGAACGGGTGTCACCGACACTTCTGGCCGAAACGGTTGGTCAGCGTGCCGACCAGTTCGCTCCGATCGATTCAGACGAGAGCGCCATGACACTGTTCACCACCAGCGTCGGCCCTGCGCTCGGCCTGAAAGATGCTGCAGGAGCGCTCAGAACCAAACGACTCCCGAGTAAGATGGTCAAGGAGCTGGGATTGACCGAATTATCCCAGACGGTCTATGAATTGATGGGAGCACTGGCTGCGTGGCAGTTGGCCGATTCACTCAGCCGCGACGCGATCTCATCCTCAACAGCGGTCTCCCTTTCCCCTGCCCGACAAGAATGGTTGCGTGGTCGCAGCCGAAGCGCACCGCTTGCCGACTTGCTCCGCCTCACCCAGGAAGACCAGACCCTTCGGACGTCTCAAACAACGTCCAAGCAACAGAACACAGAACTTCTGTTGGCTGCCGAACGCACGGTATTTGAAGCGAGTCAGCGGGCAACCGCCGCCTGGTGGGACATCTACGGTTGGAAGGAGCGTATCAGACAGGCGAAAGGCCAGGCGCGGTTGTGCGGAACCTGGCAATGGATTGTTCACAATCACCAGAACCACGGAGAGCAGAAGGCCACCATTACTTTTCCCCCGGCCGGACAAGTACCGGCCAACTCCGTCACACCGACGGAATCCATTATCGTGGGAGATGCCATCTACTTGCGATGGGAGCAAAACGGCCGCATCCAGGAAGACAGCCTGCTGTTCATCAAGGACGATGCGAAGATCGAAGGGTCGTTCATGAACAACACGGGAGGATGGGGACCGATTAGCGGGAAGCGGTTGACCGGCTGCCAGCCCTAGTAGGATTTTTTTGTGTTGAGGTCTTAAGCAACACCTGCGGGTAATAGAGTGATGTAGCGGATACCCCGCAAGATGTTCAAAAAGTCCATCCAGCGAGGCCGCAGCAAGCGAGATGCCGAGGCGTACTTCTCAGTACGTTGAGGCGTTGAGCGATGCGAGAACAAAGCTGGGGGACTTTTTCAACATCTTGCCCAACGCCATGCGCGCCAGGCCAGCAACCCCCAACCAATAATAAACAGTGCTCCCCCGACCGGTGTGACAGCTCCAAGCCAGCGGATTCCCAGCAACGAAACTCCATAGAGGCTCCCGGAGAACAAGACCGTCCCCGCCAGAAACAGCCAACCGGCTTTGGCTGCTTCAACATCACGCCCGATACGAACAACCAAGCCACTCAAGATCATCCCGAAGGCATGATACATCTGATAACGAGTGGCCGTGTCGTAGACGGCCAACATCGGCTGATCCAATACACCTTTCAGCATATGAGCCCCAAACGCACCGGCTGCTACGCCAAGTCCGGCACTGATACAGCCGACAAACACCAACCACCGAGATGACGCATCGACATCCATCGCACTTAGCTCCCAGATATGGCCCGTCGCAGACCGGCGCGATCATACGCGATCCCAACCGAATACTCCATCCACTGGACCGGGTCTGAAAAGCCTTCCCACTTATGATAGAGTTTCACCATGGATCGACGATGCTCTCTTTGGGTGCTGACATTCCTTCTTGTCACCGCTGGCGTAGCCTCTGCCGCTGACTCGCAACAAGCCGAACGCAACAAGGGGCTTACAGTCGATGATCTCACGCGCGGCTTACGGAGCGCCGCACAGAACGTTGAGAAAGAAATTCCGAAGATCGGACCGGCCGTTGGAAAGGCCGTCAAATCCATCGGCGCACAGGGTTCGGACAAGGCACGCACTCCGGAACCAGCCTCGGGCAAGAAATAAGTCTCCCTCCGCTACAAACCAAATTGCTGAAAATCACCCTTTGATTCTTTCTCCCGACTCCTGTATGTTGACACGGACTTTTGACTGACTTTGTACACAAAAGGTGTTGAGTACGCTCATCTCAAGCTTAAAAGAGGGTCACCATCATGTGGGACAAAAAACGAGAACTTGAGGGCGGCGATAATGGGAATTTCACCGTTCTCGGGAAAGATGTCACATTCAAAGGCATCGTCCACTTTCACAGCACCGTTCAACTGGACAGCTCGATCGAAGGAGAGATTCACGCGAAGGGTATGCTGGTGATCGGCGAGAACGCGATCATCCGAGGCACCATTATCGCCGAGACGATCGTGACCAGGGGAAAGATTCACGGGAATATCACCGCCAGCGGGAAAATCCAGCTGCTCAAGCCCGGCGTCTTGCTCGGCGACATCTCCACCCCTTCTTTTTCGATGGAAGAGGGCTCATTTTTTAAAGGATCGATCGACATGGGTTCCCACCCGGTCGTCGATGAGCTCGAACAAAGCCCTATGGTCTACTCTGAGATGGCCCCGAGACTGAACGTCTCCCGCCCCGTACTGATCGAGAGCGACCGAGGGAACTGACGTTCCCTCGCATCGTGTAAGGCCGAGCCGCTGGCTATCGCGCGCTAGATGCCTCGGCCACCTCTAGATAGATACAAAAACGCCTCCCGACCACCCCGTTCAACTCATTCGGCTAATCTGACCGCCAACTTGTCATCTCGCTGTTTTGCCGCCGTAGCCGCTCTGCTTCATTTTTCACGAAGATAGAAATCCAATCTTCTTCCATTTTCGTAGATCAGGGTATGAGCAGAAATGGAATGAGGCATTCTGTGATCGTACCCCACGTAGAGCTGCTCGCCAGACCGCCACTCAGCCTTGCAACACCGCAGACGCCTTTACGGGAGCTCAGCGATTCTCTGGTGTTCAGGCGTTTACTTCTCATCATTGCCACCATTGCCATCAACGTTCTTGCTGTTGCCGTGCTGACATGGGCGCCTTGGTCTGATTGGAAAACCGGCCTCGCACTTAATTTGGTCGATAACGCCATGTTGCTCTGGTTCATTGCGAGACATGGGGACAGCCTCCTTGCGCGGTTCATGATCTTCGGGTTGGCTGTGGGCTTTACGGAACTAGCGGCGGATGCCTGGCTGGTGGACTATACAAAGACGCTCGACTATTCCATCGGCGGCGGACCCATGCTCTGGCGCTCGCCTCTCTGGATGCCGTTCGCCTGGGAAGTCGTCGCCGTGCAATTTGGATATGTCGGACTCTGGCTCTGGAATCGATTCGGCGTCTGGGGATTACTGGGGGTCGGCCTGCTGGGCGCGATCAATATCCCCTACTATGAAGAAATGGCTCGTCGTATCAACTGGTGGCAGTATGACAACTGCCGCATGTTTTCCTACACACCGTACTACATCATCCTGGGAGAGTTCGGCATTGCGATTCTGCTGGCCATCCTCGCCAAACACGTCACTCGCGGCACCTGGATGACATCGATCATAGCCGGCACTGTCGGCGGCCTCGGCATTTTCGTTTGTTACGCCGTTGCCTATGGCATCACCGACAGGATCACCCTCCCCTGAACCATTTTTGAAATTCGAGGTTGTTACGATCCGCGGCCTGGAATGACCTCTTCAACGCTGAAGTCCCTCAAGAGCCACTCCCGTCAACCTGCCGATCGGCCTAAGCCATAAATAGAGCCTGGCGCTACAGTCCTACAGAACCCAACTTCCCCAAACCAATAAGTCGTATCTTCATCCTTTTGTTCGACACTCCTACCTCTTAGCTCTCGAACACAGACTTCCTCTAAGAACCTACAGGTAGTGTTCTATGTGGGGAGCATTATCAGATGATGGTCTCGAAGAAGAACTATGAATCACTTCGGATTCATGATGAATCGAAACAGATTCAGCCGTCAGACCTCATCGCTCAGATGCAATAGCATAATGCTGAAGATTTCACGTCATTCGCGAGGATTGATGATTGGTCCGTTCTTTGCTGAGTGAGCAAACAGTGAACTTGTTTGGAGCTAAGGCACCAACAAGGATAAAGCACATGACACGTACCGGCATTAGAACGGGTTCATCGCGAGTGAGACTCCAATGACTCACACCCGGTAATCATCGGGCTTCTGATATGCGAGGGAGTTGACTATTTGGTGAGGAGTTCGATGTTCGGCAATGCCATCCTACAAAGCCCCCTCGTCTTGGGAATGACGAATGTTACAGTCCTTGTGGTTATAGGGTTTCTCCTGTCGAGCTGTGCCATCTACTATCGCGACCGTGATACCGGAGCCGAACACATTGTTGGCTTCGGCCACCTTTCTGTCAAAGCGGTACCTCCCAATGAAGGAAAACAGGCTCTTATTCAGCGAATGACACTTACCGGAATAGCGGTCGGGCTGGACAATGGTTCGTTGGGGGTAAGCGCTGGATGGGACCGTCGGGAACACATTCTTATTACTAATGAGAATGCGGCGATTACCATTGCTCGCCCTCCCAGCAATGATTTTTTCTATTTCAAAGTAGGAACGTATCCACCTGATTTGGGAATCGTTCCGCCGATCAAGGATTCAGACAGCATAGAGGAGCCTCAATAATGAGCCTCAAATGGAAATGTAGCACCGCCCTCTTTATTACAGCCTTCTCCTTAGCAGGATGCGAGACCAATGACAGATTGTTTTTTGCCACAAAGACCAACTATGGGCTGGACATCGACTCCAAACCGCCGACCGCTGAAGTGACCATCGCGAGGAGGGAGTTGGCCATTGCCCCGACATTCCGAGATGCCGACCACGACAACACCCTGCCGTTGCTCGCTTCGTTTGGCTTATCGGGAACGTTTATTGACCCTGAAATAACCTCGCGCTTTGCCGGAGGAGAGGCGGCCGTCTTTCTCGCAGAGGGTCCTGAGGTAACCCACGTGTCGAGTACTTCCTCCCTGTGCTTAAGCCAGGAGCCGAACCTTCTTCCCTTCTGGAAAAAGATCTGGCTTGGCCTCACCAACCAAGAGGTGGAGAATACTCGCGACTTCTATTTTGCAACAGACACGTCATTCGGCCTGAAGGCAGCCTGGGATGGGTCCACCGGGCCGTACCCGAGCACCGTGAAACTTGGTTACAACCGGAAAGAGCTCGCCTTCCCGCCGATATTCGCCCAGAAGGTTCCCAAAAAAGAATGCCCCGATAAACAACACCCAACCGGGGACAATGAATGGAAGGTCACTATCCCATCTTTTATCGCGTCGCTGAATAATTCCAGCGCAATCAGCAGCAAGGAGAGCGGTGGAGTCACCCACGTTCAATTTTTTGCCACCGGTAAAGCCGCCAGTGAATTCGTCAAACGCACAGCAGTGAATTCGGCATTGAATAAAGCCATGTACCCTCACAATGACCTCACAATTACTCCAGAAACCACGGCTACTACGGTTGGAGGCACACAAACTTTCAAAACTGCCGGTGGGAAAGGCCTGGTTCGATTCACGCTCATGCATGACGCGGCCACAGCCGGCACGATTAATCCTTCTACTGGAGAATATACAGCCGGAACAACTTCAGGAAAGTTCGCGGTGGGAGCGGCCGACACGGCAGGCAATACGGCTTTTGCGGTTGTCATAGTTCATCCACAGCTTACCCTTGCACCGACATCACCACGCGTTGCACACGGGCAAACTCTGCAATTTTCTGCAACTGGTGGTGTGCCTCCTCTCAACTTCACTCTTTCTGATAACCAGTCAGGTGGAGCGAGTATTGACGCAAAGACGGGGCTCTATAAAGCCGGAAGCACCGCAGGCAACACAGATAAGGTGATGGTAAGTGATTCATCCTCACCTCCAAAATCAGTTGACACAACAGTGACTGTCCAGTGAGCAAGCCAGGCCTCGTGGCGAATACAAGCATCGTAGGAGAATGAAAGATGAGTTTGACTGCATGGATAGATGTCGCGATTGGCCTGACCCTCATCTATCTTGGGGCCAGTCTTTTCGTAACTGTGATCAATGAGTACATCGCGCAAGCCCTCAATCTTCGGGGCAAGCAACTGTGCCAATCGTTGAAGACACTGATCGATGAGGGTGCAGTGAGGAACATTCTAGTGAAGAGTCCGGCATTCAAGCCTTTTTTTGACAATGATCTCGGAAAGGCTCCATCATACGTTGACCCCAATGTGCTTGCCCGTATGTTAATCGGCGGCCTTACCGTCACTTCTGTTGCTGGTGATGCCGCAAAGCAGGCTTCCGAAGCTATCGACAAATTGCCGGCCTCTAATCTGAAAACACAACTCCAAGCCATCGTGCGAACAGCAGGAAATACGAGCGATACGCTTGTGGCAGCAGTAAGTGACTGGGTCAACCGTTCTCTCTCGATGCTCGGCGAGGGCTACAAGCGCAACCTGCAAAAGATCAGTCTAGGAATCGGACTTGCCATGGCCATCGGCTTCAATCTTGACACAATAGCGTTAACAGAACACCTGTACCGCGACAAGGATGCTCGAGAAGCCGCAGTAGCGCTCGGCGTGCAGATTGCCGAAAAGACCAGTGCGGAGACTTTCAAGAAGTGCATGGAGCTGACGCCTCAAAATCGTAAGAATGAGGTGTCTTGTATGCCACTCATGGGACTTGTTGATGCTGTCCAGGGGCGAAATTCATCACTCGGTAAATTGCCCATAGGCTGGCCGATTCCCGATATCCAAATACAGGGGCTCGCTACGTCTAGTTTGTTCGCCTCTTGGCCCTTTACTTGGATAATTCGCACTGTGGGATGGGTTCTCACTGCTCTCGCGTTGTCCCTTGGCGCACCATTTTGGTTTGACCTCCTCAATAAGCTTGTGAACGTGCGCTATGGTATGCGTAAGCCAGATGTAAAAAGTAAGACTCAGAGTAGATGAGTTGCACTTAGAAGATCCTAATGAGTATGGGCCCTTCACTGCGCTAGGCGTTCGATAGGGGGATTGGTTCGTTGCTGTGTTGTATGTCCATGACATCCCACACCTAATGTGCATGCTGCAGGAGGCCTGACAATGCGCACAGTGCTGTTCACTGGCGCCGGTGCCTCCCGCGCCATCGGATACCCCCTTACGAGGGAGCTTCTACCGCGCATTCGTGCCGAATTGAAGAACGGCGAACTGTTTTCTGGTATCAACGGGGAGAAGGAGGACGAACAAGACTGCAAAGATCTGCAACGATATCTGCTCAGACTATTACCAGGCCTTAGTGATGCCAAGGATCGCCAACTTCCCCTTATTACCGATGTCTTCTCTCTCGTAGAGCATGCACTCATATCCGGTGAGGCCCTGCCCATCGGCGGCGCCAACGCCGTTCGCCACTGTCGCGACTTACTTAAACGGGCTATCACTGCCATCCTACTCGGCGATTTCTTCGCTGAATGGGACGACACGGATTCACACCAGAAGCGCGAGCGGGACGTGCTAGATCGGTTCGCGCGCTGGGTATACCGCCAAGGTGCCAAGGTTGGGCTGGTGACGACCAACTACGACATCGGCCTTGAGTACGAGGTCTATAAGCGGATGGGGCGCAAGTTGCAAAGCACAACACTGGATCTTGGGTTCGATTGGCGTGGAGTCGAAACCGGAAGAGAGCAAACTAGGCCCGCAAAACCCGAGCTGCGTGTGTATAAGTTGCATGGCTCCCTGGACCAATTACGGTGCCCACTGTGTGGCTATGTCTACTTTAACAAGTTGGGTGCCATCGCAGTGCAGGCCTTTCGGAGTAAGCTGGACAACAACAATACCTGTCATTGCCGGAAAGATTCCAGACTGGAGTTGCACATTGTCTCACCGTCTCTCGTGCGCGACGTACGAGACGCGAACCTGCTGAGCGTATGGCGTAGCGCACTGGAATGGATGCGGAGGGCCGACCGATGGATCATTGTCGGTTATTCGCTTCCTCCCGAAGACTTGGCAGTCCGCTCCCTATTGCTGCGGGCGTACAATACGGCGTCCAAGCCTCCACAAGTCATTGTCGTCCAGCACGGCCACGCCGAGCGACCACGATACAAACTGCTGTTTCCTGGCTGCCACTACCAGTCTCATGGTCTAGAAAGCTTCCTCGCGGAGGTGAGCTGATCATGCAGAAGGGGCTCCACGTTACGTCCTCCGTCATATGTTGGGAAGCTGCTGTCCCCCCAGAAAACGACGACACGTAAGGTTACACTTTTCGCCGAGGGATATATGCCAGAACCATTTCTTGTTGGACCGCTCTTAGGATTCGAAGGTGAAACATCCTCAGGAGACCTCCTCTATACGATATGTTTCCTAACCACGTCTAAAGCATCACATTGCATGGTGGTTGTTAACGAGATTGAAATAGTGGCTGAAGCTATCGCAACTACACCTAGCGGAACTTTCTGGCGTGCTGAAAGCCCTGCAAGAAGAAAGAAAGTGAGCCACTCCTGTCGATATCAAATCAAGACAAATGGATCTGCCATTCCAGATCGATGGGGCCACGATGCGTGGACCTTCTGGGTTACAGGAACTTCAGAGCGACCTCGCATTGCCTATGCGTCGTGCAATGGCTTTTCAGACCCCGATGCAATCGCAAAACTAGGGGAGCCTTACAGAATGTGGAAAGTTCTTCGGGAATCCCACGAGAAGGAACCATTTACGCTCTTTATTATGGGTGGAGATCAGATATATGCCGATGAAATTTGGCAATCCAAAACACGCGCACCCAGCATCGTGGAATGGATAGCGCTCCCGCGTGCTGAACGTATCTCGAAACAGGTTAGCCCAAAAACCAAAGGAGAATTGGATCGCTTCTATGAAAGTCTCTATATTCGCCACTGGGCTCACGAAAACATGGGGAACGTGCTTGCATCAATCCCATCAATTATGATGTGGGACGATCACGATATTTTTGACGGGTGGGGCTCCTACCCTTCTGAAATGCAAACCTGCCCACATTATCAAGCAATATTTGATGCAGCCAGAAAATATTTCGAGCTGTTTCAACTACGTTCTACCAAGAACAAGACCCTGTTGAATTCTCGTAATACCCATTATTCATTTGGGTTTCAATTCGGAAGCTATGCTGTGCTTGGGCTCGACAATCGCACCAGCAGAAGTGAATCTGCGATCATGGGGGATGAGAACTGGTCTGATATTAAGAAGTTCCTAAAGAAACGAGGCCAAGTGGAAACGCTGTTTGTCCTCTCAGCAATTCCAGTCGTCTATCGTGACTTTAGGGTTATTGAGCGCATGTACGATGCGACTCCATGGGAAGAGGAGTTAACCGATGATATTCGAGATCATTGGCGTTCCAGCTACCATGAGGGCGAACGCATGAAGCTGATCATGAGCCTCTTAGACTTTCAGTCTGTCGGCAAGCTTTCAGAAGTGAGACGGGTGATCCTCTCTGGCGATGTCCATGTGGGATGCTTTGGATTGATTACGGGGCCTGGGGTTGATGGACAAGAACGTCTCATCCATCAGGTCGTATCTTCTGCGATCGTCCACCCACCTCCAACATGGCTTCAGTGGCAAGGCGTTCTGGCAGGTAGTAACGAATTACCAGAAACACTTGAAGCGGGGTCAATTACGGCTGAACTCTTGAAGCCCTATGGGTCAGAGAAATTCATTCGATCTCGTAACTTTGTTTGGTTCAAGGAAGGGACAGATCGCAAACTCTGGGTGAACTGGGTTTGCGAAGATGACACCCGTGCTGAATGCCCTATAGTTGGGTCCGCCTAGTGTGTAAGCCCCCAGCAATTTGAGGAATTTGAGAGGAGAAAGTTCTGGCAGAAGAACCCTTTTAGCCAGGAGGTTCCCAGGCACCAGTCGAAATTCACTGAGCCCAAGATTGCGAGCATCTTGAAAGAAGCGGATGCCGACCGGTCGATGAGATCTAGCGACACTATAGCATCAGTGTAGCGCTGGCTGCGGCAAATGAACTGTGTGCCACGGTTGAGGACCAGGGCAACGACGCATTTTCAAAGGAGTTTCTTAATGTACATATTCCATCTGATTTTACTAGTAACTGTCTCTATGCTGACCGGGTGCCACACCTACATCGTTCCAAAGGAACACGTGGTGATGTTCGACAACGATGGAACCGCCGTCAATCCCGAAGGCAATCTCGGCCCGAACCGACACATGAACCTGCTCCTGTCCTATCCCCGATACAGCGATGCGGAATATCAGGGTCATATTGCCAAGATTCTTGAGGGGATCAACAAAGGGAACACCCAGGGTCCGAAGAAAATCATGATGTTTATTCATGGAGGGATGAACACCCAGTTTGACTCGATCGAGCGGATCGCAACAGAATATGAACAGGGCAAAACGCGGCCTCAACTTATGAAGGAGGCGGGATACTATCCTATCTTCGTCAACTGGAAGTCGTCGCTCTGGTCCAGCTACTTCGAGCATCTCTTTTACATCCGTCAGGGACACCGATGGCCTTGGTACGTAGGATGGCCTTCCTCCCTCGTCATGTTCCCTGTCGATGTCACCCGGAGCCTCGTTCGGGCTCCTCTCGTTTGGAGCATGCAAGTCTATAATGACCTCACGACCATCCCGCTTATCAACAGTCTTTTTGGTCCTTCCTTACAAGACGAAGTGGCAACGGAACTCCTCTGTCGATACAACGGGCGTGATTCTCTAGAGGGCTGTACAAAACAGCTACAATTTCAGAAACCGCCCTATTGCGGGCTTTTTTTTGCTGTTGAAGCAGATCCTCCGGCTCATCGACCTCCCACCAGCACCCCCAATCATCAGACCTTTCCTATTGCCGTGGGAGAAGACCTACGTCGCTGTGCTGAAATGACCGGCCATTTTTTTTCCTACCTCGCGACCTTTCCGGCAAAGCTGGCTATTGGACCGGTCTTGGATACCTTCGGAACGAGTGCTTGGGACAATATGCAACGCCGGATTCATTTCCTTTTTCACAAGGAAGAAGAAATGGATGACCGTAATGGGAACTCCGAGATTATCCAAACGGCCAGGCAAAACCACAACTTGGCCATGATCGAGGCAACGGGTGGTCTCTCGGTGTTTCTTCGGGCACTTAGAGAACACATGAAGGGAGAACAATGGGAACTGGTTCTCGTAGGACACAGCATGGGCACTATTGTGATTAACGAATTGTTGCGGTCTTTTGGCGATGATCAACTCCCTGTAACTCACATTGTATTTCTAGCTGCGGCCGCTTCTATAAGGGACTATGAGGACAGCGTATGGCCGTTCATGAGAACGCACCCTCAATCGAAATTCCATAACTTCACACTACATCCCATTGAGGAGCTAAGCGAGATTCAATATAGCTTGTTTGATCTTCCACCTCGAGGCACCTTGCTCGAGTGGTTGGATCATTTCCTCGCTGACCCCATTACTCTTAAGGATCGAACTGTTGGGCGATATGATAATTTCTTGAAGGCCATGCATGACACTCCGACTGAGCTTCGGCCAGACATTCGGCCTGGACTTCGGCCACGAATTAACTTTCGAAGCTTTAACGCAGGTCAGAGGGTAGAAAAGGAAAATCCCCAGACTCATAGTGATGCCGGCGAACGTTTCCGTTTCTGGGAGTCCCAATGCTGGGCCGTCAATGCCCAACTAGGAGAGTGCATTAAACCAAAATGATGCATCAGCCAAGTTGACCATATACGACATGGAGCGCCAGCTATGAAATAGCTCTACTCCTTCGCCGGACGCCATTCTCGGCCGTTCGTCACATCTTGATGTCTCAAGAGGTCTTAACATTGCTCAGTCAAACCCACCCAAACACAATCGTCCAGCCTTCTTTTTGCCAATTGGCTGATGCGACACTCCGTCTACTTTCCAGAAGGGCACCTGCAACCATTGGTGCAATGATGGATAGATGTAGACCGCGTCAGAGGACAGCCGTCTCTTGGACTCGCCCAATACAATCATTCGCTTCGCCAAAACGCCTCCACATTCGCACGGTTTCCTTTGAATAAACGAGAAAGCAGTGGCCTCTTGTTGATCTAACCCACTAGTCCCGCTACGATGGCCCCTCTCAATGTGGACACATCCTTGGAAAACGGGCTTCACCCTGTCGGCACCGGCTGCTCTACTGCTGATCGTTTCTCTCAGCGGCTGTGCAACCGGGCACTATACACCGCTGGGTGAAGCCGGGAAGCAGGAAGTCGAGCAGCGTAAAGAGAACGTGTACCGGGTGGAATATCGGGTCAGTGGCTTCACGTCAGAGGTCCAGCTAGATCAATATTTCCGTCGATGCTGTGCGGAGCTGACTCTCCGCGAAGGGTATGACTTCTTTTGGCTGTCTCAGCGTACAGATGTACTGGTGCTTTCACGCCGCACGGCCATGACGGTGACGATGTACAAAGACCGCAAACCCGTCGGTGTTCCTGACCTATATGATGCGCAGGATGTGCTAACCAAGACAGCTTTTGCTAAACCGAACTAGGAATGTCCCAACGAGCAGCGATTCCCGCGTTCTCTGCGGGCTTCACCTCTTGAGAAGTTGAGCCCCACATTACAACCTCCCCTAGAACACGATCGTCCATCCATCTTTTTTCGCCTGCTGCGCCGTATACGACACCCCGTCCACCTTCAAACCCTTCTGATTAAGCAGAGTGATAATTCCACCTTTATTCCCCAGCTGAACCTCCTGAGGCAGATTCACCACCAGAGTGGCACCGGGGGCGATGACACCGGACAGCACACAGGTCTTCTTGAGCCGGTCGGCAATTTTCCATCCTGTCAGATCAATCGACTCGGGCGACGCATTGAGCAGCGTAACCGTCTCCTGTTCCGGCGATGGCCCGAGCGGGTTCACGAGGGCACCCACGATCCGGACGATATAGTCCGGCTCGGTCGGATTCGGCTGAGGTCCAGGACCGGGGTTCGGCACGTCTGGGCTGGCATGACCGGTACGATCGTCGGTGTGCCACGCTTGGGATTGAAACGCCAAAAACACGGCCACCCATTGGCTGGAAGAAGGAAAATGGAACATGAGAGCTCCATCTTGCCAAACCCCGTCATCACCGGTATGTGGCGAGGCGTTCCCTTGGTTCATATGAATGTCGTGAACACCGTTTCCTGGTCGAAAATCAAAAATCTTGTCCGCTTTCCCACCCTCCGGTCCCCACCGTTCCCCAAACGCGTAGATCCGTGCCGCTGGTTCCTGCATGGCCCGCTTGACGTAATGCTCGATCTGGTCGCTTAAATCATTGTCCGGTCCAGGAAGATTGGGTGGAAGGAGTCGCATGTCCGATCGATTAAAGAGATTACCGCGGATAAAATCCACCGATTGTCCGCCCGGCTTACTCGACAACAGGGCAAAATCGTCGGATAAACCCGGTAACGTGGCGGTAATGGGATGACGGAAATCGCCATCGACTAGAAAGAGAAGTTCCGACGGACTGAGTTGGGATTTGACGTTGACCGCGATGCGGTAGTGTATCGAACCGGCTTGAATATGAACTTGATAATGAGGAGAGGATTGGTCTTCTTCACGCGTGGCCCCGATGGCTCTTCCTTTTAGCACTCCGTATCGTTTGAGCGGCATAGTCAATCTCCTTTATCGATGTCCGTGGCGAATATTCAGATGCGCAGCAAATCACATACCGAGCAGAACCGGTCTAGTGTCCTCAGTCTTTATCGAGGTTTTTCAGGCACTCGGTAGGATGGAGTGCTGTGAATGTGACAGGAGTGTATCAAACAGGATTTCAAGTTGAATCGAATGAGATACACCGGAAACAGAGACGGGGCCACAACATCGGATGAGCAGCCATCCCTGTCACCATATCCTTTGTATCCGAACCAGAACGGGACTTGCGCAAACTCATAAACATTGGCAAGCTCCGGCCTGTTTTGTACAACGGCGAGGGATCTAGCCCCTTTAATAAATAGAGTCAGAGACGTCTTATGGCAAGTTTGTGCCACTCTTTCGTTCACGCCGGCCTGGTTACCCTCCTGATATCCGTAACAGGTTGTGGAGCCGCGCAACTCGGGATGTGCGCGCCGCACACGAAGGAGGAAGGTGCTCCAGTCGGCGTGTGGACCGAGTGCTTTGAGCAACCCTTTTCGCACGCCGGTACGACGCATTCGGTATTTTGCCTCAATGACGGTAGTTCCAAGCCGCCGATCCTTTTGCTCCACGAACTGACCGGGTTATCTCCGGGAACATTGGCGTACGCGGAGGAACTCTCAAAGGATTTCACTGTCTATGTCCCGCTGCTGTTCGGGGAGAAGGGACGGTTCTCGCTTGTGAGCGGGTTGGGGGCCTACTGGTTTCAGGGATCGCTCGATTTCTTCCCAGGCGGTGAATGGGGAGTCCCCGCTCAAGGCAGTGCTCCGATCGTGAATTGGCTGCGTGGAGTTGTGCAGAAGATCGAAGGGCGGCACCATCAGCAATTCATCGGCATCATCGGCAACTGCATGACCGGTCCGCTTCCTGTCGCACTGCTCGATCACCCACAAGTCGCCGCCGTGGTGGTGGCGCAGCCCGCCCTGCCCATGCGCTTCTGGTGGTACACCGATGAAGACAAGCAATCTCTCGGCCTGTCGGCTGACGATCTCACGGAAGCGAAAAAGAGCACAGCGAAGATCTACGGGCTGAGATTCGAAACGGACTGCATCTCCGACCGGGCGAAACAGCAGACTTTGCGCGATCAATTTGGCGCACGGTTTATCAACGGCGAAATCCCCGCGAGTGAATACCAGCGGGATGGGAAGCCGGTCAATGCGCACAGCACCTTAATCGGCGGGTGGAAAAAGGACGACCCGGCAGGACAACCGTCGCGAAACGCGCGGGCACACGTTCGGAATTTTCTCTTGAAGGAACTCGGTGCAACTCGTCCGGAAGGATAGTAGGCTCATTCGATCCGTTACGAACCAGGAGCCGGCGATCCGTTCTTGACTTTCCCGGTTGAAGCCGATATTCACATCTCGCTCGGCACCGTCCGGTACCGGCCAGCGCACCTCACCTTGTGAGAGAAGGAGCGACGAACATGACGGCGTTACGACTCTTCTATGCGACCAACCGCAACCATCTCGGCAACGATCGCTGGCACCCCGACGGCTACGGAAAAAAATTCAGCGATGATGGAGTGGAAAACCTCCGCTTCGGTCGTGTGACGGTGGAGGCCGATGACGCCAAGATGGCCAAATATCTTGAGGCGGACTGCGGCACTATTGGGCAGGGCGACGGCGAAGGGCTGATCAAGTACCTGGCGAAGTGCGCCGAGTCCGCCAAAATCGTCGCGTACAAGGAAAAAATCAACCGTTCAGTGGCCGAGGACCAGCAGGAGAACGTCAAACTCGGATCGGATGGGGCCTTTTCCGATCTGCAAGCGATCATGCGGAAGAACACGGATGTGCTGATTTTTATCCATGGCTACAATGTCTCCTGGACTGACGCAGTCGGCACGGCGCTGTCGCTGCAAGAAATGCTGAATCACTGTCCCGAGGGAGACCCCGAGCAAGCAGTACAGGTGGTGCTCTTTACATGGCCATCGGACGGTATGGCCCTGCCGTTCGTGTCCTATAAGTCCGATCGGTCGGAAGCAGCCGGATCCGGCAACGCGGTGGGGCGAGGCATCCTCAAAGTACGAGACTTTCTCGCGGCCCTGCGCCGTGATGATGAGCAGCTCTGTAAGCAAGACCTTCATCTGGTATGCCACTCCATGGGCAACTACCTGTTGCAGAATGCGGTCACGCGATGCGATGCCTTCACACCGGGCAACGCCTTGCCCCGCCTGTTCGAGCATATCTTTCTCTGCTCGCCCGATGTCGATGACAACGTGTTGGAAGAGGGGCATCCGTTGGGGAGGGTCCACGAGTTGGCAAGAAGCGTCAGTGTCTACTACAATCGTGGCGATGCGGCGCTCGTCATATCGGATTTCACCAAAGGTAATCCCGATCGGTTGGGGTCAAACGGGCCAGCCCGACCGAGCTTGGTGCACAATAAGGTGAATCAGATCGACTGCAGCGGGATCGTCAAGGGGCTGGTGGAACACAGTTACTATCTGGTGGGCAACGTCAATGGGGATATTCGCATGAGCATCGATGGGATGCCGCATGAAGACCCGAGACGCCGCCGAAACAAGACAGGTACGATGGGTAATCAGTGGGAGATGCGCCCGGCATAAGGAACACTCCGAAAGATCTTTTTAGACTTCTCTCCCCTCTGTTCGCCGTTCTCGGCCTTCTGTAAGATGTGCCCTGGTTTGCATCCAACCTGGAGGCTGGCCAATGGCGCGAAGCGCCGTATTCCGTTCCTTCGCACGATTGATGTCCACCGCCTTCCTGGCTGAGCACCGGCACACTTCGACTGCCGATGCCATTGAAATGATCCGGCAGTCAGCCTTTACTCAATCCGCTCACTCCATCTCTCGGCGCCAGTTCCTCCTTGGTGTAGGAGCGGTAGGCGCAACTCTCGCTCTCGACACGATGATTCCTCGTCCGACTGATGCTGCCAAACCAACGTCTTCCGCCCTGTCCGTCGGCATCGTCGGCGCCGGGCTTGCAGGATTGGCCTGCGCCGACACCCTCAAGACACGCGGCATCCGAGCCTCTATCTACGAGGCGGCTACACGAGCCGGCGGCCGCTGTTGGTCCCTACGAGGTTTCTTCCCCGGCCAGGTGGCGGAACGCGGCGGCGAGCTCATCGACAACCTTCATAAGACCATGTTGGGCTACGCGAAGCGATTCCGCCTCAGCGTAGAAGATGTGAATAAACAGCCTGGAGAAATCTTCTACCACTTCTTCGGGCAGCGGTATTCAGAGGCCGCCGTCATAGCCGAATTCCGTGACTTCGTCTCAGTGATGCGGATCGATTTGAATCGTCTGTCGCGAGAAGTGACGGCCGATTCTCATACAGAAGACGATGTGGCCCTGGACCGTACGAATCTGCTCGAATATCTTGAAGGCCACAACGGAGCCGGTGTCCCCGCCGGCCCATTGGCAAAGGCCGCGATCATTGCCGCCTATGAGGCTGAGTACGGACTGGCGGCGGAGGAGCAAAGTTGTCTCACTTTCCTCCTCTTCATTCATGCCGACCGCCGCTCGAAGTTCACCCCTTTCGGCATATTCAGCGACGAACGCTATCATCTCGTCGACGGGAACGACCGGATCATCGAAGGACTGACCCGCGAGCTCCCTGGACAAGTCATCTATGAGGCCAGGCTTGTTCGCGTACGCCGCCTCAGTGACGGGCGAATCGAATTGACGTTCCAGCAGGGATCCCGCATGGTCAGCGTGACTCATGACGCAGCTGTGCTGGCCATCCCCTTTACCACCTTGCGTGAGGTGACGCTTGATCCGAACCTTTCGCTTCCTCCCGCGCAACGCGACGCCATTCAGGGACTGGGGTACGGCACCAACGCCAAAATGATGATCGGCTTCTCCAGCCGTCCCTGGTATACGTTAGGAGGAAACGGTACGTCCTATTCCGACCTGCCGAATCATCAAACGACCTGGGAAACAAACCCCACGATGGGATCTGATCGAAGAGGAATTCTCACCGACTATTCGAGCGGAGCGCGGGGCGCCGGACTCAATCCGGCCGCAGTCCTGATAGAAGCGCAGCGGTTTTTACAGGATCTCAATCGCGTGTACCCTGGAGCGATCGGAGCCGCCACACTGGCACAGGGGCAATATCTTGCGCATCTTGAGCATTGGCCGTCGAATCCGTTGGCAAAAGGCAGTTATACCTGCTACCGTCCCGGTCAATTCACGACGATGGCTGGTCTGGAGGGTGTCCCGGCAGGCAATCTCTTCTTCGCCGGCGAGCACGCCAATTCATTCTACGACTGGCAGGGCTTCATGGAAGGCGCCGCTCTCTCCGGCATAGCCGCCGCACAAGACATCTTGGCCATAGCCAAAACACGCTGAGAGTTCCGATCTATCCGAAAGTCCCGCCCCCATTGTCGCTCTGCACTTCCTTTACCTCCCACCATAAACCAGGTAGGGTAACGTTGTTCATTTCTTGCGCAACCAATGCCGGCTTCCAATCGCTCAAGACCGACTCATCAAACCTCGAACGAGACATTCCGCCTTGTGCCACTCGGCGACTCCGCGATCACGGTGGAGTTCGGCGACGAGATCGATCCCACGATCAATGCCAGCGCCGTCGCATTTGCTCGAGCCGTTGTTGACCAACGCTGGAACGGCATCCTCGATGTCGTACCAACCTATCGTTCCGTGACAATCTACTACGATGCGCTTCAGTGGAAGTCGGCCGCCTTGGTCGACAAGTTGAAAACCCTGCCTCGACGACTACCAAACGACCGCGAATGGCAGGGGATGTTGCACGAGATTCCCGTTCTGTATGGCGGGGAATACGGGCCGGATTTGTCGGACGTTGCAGCGTTCGCCCGACTGTCACCGGCTCAGGCCGTCACGTTGCACGCCTCGATTCGCTATCGAGTTTACATGCTCGGGTTCAGCCCCGGCTTTCCCTATCTGGGATTGGTCTCAGAACGCATAGCCATGCCGCGCCTAGCCACGCCTCGAGCCAAGGTTCAGGCTGGATCACTCGGCATTGCCGACCGTCAAACCGGCATTTACCCGACCACGACTCCAGGCGGCTGGCGTCTGATCGGACGGACGCCGATCCGCTTGTATCACAAGGCCGGCGGAAACCCCTTTCTGCTGAAGGCCGGCGACCTGGTTCAATTCAAACCGATCGATCGGGCTGAATTCGATCGCCTGAGTCGTGAGGCATCGCGTGACGACCATTGATTTGAACAGTGACATGGGTGAGTACGAAAGCGCGGAGGATCTGGCATGTGAGGCAGAACTCATGCCGCTGATCACATCGGTCAATATTGCGTGTGGCGTTCATGCGGGCAATCCCGACCTCATGCGCAGGACGGCAACTCTGGCCGCTCGACATGGAATCGCCATCGGCGCGCATCCGGGATTTCCGGACACGGACGGTTTCGGTCGCCGGGATCGGCAGACTTCACCTGATACAGTCGCATCGTTAGTGACCACTCAACTGACGACGCTGACCGATGTACTGGCACTAGACCACCTGACACTCACCCATGTGAAACTTCATGGAGCGCTGTATCACCTGGCCGCCAGGGATCAGGCCGTGGCCAATGCAGTGGCGCGAGCTGTCGCGGCGTTCGATCCACAGCTATTGCTCTTCGCTCTCGCGGGATCAGCCCTTGTGACGAGCGGCAAAAGCGCAAGGTTGGCGGTTGTCCAGGAGGCCTTTGCCGACCGGGCCTATCGCGCCAACGGCACACTCGTCCCACGCTCTGAGTCAGGCGCGCTGCTGCAGACCGAACAAGAGGTTCGCCGGCAGTTGCGGGAAATCCTGAACGGCTATGTGACCAGCATCGATGGCCGGCGGATGTCGTTGCATGCCGACAGCCTGTGCATGCACGCGGATACTCCACACGCCGTCGAGTTGGTCAGGCTCATGCGAAACGAAATCGAATCGGCAGGCATACGCATCGTCAAAGCACACGCATGAGCCGCCATCAACCCACCAGGTTTGTCGTGGTGAAAGGCGGTTGGCTGACCACGGTGCAAGACCCGGGACGATACGGCTATCAGCAGTATGGAGTTCCCGTCGCCGGCGCGATGGACTGCTATTCAGCAATAGTTGCCAATCGCTTGGTGAGGAATACGGATCATGCGGCCGTGCTCGAATTGACCTTAAAAGGACCTGAGCTGCAGTTCGAACGAGACGCGGTCATCGCCATCACCGGAGCAGACCTCTCCCCGACTATCGATCGCAGCAGTGTCCCGCTTTGGGAAAGCATCGAGGTCGCGCGTGGCAGCCGACTGAGTTTCGGCAGTCAGCGATCTGGAGCCCGCGGTTACATCGCAATAGCCGGCGGGATCGAGGTTCCACAGATTCTGGGCAGTCGTTCGACACACTGTACGAGCGAGATGGGCGGATTCCAGGGGAGGCCTTTGAAGCAGGGAGACATGTTGTGTAGTGGGCTGCCCATGGAATCCATCGACCGTCTGATTGGGAAACAACTTCCGGATCGGCTGGTGCCTCGCTACAGCCGGTCCGCGACCCTGCGCATTATTCCAGGTCCTCAACAAGGTTCTTTTAGTGCCGCGTCACTCACGATCCTGACCAGCTCCTCCTACACGGTCACTCCCCAATCCAATCGGATGGGGTATCGCCTCAGCGGACCACCGCTCGTCCACAAGGGACGGGCGCAATTCATCTCCGACTGCACCTCGATGGGCGCCGTGCAAGTGCCCCGGGATGAACAACCGATTCTTCTGATGGCCGATCGGCAAATAACCGGAGGGTATCCCAAGATTGCCGTCGTCATTTCTGCCGATCTCCCGCCCGCGGCGCAATTGGCTCCAGGAGATACCGTCACGTTTGTCTTATCCAGCGTTGCCAAGGCTCAAACGATACTGCGGAAACACCGTGCTTTGCTCGATGCATCTCTCCCGCCAAGACACAGCTCGCCTTTCGCCTGAACAAGAAGATCATGTCTCGCTGACACCAAAGCCACGCCCGCAAGCAGCAAGCTTCACGGTTTCATTACATCGCTTGTTTTCCGGCTATTTGGATGTGAGCGAAGCCATATCGATCGAGAAGCGATACTTCACGTCGGACTTGAGCAGTCTGTCGTAGGCTTCGTTGACCTTCTGAATGGGGATGACTTCGACATCGGCGGTAATGTTGTGCGTCCCGCAGAAATCGAGCATCGCCTGGGTTTCGGCGATGCCGCCGATGGGAGAGCCGGAGAGACTGCGCCGGCCAAAAATCAGACTGAACGCCGGGACCGACAACGGTTTCTCGGGCGCACCGACGAGGGTGATGTTGCCGTCACGGCGGAGCAGTTCGATATAGGCAGTAATGTCGTGATCCGCAGAGACGGCGTCGAGGATAAAGTCGAAGCTGCCGACGTGCTTCTTCATCTCATCCGCGTGACGGGAGATGACGACTTCGTCGGCGCCGAGACGGAGCGCGTCTTCTATCTTATTCGGTGACGTGGTGAAGACCACCACGTGGGTTCCAAGCGCGCGGGCAAACTTCACGGCCATGTGGCCGAGGCCCCCGAGACCGACCACGCCGACCTTCTTCCCCCTGGTGACGCCCCAATGACGCATCGGAGAGTACGTCGTAATCCCCGCGCACAAGAGTGGTGCGGCGCCGGCGAGATCGAGATTGGCAGGAACACGCAAGACGAAGCGTTCGTCGACTACGATGCTCTCCGAGTACCCGCCATAGGTCACGCCGCCGAGGTGCCTGTCGGGGAAATTGTATGTCAGCGTCGCGTTCCCGCAGAACTGCTCGAGGCCGGCCTGGCATTCGGAACACGTTCTGTCGGAATCGACCATGCAGCCCACAGCGGCGAGGTCGCCGGGTTTGAATTTCGTGACCGCCGATCCGACGTTGGTCACACGTCCGACGATCTCATGGCCGGGGACACAGGGATAGACCGTGGGCATCACACCGCTCCACTCATTGCGAACCTGATGGAGATCCGAGTGACAGATGCCGCAAAAGAGAATGTCGAGTTGTACGTCGTATGGAATAGGCTCGCGCCTCGGAATCGTCGTGAGAGCAAGCGACGAGGTCGCGTTCGTCGCGGCGTATGCTTTCGCCGTAGACATAGAGGAGGCCAGTATGCGCCTCCACTTGCTTACCGGCAAGCTAGGGAGAACCCTTGTCCGGGGTGGACCAGTCTCGGAGGAAATCGATAACCTGTTTCGCGTTTCACGGGACTCGCCTGACGATCGAGGTGGTATCCACTTGAGCGCGATGCCCGATCGTCAATGAACGCGCATGCGAGAGCGTGTTCACCCACCCCGCGGCAACATCCACGAGCATTTCGGCGCGGTCTTCCATCGCAATCGCATCCGAAAATGCTCCCTGCGGAGGTTTCTTTCCTGCCAGACGGGACGTCATCTCCTTGACCATGGCTTCACGAATCCGAGCCGTCTCCTTGGGATCGGGCATTTGGCGCCAGGCGATGACGGCCTGCTCCGACTTGTGGTCATACGATTTCATGACGAACGTGGCCTGCGTCGGGAAAGCCTCGCCGCCGAGCGGATTCGGCAGAACATCCTTGTATCCCAAGGGTTCGTTCAGGGCATAGTGTCGCCCAAGAACCATGAAGTAGAGTTTGGCTTCGCGCGTGCACAGTCGTTCAACTTGGTCCTTCGTCGCCAGCATGGATGCTGATTGAGCACGCAACTTGGCGATGAGCGTCGGGTCCACCTTCCCCTTGGGCGTGTCGGTCGTCGCCGATAGGATGGTATCCATCGTTTTGAGCGCTGCGTCCTTGAGCTGTTTCCAGTTCCGCACCGCGATGATCGTGCCGTGCGGATCGATCTGGAGTACAATCTGATGCCCTTTCATGATATCAACCACTTGACGAAGGAACGACTCCTCGGCCGATACGTCCTTCTCGAACTTGGTCTCGCCCAGCGTCCACCCGACGAGGTACCCGTCGTCGGCTGCACTCAGCACCTCCAGTGTGAAGGGAGTGTACGTTTTCCCTGTAACCGTCGACTTGCCGTCAACCACCCTTTCGCGCACTCTGGTAATTTCGAGACTCAGCCGCTCTCCTTTTTTCCAATGAGGCACGACGTCGATGGACCGGTTGGGCACATCGGCAAAACCGAACAGTGGTCCACAGACGAACACCAGAATGATCGCACGCACAGCCGTCGAACTCATCCGCTCCCTACATGAAAAAGAGGATCATTCTACGTGTTCGCTTCACGTGCGTCCATGCCTCGCGACATGGATCAGAATCAGTAGGCCGTTGAGTGTGAGCTTATGTTGATACAGTTCGGCGTCGCATCCTGGTAGGATTGTGCCGCCTATGACCGCCACACCTGCCGCGACCGAACCCCCTCGAGGCGCGATCCTTTTCATCCTCATTACCGTTCTTCTCGACATGCTGTCGTTCGGGATCATCATTCCCGTATTACCGAAACTCGTCGAGGAGTTTGTGTCCGGCGACACGGCGAAGGCTGCGGCGATCTACGGCTTGATGGGCACGACCTGGGCGGTCATGCAGTTCGTCTGCTCCCCCATTCAGGGCGCGCTGTCCGACCGATTCGGCCGCAGACCTATCGTGTTGCTGTCGAATCTCGGACTGGGTCTCGACTACATTGTGATGGCGCTGGCGCCGAACGTCGCTTGGCTGTTCCTCGGTCGCACCATCTCCGGCATCGCGTCGTCCAGCTTCAGCACCGCCGGCGCCTACATCGCCGACGTCACACCGCCGGAACAACGGGCTGCGGCATACGGCAAGATCGGGATGGTCTTCGGTCTTGGATTTATCTTTGGCCCGGCGATCGGCGGATGGCTCGGCGCCATCGACCCGCGATGGCCGTTCTGGGGCGCAGGGGCCCTAAGTCTATTGAATGCGTGCTACGGATTTTTTGTGCTGCGTGAATCGTTGCCCCCGGCCAGACGGATGGCATTCAGCTGGCGGCGAGCGAATCCCGTCGGATCGCTTGTGCTCTTGCGATCACATCGTGAATTGTTCGGTCTCTCCACCGTCGCATTCCTTGGCTATCTTGCCCATGCGGTGCTGCCGAGTACGGCGGTTCTCTACTTGAGTTATCGGTATGGATGGGGGACCGGCATGGTAGGAATGGTGATGGCCGCCGTCGGGCTCGCGGCAATGATTGTGCAAGGCGGACTGGTCCGTCCGATCACGGCGCGCGTGGGTGAGCGAGCCACCTTGCTGATCGGCTCGCTCAGCGGCGCGCTTGGATTCTTCGTCTACGGATTCGCGCCGCGAGGCTGGATCTACTGTCTCGGCATTCCCTTCATGGCGTTCTGGGGGCTGGCGGGGCCGGCGACACAGGCGCTGATGTCTCGACGCGTCAGCGGGTCTGAACAGGGGCAACTACAAGGCGCCCTCGCAAGCATCAATGGCATGACCGGCCTGATCGGTCCAATGTTGTTCAGCCAAATCTTCGCCTACGCCATCAGTGCGGGTTCAATCTGGCATGCGCCGGGCGCGCCATTCCTCTTGGCTTCGTTCCTCATGGTCAGCGCATCGACGATTGCCTGGCACGTGACGAGACCCGGCCACGACCCTGCTGATCCATGCTAGTGCATACCTAGAGCGACCTTGTTCGTCTCGATCGAGCCCTCCAAACACTGTTCCAAACCATCAAGCATCCCATCCGCATTTTTTCGGGATGCATTACGATTCGATTTATGCCAAGTTTTATGGAGACGTAAGGAGAAGTCCGTTGGCATGTCGAGATAAAGGAGGATGACAATGGCAGCCTCAAACAATCCGATATTGGTAACCGGAGCGACGGGGCAACAAGGTGGAGCGGTTGCACGGGCGTTGATCGCAAAGGGGCAGAAGGTTCGAGTGATGACGCGGCATCCGGAAAAGGCGGCGGCTCTGGCAAAGGCCGGGGCCGAGATCGTGCAAGGCGATTTGACCAACCAGGCGGTTCTGCAGATGGCGTTGCGCGGCGTGAACGGCGTCTTTGCCATGTCCACCCCGTTCGAGGCGGGCATGGACGCGGAGGTGCGTCAGGGGATCATGCTGGCGGATGCCGCCAAGCAAGCCGGAATCACGCATTATGTGTATACGTCGGTCGGCAGCGCACATCGCCAGACCGGGATTCCGCACTTCGAGAGCAAATGGAAGGTGGAGCAGCATATCCAGAAGATCGGATTGCCGGCAACGATTCTGCGGCCGGTCTGGTTCATGGAGAACTTCACCACGTTTGCGAAACCGTCCGCAGATGGCGTTATCAGTGTGCCCATGAAACCGGCCAGGAAACTTGCGATGGTCGCGCTCAAGGACATCGGTGCTTTCAGCGCGGCGGCGTTTATGCGCCCGAAAGATTTCATCGGCCAGGCGATTGACCTGGCGGGTGATGAACTCACGATCCCCGAGGTTGCGGCTCTCTTGACGAAGGCCATGGGGAGACCGATCAGCTTTCAAGAATTTCCATTGGACCGAGCCGAGAGCGCACTCGGACATGACTTCGCCGTCATGTTCCGCTGGTTCAACAAAGTCGGCTACGCGATCAACATTCAGAAACTAAAGCAACAATACGGAATTCCTCTGACCACGTTTGCCGAGTGGGTCAAGACAATCGAGTGGGGAAAGGCGAGCTAGGCAGCTCCATGATTTCAAGTCACGCTCTTTGACAGTGCCTGTTGAAGAAGTTCATACTTTGAATTCTACACCCGCCTGCGACCACCTGAGGCGCGACTGCCTACTCCGTGAGAAAGGTGGTCGATTTAGGTATCTCTTGTCATGACACGACTTGGGAAACCTCCGACGCAATTGATTTCCATTGACGCAACAGGATCGATGAGGATCGGTCTACGCGGTACCACAACCCATAACCTTACTGCGGACGTGTGCTATGGCTACCGGATCCTCCTCCAGGGCCACACAAGCACGCAGCGAGTAAGTCTTCTAGAAAGGAGCGCACCATGACCCTTCAAACCATTGCCGGCCAGTTTGTGGAGATGTGCAACCAAGGCAAGAACTTCGACGTCATGCATACGATGTACGCTCCCGACATCGTGTCCGTCGAACCCAACGGCGAGGAAACCGCCGGCAAGGCACCGGTCATCCAGAAGTCCGAGCGCTTTCAGGCCCAAAATCCCATCAGCGGAGAAAAGGTCCGTGGTCCGTTCTTCAACGGTCCCAATCAGTTCGCGGTTCACTTCACCTTCGAAGTCACCCCCAAAGCCACCGGCCAGCGGATCACGGTGGAAGAGGTCGGTATCTACACGGTCAAGGACAACAAGATTACGCGCGAGCAGTTCTTCGCCGGAGGCGCGCGGTAACGACGCGTAGAATCGAAGCACCACACTGTTCTTCATATGATCGGGAACGAAGATCACATGATGAGGCTCTTCCCATGAAGGCGATACGGCTCCATCAACTTGGAGGCCCCGACTCGCTTCGCTATGACGATGCACCGAAACCGATTCCAAACGACAATCAGGTGCTCGTTCAGGTTCATGCCACAGCGATCACGCCCACGGAGTTCGCCTGGTATCCCACCTTTCATACTCTTGAAGGCGGAGAGAGACCCTTTCCAATTATCCTGGGTCACGAATTCTCGGGTGTTGTCGAAGCGGTCGGGCCGGAGTGCACGGGTGTTCGAGTTGGAGATCATATCTATGGCCTGAGCGATTGGTTCATAGACGGGGCGCAGGCGGAATATTGTGTGACCGTGCCTCCCCACATTGCTCCGAAGCCTGCCACACTTGAACATACTCAGGCCGCAGCGATCCCGATCTCAGTCCTGACCGCCTGGCAGGCCCTTATCGATCACGCCCATCTGTCGGCAGGACAACGGGTATTGATCCATGGTGCAGCCGGCGGTGTCGGCAGCTTTGCCGTGCAGGTAGCCCGGCATCAGAATGCACATGTGATCGCAACGGCCTCGGCGGCAAACACCGACTTTGTCAAGGCGCTCGGCGCCGATGAAGTCATAGAGTACCGGATCACACCGTTCGACACGGTTATCAGAGACGTCGATGTGGTACTTGATACGATCGGAGGAGACACGAGAGACCGTTCCTGGGGAGTGCTCAGAAAGGGTGGCCGGCTGGTGACCATTGCGGCCGATGCCGAAGGGGTGAAAGAACCGCGGGTGCGCGATGCCTTCTTTATCGTCGAACCAAACCGGAATCAGTTGATGAACATTTCGCATCTGATCGATACCGGTGTCCTCAGACCCGTCGCGGGTTCCATCTTCGCGATGGAGCATTTTCGCCAGGCTTACGAACAGAAACCTATGCGCGGGAAGAATGTTCTCCGTATCGCGCAGACGTGATACGTGGGGCAGGAAAGGAGCATGTGAATGATGACGATCACATTATGTATCCGCACTGTCACGAGACAGACACTGCAGTGGACGACACTGGCAGGAGCGATTCTGTTGCTGGGACAAACCGCTCTGGCAGAAGATGCCGTGTCGGTCCTGTTGAAGGAATGGTTGGCCGACCTGGCCGGTAAAGAAGGCACTGTCATCACCGTGGACTATGCACCGGGGGCCGCATCCGACCAGCACTTCCATCCTGGTTCGGTGTTCGCCTACGTTCTGGAGGGAGCCGTCGTCTCTCAATTAGGAGGCCAGGCGCCCGTGACTTATACAAAAGGTCAGAGCTGGTATGAGTCTCCCAAGATACCGCATGCCGTATCCAAGAATGCGAGCAAGACCGAACCGGCCAAGCTGCTGGTGTTTCTGCTGTCACAGGAGAACGAGCCGCTCGTCGTGCCGATGAAGTCACCCGGCAGCGGGAAGTGAATCAATCTGGAGTACTTGAAGCGCGTGCCTCATCGGGCCGTTGAACGGAGGATCTATGATGCAGTATGAAGACCGTTCCAATACAGCGGATCGGGCGGAGGGCGATGCCCCTTCAGCGGAGACTTTGCAATGGGATGATGTAGTCCGTCTGGCTCGTCACGGCAATCCTCGGCCACCACGCCGAGTAGAGAAGACGGATGCGCAGTGGCGTGCACTCCTTACCGATGACCAATTTCGTGTGACGCGCCTGAAGGGGACTGAGCGGGCGCACAGCTCGGATATGTGTCGGCTGTTCGAGCCGGGACAGTATCGATGTCTTTGCTGTGATACCGTGCTGTTCGATGCGACACGAAAGTATCAGAGCCACTCCGGTTGGCCCAGTTTCACCCAACCCATGGCGCCGGCCGTGATCGCCTATCATCAGGATGACAGCTATGACATGAACCGGATCGAGACAACGTGCAATGTGTGCGATGCTCATCTCGGCCATGTGTTTCCAGATGGACCTGAACCGAGCGGGTTACGGTTCTGCATCAACGCCGTCTCGTTGCGGAAGGCTGAGGGATAATCTTCCAAAAGAGACGAACGTCCGACGCAGAACTTGCGCACGACGAAAGGAGTATGTCCATGAGCCGAACTGAAACAGCAATATTGGCCGGCGGTTGTTTCTGGGGCATGCAGGATCTCATCCGCAAGCTCCCCGGTGTGCGGTCTACACGCGTCGGCTACAGCGGTGGCGACGTGCCGAATGCCACGTATCGCAACCATGGGACGCATGCGGAAGCCATCGAGGTCGTGTTCGACCCGGACACGCTGACGTTCCGTAGCTTACTGGAAACGTTTTTCCAAATTCACGACCCGACGACAGTCGATCGCCAGGGGAACGATCGAGGAACCTCATACCGTTCGGGGATCTACTATGCGTCGGAGGCTCAACGCATAGTGGCAGAAGAAACGATCGCCGATGTGAACGCGTCGGGGCTATGGCCCGGCAAAGTAGTCACGGAGGTCCGGCCGGCCGGTCCGTTCTGGCAGGCGGAACCGGAGCATCAGGATTATCTTGAACGATATCCACACGGATACACCTGTCACTATGTGAGACCCAACTGGAAGTTACCGCAGCGGGTCTGAGTTGTAAGGCTCGTGCTGCCTACACCTCGATGGTGGCTATTTTGAAATCTTATTATGGTGTCCATGAATGAGTCCCAGGGCAAAGTCGTACAGGTAGCGTTACCACTCTTCAGAGATAAGAAGGAGGTCGCTATGAGCGTTCGAGCTGTCGCGGGGAAATTTATGGAGTTGTGCAACCAGGGGAAGCACTTTGAGTTTATGCATACGATGTACGCGCCGGAGATGGTCTCAGTCGAAGGCGACGGCAAGGAAACGGTCGGCAAGCAGCCGGTCATCCGCAAGTCGGAGATTTTTCAGGGCAACAATGCCATCCATAGCCAGGATCTCCGCGGGCCGTTCTTTTGCGGCGACGCCGATGCGAGCTCAGGCCGTTTCGGCGTCTACATGTCGATCGACTTTTCCCCTAAGGCCGGCGGGAAGCGCGTCACGCACGAAGAAGTTGGGCTCTATACGGTCAAGAACGACACGGTCACGAGGGAAGAGTTCTTCTATAGCGGGCCGTTTCTCTAATCAGCGATGACCGCATAGAAGTACATGAGATGGAAACTCCCATTCTAGTAACCGGCGCGGCGGGCCGCGTCGGTGGGATAGGCCGCACGGTCACCGAACTGCTGCTCAAGCGAGGCCGAGCGGTGCGCGCGATGGTGCGGCATGAAGACCAGCGCGCGGAGGCATTGCGCGATATGGGTGCCCAGGTCGTGGTCGGCGACCTGCTCGACCTCGATTCGATGCATAGGGCGATTGTGGGCTGCGACACCATGTACTTCGGCATGTCGGTCTCGGACACCTACCTGACCGCGACGATCAACACGGCAGCCGTGGCGAAGCATCACGGCGTGAAAGCGTTCATCAACATGTCGCAGATGACGCTCGCGCAAATGAGCATCACCGAAACTACCCCAAGCCCGCAGCACAAATTGCACTGGCTCGCCGAACAGGCCTTGAACTGGTCAGGGCTGCCGGTCGTGCACGTGCGGCCGACCGTGCTGCTCGACGGCTTTTTCCTGATCTTCACCCCCGATTCGGTCAAGGAGTCGGATCAGATCAGGCTTCCGTTCGGCGAAGGCAAAACTTCTCCGGTCGCGGTAGAAGACGTTGCCCGTGTCATCGCCGCGTTGCTTGCCGATCCGAAGCCGCACATCGGAAAGACCTATCACCTGACCGGTCCGCAGTCCGAGAACATGCAGTTCTTTGCACAGGAGTATTCGAAGGCGCTCGGCCGAAAGATTACCTTTGCGGATATTCCGGTCGAGGCGTGGCAAGACGGGCTGCTCAAACGAGGTTTACCGGCTCACCTGGTACACCACCTCGCGACGATGGCCGATCTGCACCGCGCGGGGCATTACGACCGGATGTCGGACGACGTATTCACGTTGACGGGCGAGAGGCCATTGAGCGTGCAGGAGTTCATCGCAAAGCATGCGGCGAAGTTTACCCCCTCGGTACAAGGGATTGTCTGAGGGTTCCAGAGAAATGACTAAGAAAGGAGTACACCACATGCGTCATAGGATCGCGATCATCACCAGGTTTTCAGCCAGGGTCATGAAACGGAGCATCCTTGCTGCCGGGCTTGGCTTGTTCATCGTGTCCGGCGTGTCGGCACAAGATATCACGGTAACCGAGCAAACCTTCGGCTGCATCCTCGACTGGCCGAAGGTCAGAAACACATACTTTAAACACGACGATCCGAAGAAGTTGAAAGAGGCGATGCGGATCTTCCGCGACAGCGTGCCGGACAAGGAGTATCCCGTCGGTACTATCCTTCAGCTCATTCCGTTTGAGGCCATGGTGAAGCATCCGCGTGAGAAGTTTCCCACGACGAACGGCTGGGAGTTTTTCGATCTGGAGGTCTCCAAGGAAGGGACGAAGATCAAAGAGCGAGGAGACCAGGTCGTCAATCATTCCCAAGGCGTGACGTGTTTAAGTTGCCATCAACCGGCGGCGAAATTCGACTTCGTCTGTGAAAAGGGACACGGGTGTGCGCCTATCCCGTTCGATGACGAGAAGATCGCAGCGATTCAGAAGACGGACTCTCGCTGCACCAAAAAGTAGGGCGATGAGAACGAAGCATCTTAATACGACGGATCCTATCGTTGTAGACGAGGTGTCCACGAGCGGGGACGGCCCATCACGGCGTGACATCCTGGTTCAAGGCAGCAGGCTCGCGGCCGGCGTCGGAATTGCTGCCTTGCTGGGGAACATAGGACTTTCCCCGAGTAGATCGTATGGCATGTATCGACCGACGACGAGCCTGCTCGATTCTCTGACACCCGCGCGAACCGCCTTGCTGGTGATCGACATGCAGCGTGATTTTCTCCTGCCGGAAGGGTACGCGGCACAGGCGGGACTCGACATCGCGCCCCTGACCGCAACCATCCGTCCGATTGAAAAGCTGCTCGCGGTGGGACGGGCAGCCGGACTGCTGATCGTGCACACCCGCGAAGGCCATGTGCCTGACCTCTCCGACTGTCCCCCATATAAGCTGGAGCGCAGCCGAAGAGCCGGTGCGGAAATCGGCTCGAAGGGGCCGCTCGGACGCCTGCTGGTGCGTGGAGAGGTTGGGCACGATTTCGTCGAGAGCCTACGCCCAAAGGCTGGTGAGATCGTTATCGACAAGCCCGGTTATAGTGCGTTCTCCCACACCACGCTGCAACAGGCACTGACCAAGCGCAGTATTGAAACGCTTATCATCACAGGCGTCACCACGGAGGTGTGCGTCAGTTCGACACTGCGTTCAGCGGTCGACCTTGGTTACCGATGTATCACGGTGAGCGATGCCTGCGCTTCGGGCGATCCGACCCTGCACAAGGCCGCCTTGGCCATGATCGGTGTCGAGGGCGGCATCTTCGGCGAAGTCGTCACAACCGCTCAAGTTGTGGAACGATTCGCACAGTGAAATAGATTCTAGGCGAGGATACGACAGGGCAAAGGTTCCGCAGTTCCCTACAACATCGCGGCCACATCAGCGCCAATCGCTTCCGGTTTATCGCTTGGCGCATAGCGCTTGAGGACCGTGCCGTCGGAGCCGACGAGGAACTTGGTGAAGTTCCACTTGATCGCCTCGGTACCGAGAATCCCGGGCTTCTCAGATTTGAGATACTGGTAGAGCGGGTGCGCGTTCGCACCGTTCACGTCGATCTTTGTAAACATCGGAAAGGTGACACCGAAGTTCCTGGTGCAGAACTGCTCGATCTCTGCTTCCCCATTCGGTTCTTGCTGTCCGAACTGGTTGCAGGGGAACCCGAGCACCTCGAATCCGCGGTCTTTGAATTTGTCGTAGAGCGCTTGCAGTCCCTGATACTGCGGCGTAAATCCGCACTGACTCGCGACGTTCACAATGAGCAACGTCTTTCCGCGATAGGCATCCATCTTCTGCGCCTTGCCCTCGATGGTGACGAGGTCGATGTCATAAAAGCTCATAGCGTGCGTATCCATGGTGTGCTCCGGGTGTTGACGGTGCGTCCTCAGCGGACGTGCGAAGCGGCCTTGTCCAGGAGTGCCTTCGTCTGATCGATTGTCAGTGCTTTGGTGGGGCTCATGAACGTGAGCGTAAGCCCGTGACCCTTTGCTCCACCGGCACAGGCAGACATGAGCAGACCGTCTTTGGCTGATGCCGGTGGAGTATAGGTCGAGCACCAGGCTTGGGGAAAATCTTTAGCTGTCTCCTTGTAGCCGGCCTTTTTAAGGTTGTCGGTTCCCACATTGTTCTTGGTCATCTTGATCAACTGGGCAATCTCGTCATCGGTAAGGGGGCCGACAAGCCAACTCATGGAGACTTGCCCCATAGTGGAGACGCCCCACATGCAGCCGACCACTTTCACGACCTTGTTCTGGCCGGTTGGAATGTCATCAAAGTGCAACGGCTGCGACGCGGTCACTTTCCCACCGCTGACCCCCTCAATGTCATTCGAGGTCAACAGTGAGCAAGCCGATTTCTCTTCTGCAAAAACAGGTGATGCGAGCAACGAGACCAGAATCACGGCAAGGCTGAGCGGCAGCATCGGAACCTCCTCGGTTCGAACCGGACGACCGGCGGCTCTGCATCCGTCCGGCAGTATAGCAGCAGCCAAACATGATTTATACCGTCGACTCCGCGATGCAACCGCCTACTGCCGCCGCAACTTTCAGCCTACTCATGAGCCCCCTTTGGAACATTTAGGAAGCTCTGCCTTGTCGGTCCGTCTGCCGGTGATCTTAGTCTTGGATCTCCGCTTCGACCAGTTTCCCGAGCAGAATGAGCGATTCTTGCCAACCGAGATAGCAGGCCTCAGCCGGAATCACGTCGGGCACACCTTCCTGTACGATATGTACTTCCGTTCCACAAAACACTTTCTTTAGCGTGACGGTCACGCGAATTTCTCCCGGCAGGTTCGGGTCGTCGAAGTTCTCGGTGTAGCGAATCCGTTCATGCGGAACGAGTTCGAGGTACTGGCCGCCGAACGAGTGGCTCTTGCCTGTGGTGAAGTTGGTAAACGACATCTTGAACGTGCCGCCGACTTTGGCATCCATGTGATGGACCTTGCCGGTAAAACCGTTAGGCGGTAGCCATTTCGTCATGGCGTCCGCATCAAGGAACGCCCGGTAAATCCGTTCAGGTGTCGCACGAAACACACGATGGAGTCGAATGGTATTGGTTCCCACGGCTATTGTTCCTTTCTTATGGGTTGAGATTGATCCAGAGCGCTCCGCATGATAGCTCCTATACCTTGTAGTCGAACGGGCTTCGAGAAATCGACAGGCTTCATCGCCGCCTCTCCAATCAGCAGCCGAACTCACCATTCGCGCGTCCCCATCGAATGCACGGCAAACTCACTCTTGTTTCGGTCCACCAAAGAGGCCTAAGATTTGCGGCATCCAATAATCCACAGATGTCCATCCCACCAAGGAGGGCTACCATGCCGACCTACGTGAGTCTCGTGAAGTTCAGTCAGCAGGGGCTTCAAACCATGAAGGACCAGGGCGTCGAGCGCGCCGAGATGGTCAAGAGGAACGCCAAAACGTTCGGCGGCAAGCTGATCCAGGCGTATTATTGCCTTGGTGAATATGATGTCGTGGCGATCTGGGAATTTCCGGACAACAAGACAGCCATGAAAGCCGCAGTCATGAATGCCTCCATGGGACATATCCAGATTACGACGATGCCGGCTGTCAACAGGGACGAATGGAAAGCCCTTCTACAAGAAACGATGGGGAAGAAAAAATAGCTCGTGTGGACACGAGCATGATCCCAGTCCATCAACAACTCACCGGGGCAGGTTCATCCGGGTGATGAGCCTGCCCTGATCCACAGACATCGGTCACGGGAAAAGCAGAACGTCTTTCCACTCTCGCCAATCACCGGCTCAAGGCTTGGACCTCGGCTGTGGCTCGTAATCCGCTTTCCACTGCTCCATTCATGTAGCCTTGCCATCGCAAGCTGGTGTGTTCGCCGGCAAAAAGAATACGACCACAAGGACGGGCCAACCATGCGCGTAACGCGGGATCGAATCGCGGACTAAAGACCGCGTAGCCTCCCTGAACCCAAGGATCCTGTTCCCACGTGACGGAACGCATGGAGATCAGACTCTTTCTGGTGCTGCCGAGCCAGTCGAGCGCTCGAACCAGAGCCACCGTCCCGGCAGTCGATAAAATCTGACGGGTCGCTGCACTTGTCGTCCCTCCGGCCATCAGGCATAAGATCCCCGGCTTTCCCTTCTGTTGTTCGTTGGCATCCCAAACAGCGCCGATCGGCAGGTTCGTGCCATACGCCAACCGCCGATGCGGGTTGTTCCAGAATCGGCGATCAAACTGCAGCAGCGTTTTGGTAACCGGCCCGTAGGACAATTTCGAGACGGCAGCAGCCTGTTCACAAGGCAAGGCCGGTCGAATCTCGAGCATCCGCATTCTCGTGGCCGGTAGCGCGAGAATGAGATAATCGGCTCGAAGCCACGACTCATTATTTCCGGTACGAACACGGACACGAACGGTCGCCTTGGATTGGGAGACGGCACACACTTCATGCCGGAGCAGCACCTGGTCGTGGAGCATCGACGCCAGCGTCTTTGGCAACTGGTCATTTCCACCTGCGATCCGGTACATGCCGCCCTTCCCCGGACTGCCGGATGCCACTTGATCGACCAAACTGAGCAAGGACAGGTCGGCTGGATCGGCCAGGAAGAATCCTCGCAAGCCAACCAGCATGTGACACAACTCGCGCGGCAACGACGCCTCTTTCATCCAGTCCGCCACGGACATCGTGCCCAATGTCCTGGCAACCGCTCCATCCCATCGCTGCTCGCTCAACCGATAGGCATGGATCAGCGGCGCCAGATGGTGCCTCAATCGTTTCCAGATCCCTTCGCCGGAAAGAGGCGGCCGAACCTTGCCGCTGAAGGAGAGCGCGAAGGAAAATCCGGAACGTAAGACCGGAACCAGCTTCAACTTGACGCTGTGAACCAACCGACACATCTCTTCGTGTTCTTCGTCAATGAAATCGGCGCCCGCTTCGGCATGCTGTCGCCCAACGAACCCGTCCCTGATCGTCAACACCCTTCCGCCGACCCGATCCTGACCTTCCAGCACCGTGACGGCCGCGCCGTGTCTCTGCAACTCCACGGCAGCCGTCAAACCCGCCAGCCCGGCTCCAACCACGATGACGGACTTTCCTCGGAGAGATCGAGTCATGGGAGCAGCTTAGCAGGAGCAGAAAGACTCAAACTAGATGGGATGGAAAAATGATCTCCGTTTTTCTCCCCCACTGCTCCGCCGAGATGGGATAAGCTGGAGATATGCGGATTGCCACCTGGAATGTGAACTCGCTGAAAGCACGCCTCGACAAGGTCATGTGGTGGCTGGATCGGGCGAAGCCGGACGTGCTGCTGATGCAGGAAACGAAGCTGGCGGACGCGCACGCGCCTGTCGCACCATTCAAGCAGGCCGGATACGAACTCGTGCACCATGGTGAGGGTCGATGGAATGGGGTCGCGATCGCGAGCCGATGCGGCATTGGAGGCGTAATCACAAACTTTGGAGAGTCGTTACGGCCGGCACGAACAGCTGATACCGGCGATGATGAACCGTTGGCCGAGGCGCGCATGGTCAGCGCCGAATGCGGCCGCATACGCATCATCTCTGTGTATGCGCCGAACGGCCGACAGATCGATTCGCCGTTTTATGAAGCGAAGCTGGTATGGTTCGACAAGCTGGCTCGCTGGATCAATCAGGCCGTCACGCCGGATACACCGGCCGTCATTGGCGGTGACTTCAATGTGGCGCCCGAGGATATCGATGTGTGGGACATCCAGGCCTGTTTGGGCGGCACGCATGTGTCGGAACGCGAGCGGCAGGCATACGCGCGGCTGTCGACCGCTGGATTCGTCGATGCCTACCGATTACATCACCCGGAACCGGGGCGGTACACGTGGTGGGACTACCGAGCCGGGAGCTTCTATAAAAACGTCGGCATGCGCATCGATCACCTACTCGTAACCGCGCCACTAAAGGACCGCGTCATTTGGGCTGAGATCGATCGCGAAGCACGGAAAGGAAAACCAGTACCCTCGGATCACGCGCCGGTGATTATCGACATCGATAGCCCTGGCCATCCGTTCGACGCCGGCTGGACTTCGGCAGATTCGCGCATCGCTGAGCGTTCGCGGAAGCAGTGATGCGCTACGCCCATCCCCAGCCCGTTTAGTCCTTTCGAGCATTCTCCACGAGCGTGGCAATTTGCACGAACTCGACGGTGGGGCGTACTCCATAGAGACCCGTGACACGCTCCAGAAGGGCATCATTGAAAAACGCCTTGGCTGTATCCTCTGAGTCCCAGACGTAGAAATTCGTGGCCTCACGCTTGCCGGAATTGACCGTGAAGGCCTTGGAACGCAATCCGGGCATGCCCTCAAACTTGGCACGTACGGTCTCAGCGATTTTCCGCACAGCTTGCTCATTAAAATTGTCTGTGTAGCGAAACGTGACGAATACACCGATCATGTTGGACTCCCTTCGATGTAGATATCTATGTCACTCGGAAGGCCTGCGACGCCTGTTCTCAAGATTTTTCAACTAGATCAGCCACATATAATTTATAAGGCTGGTCCATCCATCGATCCTTCCATTATCTTAGATCCGGCGTGCGTCGTCGACAAATCTCAACCTGATCACGGGTACATCCATGACTGGATGGCCGTCTGATTCTCTATCCAGGGAAACCGGGTCCTAACTTAATACTGATCACGATCGCACCCATGACATCATTGACCTTGAAGTCTCGCTTGGGGCTGTCGGGATGGGCATTATGGCAGCCGACACAGGCCTGGGTGACGGCCAGATCAGGATACACTGCTTCGTAGTAAGCGGTGTCGCCTACCTTCGTGACTCCAGTGAAGGGACGGTTGGATTGAGTCCCGATTGTACCGAGCGCAGTCTTTTGGAGGGGAGTTGCGGCGACATTTCGCTTATTGATCGGCCACGAGCTGATCAGCCGGTACTGTATGCCTATGCCCTTCTTATCGAGATGCCGTCCGGATTCCATGAGAAATTGGGCCGGCAAGGGAAGAGTGTGCCTTTTTTCCCAGTTTTCCGAGGCGACGACGATTCCTTTCGTTTGCATACGTTCCACAACATGCCGGGTATATGTATCTCGGTCCGCCTCGATCACGGCATGGAGGTAGTTGGCGACCGTGTCCATCGACTGGCAGACCGATGAGACTCCAGGCAACGTACGAGCCGGGTACAGCACAATCGCACCTCCTATTGCACATCCCAATAGCGCAGCACCCCACAGCATTTTTGGGGAGAACGGCATGGATACCTCCCGGTTGTGCCCGCGAATGGATCGTCTGACCGGTCACATCTCGCGTGCAGGTGAATTGTGCTGGTGTTACAAAGAAGAAATCGTTGTGTCAGGGGATGGAACGATCCCGGTGTCGGATCAGTCCGAGAAATAACTTGAGCGGATCGGAAGCAGTCGTGGGAAGGCACCAAAGACATGGCCCCTTTCCCTTACTCTCATGATCTGACGAGCCCACACGGTCATGGGACGCTGAAGCATACGCTCCCCGTCTGCGCATTGTCCAATGCGATGGGAGTTCGAGGTAAGATCACAAACGTCACCCGGGGAACTGCCCTCCATGCAACATGGTTTAGGATGATCGCAGCATGCCTGCCGCCCTTACAAACCCTCCAATTCAAAATTGTGGATCCAACCAAAGCCGGATTGTCCCACCTAGATTTGCCATGCAGTCAGCTGCGATGAGAGTGGCGGCACTCCTGAAGGAGCGATTAGGATTTCTTTACGATAACATTACCTGGCAGAGGTCCAAACCGCACTTCGTGTGAGCCGCCGGCTAACCATCGTTTTATCGCACTTGATGCCGACGGATAAGACCCACTGGCTTTCTTTATCGAAAGTAGGTTTTGCTGCCGGGGGCCCAAAAGCAAGAAAGCCTGCTGGCTTTCACCAGCAGGCTTTCTATTTGTAACCCGGCAGAGGTCCACACCAAGCTTGCTCGTACCGCCGCGTTCGATCAAATCGCGGCGGATAGGTACTTTGCCTTCAGTAGGCTTAGGAAAGTGGGTTTTGCTGCCGGGGGACAAAAGAGAAGAGCCCGACGACCTTTCGGTCATCGGGCTCTTTTTGTAACCCGGCAGAGGTCCACACCACACTTCGTGTGAACCGCCGGCTAACTATCGTTTTATCGCAATTAATGCCGGCGGATAAAACCCACCGCCTTCTTCTGGGACGCTGCACCGGGCCAAAAAGTAAGAAAGCCTGCTGGCTTTCACCAGCAGGCTTTCTGTTTGTAACCCGGCAGCGTCCTACTTTCCCACTGCCTCGCGGCAGCAGTAGCATCGGCCTTGGAGGGCTTAACTTCCGTGTTCGGTATGGGAACGGGTGGGGCCCCTCCGGTATGGCCACCGGGAACACTCACACTGAATAAATCTTGTATGCGTCAGAACTTTTCTTCCGCACTCCGAAACGCGTTCTGCGCATTTCGGTGAGACCATGTCTATCAGGAGCAAAGGATGTTAAACCGCACGACCGATTAGTACTGGTTAGCTACAGCTCTTACGAGCCTTCCACACCCAGCCTATCAAACTCGTAGTCTACAAGTGGTCTTTAGGGGGCATACGCCCCGGGAGAGCTTATCTTGAGGCACGCTTCTCGCTTAGATGCTTTCAGCGATTATCGCCACCGGACATAGCTACCCGGCGCTGCCGCTGGCGCGACAACCGGCACACTAGAGGTCCGTCCTTCACAGTCCTCTCGTACTAGTGAAAGCCCCTCTCAACTCTCCTCCGCCCACAACAGATAGGGACCGAACTGTCTCACGACGTTCTGAACCCAACTCTCGTACCGCTTTAATAGGCGAACAGCCTAACCCTTGGGACCAGCTTCAGCCCCAGGATGCGATGAGTCGACATCGAGGTGCCAAACCTCCCCGTCGATGTGAACTCTTGGGGGAGATCAGCCTGTTATCCCCGGCGTACCTTTTATCCGTTGAGCGATGGCCCTTCCACACAGAACCACCGGATCACTAAGTCCGACTTTCGTCTCTGCTCGAGCTGTCGCTCTCGCAGTCAAGCTCCCTTATGCCTTTGCACTCGACGGCTGATTACCGACCAGCCTGAGGGAACCTTTGAACGCCTCCGTTACCTTTTGGGAGGCGACCGCCCCAGTCAAACTACCCACCAGACACTGTCTTCGTCCTGGATGACAGGACCGAGTTAGAATATCAGAACGTTCAGGGTGGTATTTCAAGGACGCCTCCACACGACCTAGCGGCCATGCTTCACAGGCTCCCACCTATCCTACACAGCGCCTTCCAACATCCAATGTCAAGTTGTAGTAAAGGTGCACAGGGTCTTTCCGTCTAGTTGCGGGCACCCGGCTTCTTCACCGGAACAACAAATTCGCTGAGTCACTCCCTGAGACAGCGCTCCAGTCGTTACGCCATTCATGCAGGTCGGAACTTACCCGACAAGGAATTTCGCTACCTTAGGACCGTTATAGTTACGGCCGCCGTTTACTGGGGCTTCCCTTCAAAGCGTCGCCTTGCGGCTAACTCCTCCGGTTAACCTTCCAGCACCGGGCAGGCGTCAGACCCTATACGTCCACTTGCGTGTTCGCAGAGTCCTGTGTTTTTGGTAAACAGTCGCTAGAGCCACTTTATTGCAACCACGTTCGGCTCGCCTTGTACAGACTCACCTACGCGTGGCACCCCTTCTCCCGAAGTTACGGGGCTAAATTGCAAAGTTCCTTAGGAAGTGTTCTCTCACGCCCCTTGGTGTATTCCACCCACCTACCTGTGTCGGTTTGCGGTACGGACACAATGATGACTCGCTACGAGGCTTTTCTCGGCAGCATGGGATCAGCCCGTTTATGGCCTTGCGGCCTCCCCATCACGTCTCGGCGTTAACGGTCTTGCGGATTTGCCATCAAGACCCGCCTACTCGCTTAGACCGGGTATTCCAGGGACCCGGCGGTGCCTACCCTTCTGCACCCCCCCTTCGCTGATAACGCCATCATTGTGGTACAGGAATATTGACCTGTTTTCCATCGCCTACGCCTCTCGGCCTCGGCTTAGGACCCGACTCACCCTGACCTGACGAACATAGGCCAGGAAACCTTAGGTTTACGGGGTTGATGATTCTCACATCAATTATCGCTACTTATGCCTGCATAATCTCTTCTCTGCGCTCCAGCTGTCCTTGTCGGTCAACCTTCACTGCACAGAGAATGCTCCCCTACCACTCACCTCTTGCGAGGAAAGTCCGTAGCTTCGGTGGCAAACTTGAGCCCCGATAAATTTTCGGCGCACCATCGCTCGACCAGTGAGCTATTACGCACTCTTTAAAGGATGGCTGCTTCTAAGCCAACCTCCTGGCTGTCTGAGCGACGTTACAACCTTTCCCACTTAGCTTGCGCTTAGGGACCTTAGCTGACGGTCTGGGCTATTTCCCTTTCGACCACGGATCTTAGCACTCGTAGTCTCACTCCCGTGCGTCCAGTAACGGCATTCGGAGTTTGATTGGGTTCAGTAGCGTTGGAACGCCCCTAGCCCATTCAGTGCTCTACCTCCGTTACGGCTGACACGAGGCTGTCCCTCTAGACATTTCGGGGAGAACCAGCAATCACGAAGTTTGTTTAGCCTTTCACCCCTACCCACAGCTCATCCGAGCTTTTTGCAACAAACATCAGTTCAGGCCTCCTCCGCCTGTTACGGCGGATTCGCCTTGGCCATGGGTAGATCACTTCGCTTCGGGTCTATCCTACGCAACTAGATGCCCAATTCGGACTCGCTTTCGCTACGGCTCCGGCTTTCCGCCTTAACCTTGCTACGCAGGATAACTCGCAGGCTCATTAAGCAAAAG